>NZ_AMPG01000002.1:712794-1069192 GCF_000299415.1 Candidatus Microthrix parvicella Bio17-1
TTCGAGACCGGCCGGAACTGCGTTGCGGCCAACGTGTGGAAGGTGAACGCCGAACCCACCAGCGGCCGCAACGTCACCTGGTGCTTCTCCGCCGCCTGAGCCGCCCTACTGCTCACCCGTCACTCAAGGAGGGCGGTGGTTCCAGACCGAGCAGCCCACACAACGTGACGGCGCACGCACGTGCCCCGATGATGTCGTGGGGCACGTCGAGCCCGATGAGGCCCAGCGCCCGTGCGGCGGCAACGTTGGACGGCGCATCGTCCACGAACACCGCTGACTGCGGGTCCTTGACGCCAACCCGCTGGAGTGCCAGCCGGTAGATGGCGGGATTGGGCTTACGCACCCCCTCGGCGGACGAATCGACGATGACGTCGACGGCGTCCATGGGCAGACCCGCCTTCCAGTGATCGGCGAACTCGACAAGGTTGTTGGTCACGATGGCGGTCGTCACCCCGGCTGCGTGCACCGCCACCAGCACATCGGTCATCCAGGCGCGGGTTTCGCCACCCGCCAACTCGGCGAGCACCACCCAGGGGTCCAGCTCAACACCGGCGGCAGCCGCGGTGGCCATGATCTCGTCCCGCGCGGCCTGGGCCGAGGTCTCGCCGCGCTCCAGTCGGTGCCACGGATGGGCCGTGTCCACCTCATAGGAGCCAAAGATCCACTCGTGACCCTGAACCGGGTCGATACCCAAGCGTTCGAAGGCCCGCCGGGCCGCCGCAAAAGGCGACTCGGTGAACACCCCGCCGTAGTCAAAGAGCACGGCCTCGGGGGTCATTCGGGCAACTCACCCGTTGCGAGAAACGCAACGAACGCCGGCTCATCCAAGATGGGTACCCCAAGGTCGTGGGCCTTGGTCAGCTTGGAGGCGCCGGGGTCCTCCCCCACCACCACCGCCGTGGTCTTTTTGGACACCGACCCCGGGGACTTGCCGCCGCGCTCCTTGATGGCCGCTGCGGCCTCCTCCCGGTTGAAGCCCTCGAGCGTGCCGGTGACCACCACCGATCTACCGGCCAACGTCTGGGGCAGCGTCGCTTCGCCCGTGCCCTCAAAGTTCAGGCCGGCGACCCGCAGGCGTTCGACGAGGTCGCGATTGTCCTCAACGGCAAAAAACCCTGCCACCGAGGCGGCGATAACGGGCCCGATGCCATCGATGGCGGCCAGCTCGCCTTCCTCGGCCGCCACGATGGCGTCCAGGTTCTCAGAGCGGCGGGCCAGCAGTTCGGCACCGGCGGGCCCCAGGTGCACGATGTTGAGACCCACCAGCAGGCGTTCCAGGGGCCGATCCTTGGACGCCTCGATCGAGGCGGCCAGGTTGTCCACCGAGCGTTGCTGATAGCCGTCCAGCCCTGCAATCGCCTCGAAGTCCAGCGAATAGATGTCCGCCACGTCGGACAGTAGGCCAAGGTCGATGAACCGTTGGAGCTGCCGCTCACCCAGCCCATCGATGTCGAGGGCTCCTCGCGAGGCAAAGTACGCCAGGCGGGCCAGCCGTTGGAACGGGCACTCGGCATTGACGCAGCGATGCTTCGCCTCCCCCTCCGGACGCACCAGGGTGCTGCCAAGCGGACACGGGCAGAGCGTGGGAAACACCCATGGCCGTGTGCCGACGGGCCGTTCTGCCAGCACCGGGGCCACCACCTCAGGAATCACATCGCCGGCTTTGCGTACGATCACCAGGTCGCCCGGCCGGACGTCCTTGGCCGCCACCTGATCGGAATTGTGCAGGGTGGCCATGCTCACGGTGGAGCCCGCCACCAGCACGGGCTCGAGCACCGCAAAGGGCGTGGCGGCGCCGGTTCGGCCGATCGACACCTGAATGTCGTGAAGGCGGGTGGTGCGCTCCTCGGGCGGAAGTTTGTAGGCGATCGCCCATCGCGGCGCTTTCGAGGTGGCGCCCAGGGCCCGTTGTGCGGCCAACTCGTCGACCTTGATCACCACACCGTCGATCTCGTAATCGAGGTCGTGGCGATGTTCCACCCAGTGCTCGACGAAGTCGATGACCCCGTCGAGCGAGTCGAAGGTGGCGGTGTTGGGATTGACGGGGAAACCAAACGACCCCAACCACCCGAGTACGGCGGCGTGCCCGGGCGGGTGTTCGGCGCCCACCAACTCGCCCAGCTGGTAACACCAGAAGCTGAGGTGACGGGTGCGGGTGATCGTGGCGTCCTTTTGACGCAACGATCCGGCGGCGGTGTTTCGAGGGTTGGCGTAGCGGGGTTCGCCTGCGGCATCCCTCGCCTCGTTGAGCAGGTTGAACACGGCCACGGGCAGGTACACCTCGCCCCGAACCTCCAGCACCTCGGGAGCGTCCCCGCCCAGATCGTGGGGGATTTCCGAGATGGTGGCGACGTTGGCGGTGACATCCTCCCCCACCCTGCCGTTGCCCCGGGTGGCGGCCCGAACGAACCGGCCGTTCTCATAGCGAAGCGACATGGCCAGGCCGTCGATTTTCAGCTCACAGCTGTAATGCACCGGCGACGTGACACCTGCCGAGTCGAGGCGGCGCCGAACGCGATCAGCCCAGCCGCGCAGTTCGTCGATCGACATGGCGTTGTCGATGCTCATCATCGGCACTGCATGGCCGACCTCGGCGAAGGTTGCGTTTGCGCTCGTGGCACCGACCACGTTGGTGGGACTGTCGTCGGCGGCCAGTTCAGGGTGCGCGGCCTCCAGGTCGGCGAGTTCGCGCATGGCGGCGTCGAAGTCGGCGTCGGACACGGTGGGGTCACCGGCGTAATACTCGGTATTCCAGCGGGTCAGCGTGCGACGCAGTTCCTCCACCCGTTCCGGTGCCGGGACATCCACACCGTCGTCGGCACCGTTCCGGCGGCCGGCCGCCTCGGGCGGCGGCGTCTCCTCGCTCACGACGGCCCCGTGCTGGATGTGGACACGGGACCGGCCAGCCGCACGACCCCCAACGGCAGACACTCGGCATCGGGGTGGCCCGGGAGTGCGTCACCAAGCGCATCGATCGGCGCGCTGTCGCCCGGCCTGGAGAGGGCCACATCGTCGCTCGCCTCGCCGGTGGTCACGTCCTCCTCCCCATCGAGAAAGCCAACCACCACCTGAAAAGTGCCCCCACGAACGCCCGGCTTCAGGATGAGGGTGCCCCCCACCCCCACGCGTCCGGTCGTGGCATCGGTGTCGCAGCGGTCGATGCTGAGTTCGTAGTCGTCGGCCGGTACCTCGGCTGCCGCCGAACGCAGGTTTACCTCGTCGGCGCGGTTGCTGGCGGCCTCGAAGTTGCCACCGATGCTGTGGCCAACCCCCACCGCCCACAGCACGGCCCCCAGGACGAACACCAGCACCACCGCGCCCAGAATCAAGAGCCTGCGTCGACGCTGACCGGGGGCCAACTCGCTCTGCTCCCACGGCGCATCCTCGCCGACCGGCATCTCGATCTTGGGCCGATCGCTGCGCTTCGCCCCGGTCGGGCGAATGTCAAGGTCCGATTCGGGAGGAAGCGTGATCGGTTCGTCGAGCGGGGCCACATCGTCAAACTGGACGCCGTCATCGGGCCCACGAGCCGGATCGGGCCCGGGTGCGGCGTCGGGCTGTGACGTGTCATCGCTGGGTAGGGGCACGGGTTAAACCTCCGACTTCGACGCTAGCGGGCGCGGTGGGACAATCTTGAGCGATGGATGCCCCTACACCTCTCTGGATCGTGCGGTTCGCCTGGCTCACGCTGCCGTTTCTGGCCTGGGCCGGCCCTGCGGCGGCCCTCGACGGAGCATCAGCCGCCTCGACGGTCACCTTCGCCACCGTTGGCTGGTTGTTGTGGGCGATGGTGCTGGTGTGTTCTGCGCTGGTGCGACCGGAGTCATTGGTGTTGTTGCGTCTGCTGGTGCCGCTGGCCCCGGCAGCCACCGCCATCGGGCTGCTGCTCGCCGCGGGGGACGGCATCCTGGTGGCGGGCGACACCGCCACGATTCTGGCCGTCGTTGGTTTCGTCACGGGTGTGGTGGCGGCAGCCCTCATCATGTTGCCGTCGATCGGCAGGTACTTCCTCAACGGCGACAGCTACGGCGCTGAACGTCGGTACGGCCTTCGTTGCCCCGGCGCGCTGGTGGTGACGATTGGTCCCCTGTGGCTGGCCGGCGTCGGTCTGCCCGTTGGCGCCGTGGCGGCGCTGGCGGCTGGGCGCTGGGCACTCGGGATTCCGGCATTGCTGATTGGCATCCTGTTCGCCGCCTGGCTGTGGGCCGTCACGCGTCGACTCGCTCAGCGATACGTCGTCTTCGTGCCGGCGGGACTCACCCTGGTGGACCCCCTCGCCCTGGCCGATCCGGTGCTCTTCGCCCGCAACCGGACGCTCAGCGTCGCTCCGGCTGCCACCAACCCTGCCGGGCCCGACCCCGACGGTGCTCCGGCGAGCGAACGGGTCGATCTCAGCGGAGGCGCGTTGGGGCTGGCGGTCGAGTTGCGAACCGATGGGCCCACCGAGGTGATCACGCTCAGCCGACCGAGCGACCGCACTCACGGCGACAACCCCCCTGGCAGCCTGAGCGACCGTCTCCAGAACGTCCGCATGGGCGTGCCCAGAGAAACGTCGGCGGTGCTGTTCACCCCCTCCCGCCCGGCCGAGTTTCTGCTGGATGCGCGTCGCGTCGGCTTTGGTCAAGGCTGACCAACAACACAGAACTTCGAATGGCGGAAACGGGCGCCACGGTCTGCACCGTGTCGGTTATCCGCCCGGCTGTGCACCCTGTGACGGGGCCGGTTGCGAAGTGGGTGAGGAAGCCTGCACCTCATCGGTGGCGGGGGCGCTGTTGCGGGCCAGGAACCTCAGGCGGGCGGCCCGGGCGTCCCAGTCGTACACGACCGATGATCCGGCCAGCACGTCGTACAAGGTCCTGCGCCGCCCATCGACCAGCGCCCACAGGAACCCGAAGCCGAACGTGACGAACCCCAGCGGAAACGTCACCGCTCGAACCAGCGCCTTGCCGGGGGACAGCACGGCGCCGTCGGTGCGCACCACCCGGATTCCGAAGAGCGCCATGCCCGGGGTACGTCCGCTGGCCGCCCACGGATAGGTGAAATACACCAACCACCACAGCGCGTAGGCCACAGTGGCCACCGCCGTCGGGATCTTCAAATCCGATGCCTGCCCGTTGATCGCACGATTCCCGGCATCCAGGAAGGCCAGGGTCACGGTGTACAGCCCGTTGACGATGCCCTGGTCGACGGCATATCCCACCAGCCGGGTGACCGGCCCCGCATAGTGACCCTGGCGGGTCACGGCCAGTTGTTGGGCGTCAGGACCAACCGCTGCGCCAAGGCCGGTGCCGGATGGGACGAAGGTGGTCATCGGGGTTCCCCCGGCGCCGCGGCGGCGCCGGCATCGTCGGGCACCAACAACGGGGGCCCCTTCGGAAGCCCCGATCGGTCTCGCCGCAGGAGTCGGGCCATCCACCGATCGACGAAGCCGTCCAGGCCGACGCCCTGTGCCCTGACCACGTCGAGGGCCTCGGACGCCACCCCGCTGGTTGACTTGGCGATGATGCCGCCCAACTCGGTGTTCTGAACCAATGAATCAACGTCGATGCGGCCGACCATGGAGTTGATGTCCACCCGGGTCAACAACGCATCGATGTCCACCCGTTTCATCAACGCGTCGATATCGACCGCCGCCATGATCGAGTCCACATTGACCCGGGAAACGACGCCGTCCACATCGACCCTGGCGACGACGGCGTCGACGTCAACCCGAGCGACCACCGCGTCCACGTCAACCTGCGCCACCACCTCGTCCACGTCGACCCGGGCGATCAATGCGTCGACGTCCACCTTCTCCATCAGCGCATTGATGTCGATGCGGTCGATCAGAGCACCCACATCGATGCGGGCCAACACCCGGTCGAGGTCGAGCCGGTCCAGCAGGTCGTTGAGATCGATGCCGGACAGAATCTCGTTGAGGTCGAGCGCACCGGTGACCGCCGAGGTCACCCGGCCAAACAACCCGCCTCCAGATCCCTGATCACCGTCCACACAACACTTTGCCACCTGACGGCCGGAAGTGCGGCAACCTCCGGGGGTGTCTGCAACCCGTCGCCGGGAACGGCGATCGCTACGGGCCGGGAGCCTGCTCGGCGATGCCGCCGCCGAGCACCACCTGTGCGTTGCCGTCGAGCGGGATGGAATACAACACCACCGACTGTCCGGAGGCCACGTAACGCTCCGGCCGGTCGAAGACGACCCGGTCGTTGCCGTCCCAGGCAGCGTTGCGAACGGCGCCGTGGGCGGCAGTCTGCACCTGCACCCGGGCACCGCGCTCCGGTGGAGAGCCACCGGCCCATGTCGGCTGCGACAGGCTCAGCGCCGTGACCTCCAGGTCGGCTTCGAATCCAACGGTGACCGTGCCCGCATCCAGGTCGACCGCGGTGGCGTAACGACGCCGGCCGCCACCGGGCAGACCCAGCCCCTTGCGCTGGCCGGGCGTGATCAATTCCAGGGCCGGAACGGTGCCCACCTCGGCACCGTCCGCCGTCACCACCCGTCCCGGCGTGAGGTCGATGCGACGCTCGAGGAACGCTCGTCGTCCGTCGGCTCTGGTGATGAAGCACACATCCTGGGAGTCGGGCTTGTGGGCGGTGCGCATGCCCAGGGCATCGGCGCGGCGGCGCACCTCGTCCTTGGTCAGATGCCCAATGGGAAAGCGGGTTCGCGCCAGATCGTCGGCCGACAGCATGTGCAGCACGTAGGACTGGTCCTTGGCGTCGTCGGCACCCCGAGCCAGCCGGGGCCCGTCGAGGGTGGACACGATCTGTGCATGGTGACCCGTGGCCACCGCATCGAAGCCCAGTGCCCGGGCCCGCCGCAACAATTTGTCGAACTTGATGTGTCGATTGCACTCCACGCACGGGTTGGGGGTGCGGCCCTGCGCGTGGGCCTCGACGTAGGGACCCACGACCGCCCGCTCAAAGTCGTCGCCAAGCGCGAACACCAGGTGTTCGATGCCCAGCGCGTCGGCCACGCGACGGGCATCGTCGACGTCGCTCACCGAGCAGCAGCCCGAATCAGACTCGCCACCCCACAGCTTCAGCGTGACCCCCACCACCTCAACGCCGCTCTCCACCAGTTCGGCTGCGGCCACCGAGCTGTCGACGCCTCCGGACATGGCCATGAGCACGCGCTCGGTGGCCGGCGCAGCGCTCACGAGAAGAGCTTCAGTCGCTCGACCGCCGCGGGCACCGCAACGAGGGCGGCGTCCACGTCGGCGTCGGTGCTCGCTGCCCCCAACGTCAGGCGCAACGCCCCGAGCGCCACCTCACGGGGCTGGCCCAGCGCCTCGACCACGTACGACGGCTCCTGTGCGCCGCTTGCGCACGACGAGGCCGCCGTGGCCATGATGCCCGCCCGCTCCAACAGGTACAGCAGCGCCTCGGTCTCCACTCCCGGCAGGCAGACGTGGCAGTTGCCCGCCACCTTGCTCGACCGGTCGGACATGGTGGCGGCACGCTGATCGGCGGTGGCGGCCGCCACACCCGTTTCGATCAGGCCGGGAATGGCGGCCGAAAGCCCGTCGGCCAGGCGGTCACGCAGCGCGGCGATGCGCACCAGGTCCTCGTCGCGATGGTTGGCGGTGGCCCGGGCTGCTGCGGCCATCCCCAGCACCCCTGCCACGTTGAGGGTGCCGGCACGACGGTCGCGCTCCTGACCGCCCCCAACCGCCCGCGGCGACAGGTGAAGACCGTCACGCACCACCAGCAGTCCGATGCCCTTTGGGCCGCCAAACTTGTGTGCCCCCACCGAAATCAGGTCGGCCCGAGCCGCCGACACAGCAACGTCCAGCCACTGGTGGGCCTGCACGGCGTCGGTGTGCAGGATCGCCTCCGGAGCATGACGGCGCACCACATCGGCCACCGCATTCAGCGTGGCGATGGTGCCCACCTCGTTGTTGACGAGGATCACCGAGACCAACCCCACCGTGGTGCCGGCCCTCGTCGCCGCGCTGAGCGTCGCCTCCAGAACATCGAGGTCCACCCGTCCCCGGCCATCGACGGCCACCTCCACACCACCGAGATCACGGGTCGGCTGACGCACCGCCGGGTGCTCGATGGCGGAGCACAGCACGGCCTGGCCCTCCCTCGGGCCGCCATGCCCCACCGTGCCGTAGACGGCCAGGTTGTCGGCCTCGGTGCCGCCGGAGGTAAAGACGATCTCCGAGGGCCGGGCGCCAAACAACTCGGCCAACTCGTCGCGGGCATCGTCGGCGGCGCGACGGGCGCGGCGGGCCATCAGGTGACCGCCCGATGGGTTGGCCCACAGATCGCCCTGGGTGACCCGTGCCATGGCCTCGGCGGCCTCCGGTCGAAGCGGCGTGGTGGCGGCATGATCGAGGTAGTGCACCGGCACGTCCTCCTCGTCCGACGCAATGGTTGATTCGTGCTCGGCACCGGTCATCATGGGCTCCATCCGCCGACCGCCACCGGCTGGTTGACCGCGGCGCCGGTCCACAGCGGTGGCCCGCTGGGGGCGGCCCACCCGCCGGCCGGGTTGGTGACCGCCGTTTCGTAGTCTCCCAACCCGACTGCGGCCAAACCGCCCTGACGCCGCTGATAGGCCGAACACACGGCCGTCAGAAACTCTTCGGCCGTCATCCACGTGGGTACCGGAATGCCGATGCGCGCCACGACGCGATGACCGAGTTCGTTGGTGATCGCCCGGCGGGTGGCCGGATCGAGGGCGCCCAGCCGCAGGAGCACCTCCCGCACCATGCCGTAACCGGCGTCACTCAGCCGTGCGACGTCCAACAGACCGACATACTCGCCATGACCGGGAGGCGTGGGGAACACCACCGGTTGAAGCCGCTTGTCCGATGCCTGGTCGCTGACCACAAACGTTCCGGCCATGAGGTCGCCCAGCCGCTGCGCCTTCGGGCTGAAAAACGAGGCGATGATCGCCAAGGCACCGATGGTCAAATAGATCTCCACCAAGCCGGCGATGGCACGCATGAGCGACTCGGACCATCCCACCGGACCGCCTTCGCCTGAGATCACCCGCAACCCAACCGCAGCCTTGCCGGGGGTTCGGCCCCGCCACAACGCCTCGAACGCCGCCGGGTAACCGACGAGCACCGCCAGGAACGATCCGAAGAACAGGTAGGCGGCAACGGTCCCGGACGAATTGGACACGATCAGTGCTGCAATGCCGAAGATCAACAGGATCACGGCTTGCAGCAACGTATCGAGCAGGCGGGCCAGCAGGCGACTGGGGATACCGGCCACCGGCTGGCTCAACAGCACCGCCTCGGGCGTCACCACGGTGTTTGGGTCCGCAGCCAGACCACGACGGCTGACATCGGCAAACTGCGGGACGGGGCTCACCCGCCTCAGGTTACCGGCCAGGACCCCAACGAGAGCCGCCACCGGTACGCTGGGTGGGTGGATGTCGACCGCTACATCGCCGCCCACCGGGCCACCTGGACCCGACTCGATGAGCTGGTCGGCCGCGCCCAGGTGGCGCCGGGACGCCTCAGCCTGGATGAGACCGAGGAACTGCTCCGGCTCTATCAGCTGACGTCCGCCCACCTCAGCCACGTTCGCACCAACCATCGCGACCAGGTGCTGATCGGCGGCCTGAGCTCCCGGGTGGCCGCCGCCCGCCAGGTGATCTACGGCCGACGGGCTCGGGCCCAGCGGGCGCTCGTGTCGTTCTTCACGGTCGGCTTTCCGCTGGCCGTGGTGCAGGCACGGCGGGCCATCGCCATGTCGGCGCTGTTGCTCCTTGGTTCAGCTCTCGCAACCGGAATTTGGTTCAACAATTCGCCGGAGGCCCTCGACGTCACCATCTCCCCCGAACAGCAGGAGTTGATTGCGAATCACGAGTTCGAGCAGTACTACAGCTCACAGGGCGCAGGGCAGTTTGCGGCCCAGGTGCAGACCAACAACATCCAGGTGAGCCTGTTGGCATTGGCGGGCGGCGCAACCGCCGGCACGCTGACCGTCGCTGTGCTGCTGTCCAACGGTTTCAGCCTCGGTGCAGTGGGTGCGCTGATGCACCAGAACGACGCTGCCGGAACGTTCTGGGGCCTGATCCTGCCTCACGGGCTTTTGGAGATCTCGGCCATCATCGTGGCGGGCGCGGTCGGCCTGAAGTTGGGATGGGCGATCCTGGCTCCTGGCGAGGATCGCAGCCGCACCGAGGCCATCACCAGCGAGGCCCGCAACGGCGTCACCATCGTGGTTGGCCTGGCGATCTGGTTTGTGGTGGCCGGGTTCATCGAGGCGCTGGTGACCCCGTCAGGGCTGCCCGCAGCGGTCCGCATCCTCATCGGCGTCCTGGCCCTGGCCGCGGCGGTGCTGCACGTGCTGGCGTTCGGGCCCGCTGCGCTGGCGCAGGCCCGCTCGGATGACGCGACCGATCCTTGGGAGTCCGAACGCGCCGACCTCGCGAGAGCGGACAAGCTGACCTCCGGCATCGTGGCCGGCACCCCCGCTCCTACAGCGCCCCGCGCGCCTTGAGCCCCAGGTAGGCGTCGGCCAACCGACCGGACAGCCTGCCGACCGGGGCATCGACCACCTGCGCGCCCAACGCCCGCAGGCGTCGGGCGGTGCGTTCGCGTTCGGCCAGCGCCGCCAGCGCCGCCGTCTTCCGGTAGGCGTCCTCAAGCTCCAGCGGTTTTTGTCGTGACCAGGCCAGCACCTCGGGGTCCTGAACTCCGCCGACCAGCACCATGTGGGTGCGGGTGATCAGCGGCATCGCCGGGATCAAGGCCTCCATCACCGCCTGCTCCACCAGGTCGGTCAACACCACCAGCAGTGCCCGGCGCCGGAACCGCGCCACCGTCGTTGCGAAGGCCCCGACGTAGTCCGACTCTGCCAAGGCCGGCTGGAGGGCGTACATCGCCTCGGTCAGGCGCATCACCTGGTCGGTTCGTCGGCTGGCCGCCACCACCGATCGCACCCGGGTGTCGAAGGTGACCAGGCCGCAGCGATCCCCCACCCCGGTGGACACGGCAGCAAGCATCATCGCCGCATCCATGGCGTGTTCCACCCGGGGCACACCGGCCACCTTGCCCGCCATCACCCGCCCATTGTCCAACAGCACCACCACGTTCTGGTTGCGCTCGGTGCGATACGTGCGCACGATGGGCTTGCCCATCCGTGCGGTGGCCCGCCAATCGATGCGACGAAAGTCGTCGTTCACCCCGTACTCGCGCAGGCTCTCAAACTCGGTCCCCGCGCCCAGACCTTTGGCCGTGCGCAGCCCCAGCTGGAGCGACCGGGCGCGATTGATCTTCAGCTCGGCCTCCGCCCGTGAACGGAACGGCGGATACACCCGCAGCTCTCCGGGCAGTTCCACCCGACCCTGGCGGCCGACCAGCCCCAGCGGGCCGCGCAGCCGCAGGCCGATGAACCCCAGGTGGATGTGGCCGCGCCGCACCGGCTCGATGGTGGTTCGAACCTCAACCGTGGCGCTGCCCGCCACCGTCACGGTGGCCCGCCTGTCGGCGGCTCGAAGCGACGGCGGCAGTTCGTCGGAGAAGGTCACCCGAACCCCGGCCCTCGTCGGGTTGGTCAGCCGCCACACCAGAGGTGCCTCGCGACCTTGGGTGGCCGTGGGGGGCAACACGCGCCTCACCTCCAACCTGCTGGGCTTCAAGGTGGCGAAGAAGTCTCCGACGGCCACCACGCCCAGCACCAGGTTGGCGCCGACCAGCAGGCTGAGCGCCGCCGCAGCGTTGGCCGGCGCAACCACGACCACCACGACGGACAGCGAAGCCGCGATCAACGCCAGTCGCCAAGTGGGAACAGGAAACACGGGTTACCTGGGCGCCGGGACGGAGGACAGCACCACGTCGAGGATGCCGTCGGCGGTCGACCCCTCCAGCTCGAGTTCCGGACGCACCATGATGCGGTGACGAAGCACCGGTCGAGCCACCGCCTTCACCTCGTCGGCGGTCACGTACGGCCGGCCCGACAGCCACGCCCACGCCTTTGATGCGGCCAACAGGGCCGCTGCACCCCGGGGCGAAACACCCAGCTGCACCGAGGGCTGGTTCCGGGTGGCACGAGCCAGCGCCACGACGTAGGCCATCACCGGCGGCTCGACGACCACCTTGGCCACATCGGACCGCGCCGCGATCAGGTCGGCGGAGGTGGCCACCGGCCGCACGCCTGCGGCCCGCACGTCATGGGGATCGAGGCCGGTGTGGTGGCGCATCAGCACCTCCACCTCCTGTTCCTCAGACGGGTAACCCACCACCAGCTTCATCAAGAACCGGTCCAGTTGGGCCTCCGGCAACGGATAGGTGCCCTCATACTCCACCGGGTTTTGAGTGGCGATCACGATATGGGGATCGGCCAGTGGGTAGCTGGTGCCCTCCACCGAGACCTGACGTTCCTCCATGGCCTCGAGCAGCGCCGACTGGGTCTTGGGCGGCGTTCGGTTGACCTCGTCCGCCAGGAACAGGTTGGTGAAGATCGGCCCGGGACGAAACTCAAACGAGGCGCCGTCGGCCTTGAGCACCATCTGGCCGGTGACGTCGGCGGGCATCAGGTCGGGGGTGAACTGCACCCGTGAGAACTCCAGGTCGAGCGCTGCGGCGAGGGTCTTCACCATGAGGGTCTTTGCCACGCCCGGCACCCCCTCCAGCAGCACGTGGCCGCGCACCAGCAGCGCGGTCACCAGTCCTGCCAGCGAGCCCTCCTGGCCCACCACCACCTTGCCCACCTCCTGGCGCAGGGCGGAGACCGCCTCATGGGGTGTGCGCTCGGCCGCTGTTCCGAGGGAGGCGGCCGCTGGGGTCGGGCCCGGCCCGTTGGGGTCGGTTGACGGTGGTTCCATGGGTGAGTTCTCCTCTGAGGTCTTCGAGGTCGTTGGCCAGGCGCACCAGCGCCGACTCGGTGTTGATCGGTGAGCTGATCAGCAATGCATCAACCTGTTCGGGAGGCCGTTGCAGTCGCTGGGCCACAGCCCGGGACACGGCCGGGTCAGCGGCCGATTGGTCGATGCCCAGTTGCCGCCGGGCCGACGACAGGATCTGGGCCCGCAGCAGCGTGGCGGTGCCGGCCGGGTCGCGACGGCGGCGCAGCAGGTCGCCCACCGCCTCGGTGTGTTCGGAACCGGCGATCGACACCGGTAACGGCTCGTCCACGTGACGACCCACCCGGCGTGCCCGGGCCACCGCCAGCAGCAGCGCGGCCAGCAGGAGTTGGATCAGCGCGCCCCGCCACTTTGCCGACAACAACTCGAACGGACTCTGGTCGCCGCCTTCGCCCGTCGGGGCACGAAACGGACGAACGATGGCCAGCGTCGAGCCTCGGCCCATGTCGGTCAGCGCCGCCAGCATCGGACCGTTGTCGACAAGGTTGTCGGCGGTGGGGTCCTGGCCTGGCTCAAGGCGTTCGGACAGCGAGGCGTTCTCAAACAGGCTGGTGCCACCAAGCGTCACGATCCGTCCTTGCCCCACCCGGCTCACGACCACCTGTGCCCCGGTCGGGTACCCGAAGCAGAACTCGTCGGACGGCCCCGGCACCACCGGCTCCCCGGGGTTGCGTGGCTGGCTCAGCGATCGCAGCCCGTCCACGGTGCAGCCGGGCTCGTTCGACGGGTCAACCGGCTCGTAGTCGCCGATGTCGGCACCAATGCGGTCCGACGGCTGCCCCAGCACGATGCTGGCGCCCGCCTCTGCCGCAGCGGTCCAACGCCGCGCCTGGTCGGGCTGGGTCGCCCCGGCCGAAGGCACCAGCACTGCGTCGTAGCCGATCACAGGGTCGCCTGCGTCGATCACGGTGACCCGGGTGCCCAACTGCTCCGCAAGGTCGACGGTGATCGACAGGCCACGAGGGCCCTTCTCGTCCGGGCCGAGGGCGCCGCCCCCACCGCCCCTGCCCGCCACCACGACGACGGCCAGCGCCACCACGACCACCCCGGCAACGGCCGGCCCGGCTCGCCGATTCACAGCTGAACCACCTCCACAGGCGTCGACTCGTCGATGCTGCTGGGGGCCCGACCGGCGGCCTTGGCCGCGGCGGTCACCTCGGCACCCCGGGTGCGGGCCGCCTCCACATCGGACCGGTTCACCTCGTAGGCCCCAAACCAGGCGTCCTCAAAAGCTCCTGTCAGCTCACCAAACGTCCCCGACACGTCATTGAGGCCGGCCGCCACATCGGCACGCAGTTCGCCGGTGGTCCGCGAGCGGGAACGGGGCACCCGATTGAGCACCACCAATTCGGCCACGCACTGACGGTAGGTCGCCAACAACGTCTCCCTGAACCGTCCGGCCTCCAGGAGCCGGTCGGTCTCGATGGCCAGCGCCCCGGGGTCATCCAGTTCCTCGGTGGTCACCGTCGGGCCGACCTCATCGGCCTCGCCACCCTTGGGAAGTCGCACCCAACGCAGCGCCACCAGCACCATCGCCCCGATCAACACCACGACGAGTACGCCGATGATGAGATAGCCCAGTGCGCTGACACCCCCGGTGGGCAAGTTGGGGTTACCGATATCGGGCGAAGGCAGCCTGTCGAAGATCCACCTGACAAAAGCTCGAACCGGCTCGAGAAGCCGGTCCATGATCGAGCGTGCCGGCACCACCCTCGCCAACGCCTCGCGCACCTCGTCCGGTGTGGGCGGAGGGGGGCCGTCGCCCAGCCGGGAAATCAGGCCCATGGGGCACTCGAAGCCTGGGTGGTCGGGGCACTGGGAAACTCGTCGACCATCCTCGACATCAGGTCCCAGCCCTCCCGTCGGCAGCGCAGGTCGACGTAGGAGGTCAATGCCACCGAGACGGCGACCGTGCTGGCAGCCGCCGTGGCCAACAGACCCGCCGCCGCTCTTGGCACCCACTCCCAATCGGTGGGAAGCGTGGTGCCGGCGAGCATGTTGACGACCAGGTCGACGACACCGCTGGGCACCACCGCCAGCAATGCGGTGAGAAAGGTCGAGGCAACCACCACCAGCATGGTGCCAAAGAATCGACTTTGGGTGAGCGACATCGACCGGCCCACCGCCCGCCATCCGCCGTCCTCGATGCCGATCACCGGGCCGATGACCAAAAACCAGGTCATGGGGACCAGCACGCCGATGCCGCACACCGCAAAGCCGATGCCCAGGCCCACCAGGTGCAGCACCCACGCCCCGAGCCCACCGCCCATGCGCCGGGCGGTGCCTCGCAACAGCGAGCGCACCTCCACCGGTTGTCCCGCCAGGCGCCGCCTGAGTAGCAGCGCCGCATAAACGCCCAGCGCCAGGGTGCCCAACGACAACCACAGGCTGACAACAACCGACCCGAGCCCGTTCCATCCCGACCCGGCGCCGGTGCCGGTGGGGTCGTTGTTCAGGTCGGCTCCCAGCACGGTGAAGGCCGTGGTCCGTCCGGCCAGTAGTTGTGCCAGCAACGACGGCGGCAGCACCAAAACCGCCGCTCCTGCCAGCATTGCGCCCAACTCGATGCGGAGAAACCCGAAGGCCCCGTCCAGCTTCTCGACAAACCCCATGGGCCCCACCACGAATCCAACGGTGGCCGGCTCATCGCCCGGAGCATGGGTGGTCGGCTGAGCGGGGCTGGAGGCTGGAACGGTCGGGCTCACGCAGGTCAAGTATGACCTCCCGCCGTGGTGTTCCCGCCCACCGGCCAGGTGGCATTACCTTGCGGACCATGAGTCGAATCGAACTGACCGTCGACGTGAAAGCCGACGTGGCGTCCACCTGGGGCGTCCTTGCCGACGTGGGTCACCACGACCGCTGGATGGAGGATGCCGTGTCGATCCGCTTCGAGGGCAGCCGGCGTTCCGGGGAGGGCACCATCTTCTTCGCAGCGACCCGAGTCGGTCCGTTCCGAACAACCGACCGAATGGTGGTGACCGAATGGGTCGATGAGCAGCGCATGGCGGTGCGTCACGAGGGTGCGGTCACCGGCACCGGCGTCTTCTCGCTCGAGCCCCGAGACGGCGGCGGCACCACCGTGCGCTGGAGCGAGCAACTCGAGTTTCCGTGGTGGTTTGGCGGGCCGCCGGCCCAAGTGCTCGCCAGGCCGTTCCTCATGTGGGTGTGGCGACGCAACCTGTCCAACCTGGCCCGCCTCGTCGACGCCGGCCCCGCCGTCTAAACGCCCGCCTAGATCGCACCCATCCTGGCCGAGGCCGAAGCGATGGTGAGTCCGAAGAGGAACACGGCGCCCGCACCCACGATGGCCACCCGGGCCGATCTCGGCAGCTGAGACCTTGGAGCGGCAAACAGCACGACGCCCGCAACCACGCCGGCCACGAAGCCCCCGAGTTGGCCACCCACCGAGATCGAGCCCCGAAACGCCAATGTGACGACGACGTTCAACAACACCAGGCCACCCAAACCCGAACTCCACAGGTTCACCCCCTGGGTGATCTGCAGCACCACCAGCGCGCCCATCAACGCGAATCCGGCGCCCGACGCACCCACCGGGACGCCAAGTGGGTTCGACAGCCAGACCACGCCCAAGGCGCCACCCAACAGGCCCGCCATGTACAACGCCACCAGGCCGACCTTGCCGAGGCGGGCCTCCAGCGCCGAGCCGAACACCCAGATAAACAGCATGTTCATCGCGAGGTGGAACGGGCCGTCGTGCAGGAACGCGCCGGTGATCACCCGCCACCACTCCCCCGCCGCCACCGACGCCGTGTCGTCGGCAAACACGTACCAGGCCTCGACACCCCGCAGGTTGGCGGAGTAGATCACCGAAGCCACGAACGCAACCACGTTCAGCCCGATGATGACCTTGGTGGCGATGGGATCGTCGGCCCGCCGAACCGGCAAGGTGCGTTGTGCCCCGCTTCGGAGGCAGTCTGGGCAGTGAAAGCCGACAGAGGCCGACGTCATGCACGACGGACAGATGGGTCGATCGCAGCGTTGACACGCAACGGCGGCCGCTCGGTCGGGGTGGCGGGTGCAGGTGGCGGTGGATTCCATGGGACGCTCAAGCTTGGCGCACGAACGCCGATGGCGCCCATCGGTCGGGTCGCTGCTGAGAGGCTTCCTTGGAGCGCCGTGCCCGTGTGGGTCCCGACGGAAAGCAGGTTCAGCGCGCCGATCTGGCGAGCCAAGAACCGACTGGGCAGTAGGTGAACGCAGCGGCCGTGCGAAGCAAACCCAGGTGACGGTCAACACCAAAGAACCGCCGGTGACGCCCTTGACACACCAGCCAATATGAACTCCTGCTTACTCGCCGTTGTCGTGCGTCGTTCACACTGCAAACACCAACGCAGGCAACTGCGCCGGGCCAGAGCTAGAGTTGACGTTCAGCTTTCGAGGGAGAAGCCATAGAGTTTCGTCTGAGAAAATCTCTGGTGGGTGTCGCCTTGGTCGAGCACGTGGGCCTCCAACTGGACGGCGGGTCTCGACCCCACGGGCATCGGGTGGAACAGCAATCAGGCGGGTGCTCGATCAGCCGATATTTGATGTGTCGTTCTACAGGGTGATGGCACCACACCCGAGAGCCCATGTAGATCCGGCAAAAGGTTACGGGTCCTCCCAGCAACTCATGTCCAACGCGCTTTTCGTCTCACCAGACCATTCGCGTCAGGCCTTCCTCCACCGCGGCAGGGTGACCGGCGGGAGCGTTTGGCATAACTCTGCCGACAGCGTCCGTTCGACCGATGGGCAACTGGATCTCAACCCCGCATGGACCATGGACCTCATCGGGGGCGATTTCGGGCACCCCTCATTCTTTCCCCATGACGGCAAGTTGTTGTTGATGGGCACGCACCCCACCACGGACTCTTTCTCATATATCTCAAGTCCGGACGGACAAGCCTCGATCAACGCAGCAATGACGGCGCTGGGCGGCGGTCCCCATCAACTCGAGACGGTCGCGGCTCGACCCCCGGGTGGAGCCGCCCCCGGGAGGGGTGTCCTGCACCCGGTCGAGTCTCCACGGGTGCTCCGATGTCCCAGCCGGCAGCTGCTTCAACCAAGCCGTCACCTGGCTCGTCGAAACCGGCATCACCGGCGGCGCCGTTGCCGGCGCCCAAATGGCCATCCTTCGGTGGAGATGCAACGGCGGACCCACGCCCTAGAGGCCCGATGGCCTTGAAGTTTCCGGGCGTGCGGCTCCGCGCCTGGCGTGCTGCGCTGGTCGGCGTTGCGGTGGCTGTTCTCGTGGTCGGCCTCGTCGGTTCGTTGCGTTCTGAGCCGGACCAGCTACCGCTCACCAACGAACGAGCCGGGTCCGTGTGGGCAGCCGACCCCACGTCTACCACCGGAGATCCATCAGCCTCAGCAGATGACCTTGAACGGCCGTGGATGCGCCGTTTCACCACCGGTGAGCGTCCGCCCCAATTCGTCATATTCTCCTTTGACGGTGGAGGCTACGCCGACCGCTGGCGGCTTTTCCTCGACACCGCCAAAGCATCGCAGGCGACGTTCACGGTATTCATGACCGGCACCTACTTCGTCCCAGAGGCATCACGGACCGACTACACCCCGCCCGGCAACGAGCCGGGCAAGGCCGACGTCGCCTTCTCCAAAAGCGACGAGCAGTTGGCCACCCTGTTGACCAACCTCAACCGGGCCGTCAACGAGGGACACGAACTGGGCAGCCACGCTGTCGGGCACCTGTGCAAAGGCACCTCGAACGAGGTTGGAGCCACCTGGACCGCGACTCAGTGGGGCAAAGAACTGGACCAGTTCACCTCGCTTTTCCAACGCGCCAAAGACCGTGCACCCGAGCTGATCGGCGAGCCACTCCTCGCCGATCCCAACACGGTCGAGGGGTTCCGGGCACCATGTCTGGAATACAACCGGGAGGCGCTGATACCGGCGCTGGCCGATCGGGGTTACCGCTACGACTCAAGCGCCATCGCCACCGGTGTCGAATGGCCCACTCACGACGACGGTCTGTGGGAGTTTCCGATCTCAACGGTCTACTTCAACGGGGACCGCACCCTCACCCTCGACTACAACCTGTGGCTGAGGTTCAACGGCGGCAAGGACCGACCCGAAGTCGCCCCCGCCATGCGGGCTCGAACCACCGAGGTTTACGACACGGTCCTCGCCTCTGTCCTCGCTGGAAATCGTGCACCGCTGGTGATCGCAAACCACTTCAACAACTGGAGCGGCAACGCCTTCAACCCGGCTACCGCCGACTTCATGGCAGACGCGTGCCTGCGACCCGACGTCCAATGTGTGCCGTTCACCGTCGTGGTCGACTGGCTCGAGCTGCAAACACCCGACTACCTCAACAACATGAGAGCCGAACCCACCGGTCACATCGACATCCCAACGAATGGAGATACCGCGGCTGATGGCCTGCAAGGCACCCGCGCTCCCGAGGGAGCTTGAGGTTCTGTTGCGAACGGTCGAATCGCTGCTTGAGCCCAGCTTTAGCCCCAGGGGGACTCATGGGTCTCGGGCATGACGTTGGTGAGCTGATGCTCCAGCTCGAACACCCGCAACAGCGCATCGCGTGCCTCGCGCCCGGCCGGCAGCAGGCGGTGCACCTCGTCGACCGACGTGTAGCCCCCGACGAGATGGCTCACGACCCGCTCCTCCCACGAATCCGCCAACACGTCCAACTCGCGGTCACGCTCGAAGTCGTCCTCCAGGTAGTGCTCAGTCATCGTGCGGGCGGCCCGCCCCAATGACACGACCAGCCTGCCCAGGTCGCGCAGCGGCGACACGTTTTGACGGAGCTCCGAATACGGTCGACCGTCACCCTCAAAGTTGTGCGGGATCCAACCCTGCATGGTCTGTG
Source organism: Candidatus Microthrix parvicella Bio17-1 (assembly GCF_000299415.1). Lineage (NCBI taxonomy): Bacteria > Bacillati > Actinomycetota > Acidimicrobiia > Acidimicrobiales > Microthrixaceae > Candidatus Neomicrothrix > Candidatus Neomicrothrix parvicella. Next base: position 732,467 of record NZ_AMPG01000002.1, read on the forward strand.
CCACGTTGCCAAGGTGCAGGTTGCCGTGGGTTCGAATCGATCGACCGAGGTCTTCCGCGCCTTGCAAGCGCTGTAAGACGCCCTCCAGGCGGTCAAAACGGATTCGGCCCGACCCCAACCGGTGCAATGGGGCAAGCAGCAACTCGGCCCATGCCCCGCCATCGGCCGGTTCGCTCTCAAAGGTCGTCCCAAGCGCCACGTGCATCTCGGCAACACCGCGCCCGATCTGCTCCATCTCGTCGGCCACATCATTGCGCGCCAGACGCGGCGGTACCCGCGCCTCAAACAGTTGCCGCAGGCTGGCGGCGACCAGGTCGAGGCCATCCTGGCGGATACGAAGGCTTGAGCGAAGGGCAAGGGCCACCTGGCCGTTGCGCGTCACCTGCTCGGCGATCGGCGCCACCCTCCCCACCTCGGCGCGGGCCATGGCGGCGGGCAGTTCCACATCGGGGTTGGGCAGGTCGCTCACCTGCCGATGGGCTTTGATCTCCCATCGCACATCGATCAGCACCGTCGGCGAGATGCCTCCCCACGGCAGAACCGTCAGCGCATCGGGCGCCACTGCGGTGTCGACGACGTGGGGCATCAGCGCCCTGATGGCGCTGAGCGCCCCCGCCCGCCAGGCCATGGCTTCGAACACCACCAGCGTTCGCCCATCCACCTCGACTTCACCGATGACCGCATCGGGGTCGATGTCCGATGGCACCTCGGTGCGCACGGCGACGATCAGGCGATACCGCTCGGCAACACCGCCGCCAAACATTGCCCGCACGTCCACCCAGCCAATGGCCGGATCGCGAACGATCGTCTCGGTGTCCAGCACCTCCACGCCCAGCAGCGTGGCCGCCGACCTGGACAGCCAGGTCTGCCGTCGCAGCCAACCGGGCAACACCCGTGCAAGCGACGCAGCGAACCCGCTGTCGATGACCTGCATCAGCGGCCGCTGAAGTGGGCCTGGCCGGGGCCGTGTTGTTGAAACGACCCGACGCCGATGGCCGCGTCGCTGGTTGAGAACACCGCAGCGAAGGCATCTTCCTCCACGTCGAGTCCTCGCTCGAGGGTGCCCTCCATCCCCTTGGAGATGGCCAGCTTGGACAGGGCGATGGCCCGACGGGGCCCGCACGCAAACGAGGTGGCCAATTCCAACGTGCGTTGACGCAGGTGATCGTGGGGCACCACCTCGTTGACCAACCCCATGCCAAGCGCCTCGGATGCGTCCACCTGACGTCCGGTGAACACCAGGTCCTTTGCCCTTGACGGCCCGATCAGCCGGGCCAGCCGCTGCGTGCCGCCGCCGCCGGGGATGATGCCCAGCAGGATCTCGGGCTGTCCGAACCGCGCCCGTTCCGACGCGATGCGCAGATCGGCCGCCAGCGCCAGCTCGCACCCGCCGCCCAGTGCGTAGCCGGAAACCTCCGCCAGTACTGCGCAGGGGAGGGCCTCCAATGCCCGGCTCGCTCGACGAAACGCCTGAGCAATCGACCGCACGGCATCGGTGTCCACCAAGGTCACCGCGTCGTCAGCCCCTTCGTCGGAGGCGACGAACTGGTCGATATCGGCACCGGCAGCAAAGAGCTTGGGCCCGCCCGTCAGCACGACCGCGCCGGGTGGATCCTTGGCCCATTCCGCGGCGGCGTCGCCAATGGCGTCCAGCACCCGGTTGGACAACGCGTTCACTTTGCCATTGCGAAGGGTGGCGATCACCACGTCGTCGTCGGTTCGCTCCACAAGAAGCGGAGCGTCGGCCTCGGCCATCTCATGGACTCCTTGGTTGATGGACCCCGGAAAGCTACCCGCTTGCGGGCTTCACAACCCGACCAGGCGAGCGAGCAGCCGGGCGATCCCTCCGGACTCAGTCGTTCCGGCGGCGTTTGAGGACAACCACAACGACACCGGCCCCAATCAGGGCTAGGCCGAGCAGCAGCAAACCTTGGGGTTGGGCACCCGTCGTGGCGAGCCCTCCCTGACTCGCTCCGGCCTGACCCATCGAGCCGGGAGCGCCAGGGGTTCCCCCCGATTGGGTGGCTCCACCCACCTGGGCTGCCGGCTGAACAGGTGCTTGCGCCGGCTGCGCCTGGGTTGCCGGGGTCACCAGTGGCGGTGGCGCCGGTGCGTTGGTGACCGACACCTGCGGCTGAGTGACCGACACCTCCGGCTGAGTGACCGACACCTGCGGTTGAGTCGCCTGGACCGGCAACACGTCCGACGGTGTCGTCGTTGCAGGCGTCGTCGGCGACGGCGCGGTTTGGGCCGGCACGGAAGCGGTCGTGGCCACCTCGGGCGTGGTTGAGGTGGCCGTGGTTGAGGTGGGCGTGGTTGAGGTGGTCGTGGTGCTGGTCGTGGTGATGACGGTGGTGGTGGTGGTGGTGGTTGAACTCACCGCCGTGCCGGACGGCGGGAGGTATGGGGGTGCGGCTGTCGTTGTCGATGGGCTTGAGGTCGTCGTCGAAACGGTCGTGGTCGAGGTGCTGGTGGTCGTGGACTGTTCGCATTGTGAGATCAGTTGGGCGTCGATCGCCTGCTGGGCCAGCAGGGCCATCGCCAGCATGCCGGTCACGGTGGGGTGATAGATGTTCAGTACCGACACCCACGGGTCACTTGAGCACAGGTCATGACCCACGCTGGGGGTGTAGGTGTCCACGTAGTGCAAGGTGGCACCTGCGGCGGAGGCGCGCATGGCGATCTCCTCGTTCAGCGCCAGCTGGACCGCTCGAAGGTCGGTGCGCTCGGGGCTGGAGACCACCAGTGACGTCGGCATGCAGCTGAGCGTCCACGCCGGGCCGGTCGGTGATGCCGGCAACAGGTCGGGGTAACCCAGCACAAAGATCTCGGCATTGGGCGCAGCGGCGGCGGCGTCGGACATGGCCTGCTGAATATCATCGCCGACCGGTCCGGAGATCTTGTTCATCAGGTCCGGCATGCCCGGACCGCCATAAGCGTCCCGACAGTCGCCATCGGTGGCGCAATCGGTGATGATGTCGGTGAACCCCAGGTCGTTACCGCCGATGGTGAAGGTGACGACGTCGGTATCCTCCGACAAGGCATCCAACTGGCGGGGGTTGGAGCCGTTCTGGGCCGTGTAGAAGTCGCGTGTCCGCGCTCCTGCGCAGCTGACGTCGGTGAACGTACCGAACTGGGCGGACTGCTGGATTCGAACCGGGTAGCTGTACTCGGACGAGCGGTCACATGGACCTGCGGCGTCGGGCAGCCCGTAGCCGCTGCTGTAGGAGTCGCCCAGCGCGACGTACTCCAGGTCGGCGGCAACGTCACACGGTTCGGCCGCCGCGCCGGTAACCAGGCCGAGCACGACCACAATGCTCGCCAGGCCCACCGAGCCCAGGCCGGTGACCACCGTTCGGACTCGACCTCGCTTCGCATTCCATCCACCGAAACCCATCGACTCGCTCCTGCCCGTCGCAGACCATCAGCTGAAGATCCGGACCCAGTGTGCCACCTTTCACATGCCATGGTCACCCTCGGCAGGCATCAATCGTCGGTCAGCTGCTGAGCCAGACGCTCGATCAACCTGCTCGCGGCTGCCCACGGGTCGGTGTGCGCCTCCTCCACCTCTGCACGCAGCGCCCCGCCCCAGCCGGTGGCCAACAGGTCGTCCAACGCTCGACCCACTCGTGCCACGGCCACCTCGCGCAGCCGCTGGGATCGTTGGGCGGAACGCCGACGGTCAAGTTCACCGGTGGCGTGCTGGTGGGCGACATGGGCCTCCAGCGCATCGGCCAACTCGGCCACGCCCTCGCCGGTGGTTCCAACGGTGGACACCACGGGTGGCCGCCACTGCGCCGGGCCATCGTCATGGCCTCCGGACAGATTAAGCATGGATTCCAGATCGGTCACCGTGTCGCGGGCGCCATCGCGGTCGGCCTTGTTGACCACAAAGATGTCCGCGATCTCCATCAGCCCGGCCTTATTGGCCTGAATGGCGTCGCCCCACCCCGGGTTGACCACCACCACCGTGGTGTCCGCCGAGTCGACGATGTCGGTCTCCACCTGTCCCACCCCGACGGTTTCCACAATGACGAGATCCCGTCCGGTGGCACCCAGGACGGCGATGGCATCGTTGGTGGCACCGGTCAAGCCGCCAAGGTGACCGCGTGTGGCCATGGAACGGATGTAGAGACCGTCAGCGCCGGCGACGTCGCCCATGCGCACCCGGTCGCCCAGGATGGCGCCGCCCGAGAACGGGCTCGATGGGTCGATGGCCAAGACGGCGACCGACCTGCCACGGGCCAGCAACTCCGCGCACAGCGTTGCGTTCAGGGTGGACTTGCCGGCGCCGGGCGCCCCGGTGATGCCCACTGTGAGCGCCCGGTCCGGGGCCCGGTCTCCCGGCTCACGATCTTGCTGAGCGCGGTGGTGGCGTGCCCGGGACCAGCCGGCGCGAACCAGGGCCGAGCCTGCCGCGCCACCGCGTTCCACCACCGACAGCGCTCGGGCCAGCGCCCGGCGGTCGCCGGCGTCGGCGAGGTCCAACAGTTGTTCGGGGTCGGTGGGCAGCGTTGCCATGGGGGTGGTCCTGTGCGATCTTTCGTTCAACTACGGCGAACGCCACTTAGAGCGTGACTGCGGTGCCGCACATCTCCTGCGTCGTCTCGTCGCATGCCGGGACCCACTCGACCGAGCGCACCGCGGGCACTCGGTCCGCCAGGATACGCGCCACCCCGGCGGACGGCGCACCTGACGCGCTGCCTGAGGAGGAGTGCCCGGGACAGGCCGCACACGATCCGACGAGGGACAAACGCACCACACCGGTCGCCTCGTCGAGGTCGAACAACATGAGGTCGGCGCCGTCGGCCTGCACGAGTGGGCGCAGGTCCACCAGTACTCTGTCGACTGCTTCTCTCACGTCACCTGCTCCAACACCGTCGGGTGGACGGCATTCTACCCCGCCATGTGAAACACCTCACCACCACCCGCACGCTGTCCCGCGCATCAGCCGACGCATGGGCCGCGCCCCGCGACGACCTCATGGTGCTCGAAGAACGCCAGGACGACGGCACGCTGGCCGCGTTGGACGGGCCCTGGCGACACTGGTCACGTCGGGTCACCATCGAGCCGGTCGGCCCTGGCGACGACGACGAAACGGTGCGGCTCACCGAAGAGGTCCGCTTCGCCTCGGCCATTCCGGTCTTCGGGCCCGCCTTCGTGCCGCTGATCACATCCAGCCTGCGCAGGGGGCCGATGCGGCCGGGCAAGGTCCCATGGTGGAGCCCACCCGCCCGCATGGACCCCGAATCGGTGTCCGCCCTGACCGCGGCCTGCCTCATCGGCATCTGTGCCGGGTTCCTCTCAACGGTGGTCACCCGGGTGCTCACCTTCGCCGCCGACGACTTCGGCATCACCACCACCGGGCCGCAGTCCACCGCTCTGGCGGTCATTCGCTCCGGGGTGGTGATCACGTTGGCGATCATGGCCCTGGCCGACCGACAGGGGCGACGGCGCCTGGCGCTGGGTTCGTTGTGGGTGGCCGCAGGCGCGTGCGCGTTGTGCGCGTTCAGCCCTGGCCTGGGTGCGTTCACCGGGGCCCAGGTGCTCACCAGAAACCTGTCCGGAGCGGCGGTCTTGCTGGCCAACGTGTTGGTGGCCGAGGAGGTGCCCAGCCGGGTTCGGGCCTACTCGGTGGGCCTGCAGTCCATGTCGTTTGCGCTCGGTGCCGGCCTGGTCCTCGTATTGTTGCCGCTGGCCGACCTCGGCCTGTGGGGCTGGCGGTTGGTGTGTGCAGGGGCGGTGCTGTTGGTGCCGCTGGTGATGGCCGTTGCCCGGCACCTGCCCGAATCGAAGCGCTTCGAGACCGCCCACGTCGATCCGGCGACAGCACCCAGGGAACGCTTCTCGATGCGGAGGCTGTGGGTGCTGGTGGCGCTGGCGTTGGCCATCAATGTGTTTGCCGCTCCTGCCACCCAGTTGCAGGCCGATTTCCTGAAGACGGACCGGGGCTTCTCGGCGCTCTGGGTCACGCTCTTCATCATCGGCACCAACACACCGGCCGGCCTGGGGGTGGTGTTGGGTGGGCGCTGGGGCGACTCGTGGGGCCGCAAGCCGGTGGCCGCCATCGGCATGGTGGGCTACGCCACCACCGCTGTGATGTTCATGGTCTCGGGGGTGCCCATGTGGCTGGCCTCCCTGTTCTCGGCGGTGGTGGGCGGCCTGGCGGTGGCCACCATCGGCGTGTACGGACCCGAGATGTTTCCCACCGCCAGACGCGGCCTGGCCAACGGGTTGCTGTCCGCAGCCGCTCTTGCCGGCGGGCTGGTCGGGCTGCTGCTGGCCGGGCAGCTCGCGGACACCTGGGGGTACGGGCCGACCTTCGCGCTGCTGGCCATCGGGCCGCTCCTCGCCGCTGCGATCGTGCTCACCCTCCTCCCGGAGACCGCCGGGGTCTCCCTGGAGGAACTGAATCGCGATCCAAGCGCCGCGCCACCTTCCTGAGCGTGGCCACCGGCAGAGCGTCGGTGTCGACCCGGGGTACCTTGCAGCCGTGACCGACACCAGCGACCACAGCGCCTTCGACCTGGCATTCCATTGGGACCCGATGTGCCCGTTCGCCTGGCTGACCTCCAAGTGGGTGGACCAGGTGGTCGAGCAACGTGGATTCAGCGTCGACTGGCGTCTGATCTCCCTTCGTATGCTGAACGCCGACGTCAACTACGACTCGACGTTCCCGCCCGAGTACATCGAGGGCCACACCGCCGGGCTTCAGCTGTTACGGGTGGCGGCTGCGGTGAGGAACGCGGAGGGGCCAACGCCCATGCGCCCGTTGTACCGGGCGATGACGGCACCGCTCTTCGAGTGCCCACCTCCCGGCGACGGGAGGACGATCCCGCCCGCAGCGGAGCCCGACCGCGTGCGCAGCCTGTTGGAGGCGTGCGGCCTTTCGTCGAGCTACGCCGACGCCCTCACCGACGAGCGCTGGGACAAGGTCATCGAGGCGGACACCGAAGCGGCGCTTGCGTCCACCGGCCGCGACGTGGGCACGCCCATCATCCGCTATCAACCGCCGGACGGGCCCGCCTTCTTTGGGCCGGTGATCAGCCGGGTTCCCGACGAGGACGAAGCCGGACCTCTTTGGGACGCCGTGTTGTACCTGGCGCAGTTCCCCGGGTTCGCCGAGTTGAAGCGAAGCCTGCGTGAACCGCCGAACCTGCCGGTCTTTGGCCCCTCCCCCGGAGACGAAGGCTGACCGCGCGCGGCGCTGCAACGGCCAACCCCATCGCCGCGTACGCTGTGGCGATGGGGACACGGCGCCTGCTTGGACGCATCACTCTCGCCGTTGGCATCCTCGCACTTCTGGCGTCCGTGGCCGGTTGCGGCGGCGGTGACAGCGAGGTCGTCGACGAGGGTCCACAACCCAGGGCACCCATGGTCAACGCGCCGTCCCTGCCGATCGAGGGCATCGCGGCCTCCGCCGTCGCCACCGGCGTCCCCACCTGGCGCAGCTACGTGGCGACCGGCAAGGAGGACCTGGCGTCGGTCCCGGTGTTCAAAGCACCGGGCGGCGAGCAGATCGCCACCGTGCCCAACCGAACGAACGACGGGTTTCCCGCTGTGTTTCTGGTTCGCAGGTTGGATGTACCCGGGCCTGACGCAACGGTGTGGCACGAGGTGTGGCTCCCGATTCGCCCCAACGGTAGTCACGGCTACGTCCGTGGCGACGACGTCACGCTCAGCTACCACGACTACAAGCTGCGGGTGAACCTGTCGGATCACCGCCTCAGCCTGTACACCGCCGGTCAGCTCACCACCACCTACCCGGTGGGTGTCGGGCAGGACCGTACGCCCACTCCCGGAGGCACCTTCTACACCAAGGAACTCTTGCAACCGACCAATCGAGGTGGCCCGTACGGCACGTTCGCGTATGGCCTCTCGGGCTTCTCCAACACCTTGACATCTTTTGCGGGCAGCGACGGGGTGGTCGGCATTCATGGCACCGATCAACCTGACACGGTGGGCACCGACGTGTCAGCCGGCTGCATCCGCATGAACAACGCCGACATCAACGAGCTTGCCCGGCGCCTGCCGCTTGGTGTTCCCGTCGAGATCGTGGCCTAACGAGCCACACGCCCAACCTGCCCGCGGTCGGTCTCAGCAGGTCAGCAGGTCAGCAGGTCAGCAGGTCAGCCATGTGGCGATCCGACCGGCCACATCGGCATTGTCGGCCTTTCGTTTCAGCTCGTGGCGACCACCCTCCACCCACTCGACGCTCACCGGGCCGCTCACCAACGCGTGCGCCCTCCGCAGCTCCTGCGGCGTACCGAACGCATCGAGATCCCCCGAGACGAACAGGGTGGGCACTGCGACGGCCTCAAGATGGGCTGTGCGGAGGGTTTCGGGCTTTTTGGGTGGATGCAGGGGGTAGGAGACCAGCACCAGCCCGGCAGCCTTCACGGCCCCTTCGGCCAGAGCCATCGATGCCATGCGCCCACCCATCGACCGACCGCCGATCACCAGCCGCGACGGGTCGGTGTCCCATTGCTCGGCCGCTCGATTGACCGCATCCACCACCTCGACGATCAGCTTGGGTGCGCGGTCGGGGAACCGACGGCCTTCGGACCGGTAGGCGAAGTCCACTCGGCTCACCGGGAGGGGGGCAACCGCCTCCTCGATGACCAGCAGGCTGGGGTGATCGGCGCCCGACCCGGCGCCCGGAAAGAGCACCAGGCCGTCCACATCCATCAGCTACGACCGCTGCTCAACCGGTGGTGGCCAACAGCACCCGCCTGGCCTCCGACAGGTCGCTGATCCGGCCGGCCGCGCCGATGGTGGCACCGCCGTGATCCGGATGCGCCTCGGTGACCAGGCGCCGAAACGACACCTGCACCGCCCGCCGGGTGAGCTCGCCGTCGGCGTCGAATCCCAAGAGGTTGCGAGCCCAGGTCTCCGGGTCGGCCAGCGCCGAGAGTTGCGATCCGTTGCGGCGGCCGGTGACCAGTGCCGCAAACCCGGCATCGACATCCCCAGGCCAACGCAAACCCACCCGGATTGCACCAAACACGCCCCGACGATCGGCCATCGGCAACTGGGCCGCCGCGTAGAGCGCGCACAACACGTGCTGCTCCGCGGTACCGGTGTGATCATCGATATCGAATTGCAGTCGGTCGTCCACCACCGACAACTGGTGGTAGCACCGCTGCAGCCCGATCCGGTCGGTCTGAAAACGGTGCCGAAGCCGAGGCTGGGTGATCCGCTGGCCGGATTCAAGTTGGGTGATCAGGTGCAGTTGCTCGTCGAGTAGATCCGGATGGATCCGGTCCGAAAAATGGGCAACCACGCCGGCGAGCAACAGGCCACCGGCACCAGGCGATGGATGCGACGGCAGGTTTGATTCGCCGAGCGCCACCCTGCGGGTAGGAGCGAATGGGCGGGAGATGAATATCTCCTGCTCGGCTACGCGCACCGGGGCAACCTAACGCGTGCCAACGATTCAGATCACGCGCGGCTACCCACCAGCCGCTGTGTCCTCACACCAGCCGCACCAGCCGGTTGCGCAATTGACCGGCCCGTTCGGCAAAGGGCAGCCGGGCGCTCACAGAATCGGGGGGTTCGGCGGGCGACCCACCATCAACATCACCCTCCCCCAGGGTCCCTTCATCCTCGTCGGACCCGGCGGTTCCGACAGCCTCATCGATCTCGTCGGCCTCGTCGGCCGGCTTCGACGCGACGACGTCGGCGTCAATCTCGTCACGCAGGTCGCCCGCCCGCTCCACCAGATCCCGCCACTGCGCAGCATCGAAGCCAAAGGGCACCGCCAGGCGGTCCATCCGTTCGGCGGCCTCCACCACATCCAGACGCGCTCCCGGGATCTTTGGGCTGTCCTTGAGCCGGTCGACCGCCGCATAGAGCTGCGTCAACAGGTCCTGCACCTCGGTGCCCTCGGCCTCCTCAAACACCTCGTCGGGGTCCGGCATGGCCGCGACGATGGCATCCACCGCATCCTCATCGGCCGCCGCCACGTGCAGGTCCGCCAGGTCGTCCCAACCGCAGGCGATTCCGGCCACCAGCAGGGACTCGGCCAGGGAATCGCGAAGCACCCGCGGCCACTCCCCCACCTCGTACACCACCTGATCGGCATCGGCCGGCAGGTGGGCCTCGCCAACCCCAAGATCTGTCAGCGCCTCCTCGACCAGATGCTCGTCCAGCAGTCCGACCACCAATTCGGGTCCCTGCCAGACCCGGTCGATCGAGCGTTCCCCCAACGCAGCATCGAGGTCGGCCCGGCTGTCGCGGTCCCAGGTACCGCAGTCGAACAAGAGCCGTGCGTCGGACAACCGTTGCACCTGCGGCCGGGCCAGGACGCCCGACGGTGCGTCGGCATCGACCATGACGGCATCAACAATGCCTGCTTCATCGTCAACGACGTCGTCGGCCTCCTCCGGATCGACATCGGGCTCGTCGGTGGAGGTCGGGGAATTCTTGCGGCGTAGCACGGATCGAGTCTTCCAGTCCCAGCTACGCCATGCACCACCCAAGGCGCGGGCCGACGCGGCCCAGCTTCCGACGCGGCGGCCGGCGCAACTAGGTTGGCTGCCCATGACCGACCCACAGGCCCCCGACCGCAACCTCGCCATGGAGCTCGTCCGGGTGACCGAGGCAGCGGCCCTGGCCGGGGCCCGGTGGCTGGGCCGGGGCGACAAGAACGCCGCCGACGGCGCCGCCGTTGATGCCATGCGCATCATGTTGGCCACGGTGCAGATGAAGGGCGTGGTGGTCATCGGCGAGGGCGAGAAGGACGAGGCGCCCATGCTTTTCAACGGCGAGGAGGTTGGCAGCGGCGATGGGGCCGGAGCCGACATCGCGGTCGACCCGATCGATGGCACCACGCTGACCGCCCTCGGGCGCCCCAACGCACTCTCGGTCATCGCCGTCTCCGATCGCGGCACCATGTTCGACCCGGGTCCCTGCGTGTACATGGAGAAGATCGCCGTGGGTCCCGAGGCCGCCGACGTGATCGATATCACCCAGTCCGCCACCGAGAACATCAACCGGGTGGCCGAGGTCAAGGGTTCCAAGCCCGGGGATATCACCGTTGTGGTGCTCGACCGGCCCCGTCACGACGACCTGGTGGCCGAGATTCGCTCCACCGGCGCACGCATCCACTCGATCTCCGACGGCGACGTGGCCGGGGCCATCGCCACGGCCTGGCCCACCTCATCGGTCGACATCCTCTTCGGCATCGGCGGCACCCCGGAGGGCGTCATCTCCGCCGCCGCCATGAAGTGCCTGCGGGGAGCCCAGCAGGGCCGCCTTTGGCCTCGCAACAACGACGAGCGCGCCGCCGCCGAGGCGGCTGGGTACGACCTGTCCAAGGTCCTGACCCAGGACGACATGGTGCGGGGCGACAATTGCTTCTTCGCGGCGACCGGCATCAGCGACGGCGAACTCCTCGACGGCGTGCAGTTTTCGCCCTCTGGGGCCAAGTCGCAGTCATTGGTCATGAGGTCCACGTCAGGCACCGTCCGCCTGGTGGAGACCCACCATCGGGCCGACCAGATGCACGTCTAAAGCGACGCGTCGGCGGGGATCCCCCTGATCACGTCGCGGTCTGCTCAGCGCCGTTCACAGTGGTGATGGTCACCGTTCAGCATAAGTGGAGGATGCCCGATATGAACCTCGCGATCGACAACTACCGGATCAATCCCGAATCCCAGGTGATGCTGGCGGATTGGGCCGGCGACGACGACGGTGGGCTGGACAAGTCGGACACCAAGGCCGCCACGGCCGCGCTGTCCGAGCGCCTGGTCGAACTGCAGCACCTCCTCTTTGCGCAGGGCAAGCACCGGCTCCTGGTGGTCATCCAGGCCACCGACACGGGCGGCAAGGACTCCACCATCCGCCGGGTGTTCGGCCCCCTCAACCCCGCGGGGGTTCGGGTGACCGGGTTCAAGAAGCCATCCGACCAGGAACTGGCCCACGATTACCTGTGGCGTGTCCACGCCCACACTCCGGCGGCCGGGCAGATTGCCGTGTTCAACCGCAGCCACTACGAGGACGTATTGGTCGTTCGAGTGCACAATCTCGTGCCGGAGGCCCAGTGGAAGCTTCGGTACCAGCACCTGCGGGAGTTCGAGCGTCTCTTGAGCGATGAGGGCACCACCATCGTCAAGCTGTTCCTCCACATCACACCCGACGAGCAACGCCGGCGACTGCAGGACCGGGTGGATGATCCCACCAAGTGGTGGAAGTTCAACCGGGCGGACCTTACCGAGCGGGAGCGGTGGGACGACTATCAGGCTGCGTACTCCGACATGCTGGCCCGAACGTCCGAGCCGGTCCCATGGCATGTGATCCCGGCCAACCACAAATGGTTCAGGGATCATCTGATCAGCACGATCCTCGTCGACACCCTTGAGGGACTCGACCTGGCCTACCCCGAGCCGGACGAGGACCTCACCGGCCTGACGATCAGCTGAGCGTCATGGTCGGTCCGGCCACCCTGCTCGTCAGCCAACCGCCGCCCCGCCAACCGGGATGTTGTCGGCTACGAAGTCACCGGTGGCCGCTCCCCCGAGGTCACGGTCGATTCGCTCGTCGTAGGTGACCTTGCCGCTCAGCTGCGGCTCGCCTACGGCCTTCAACGCCAGATGGACAAGTTCCACCACGTCGAAACGGCGGTGCATCTCGGTTTCGGCCACCATCTCCTCGACGATTCGAACCACGTGCCCACGGATTCGGTCATCCAAATTGCCCACCTTCTCCGCCAACTTCAGGCGACCACCCCCCACCACCTCCACCTCGATGTCGACCGGATCCGGCGGCTCGGTGTCGACCACGAGAGAAAGCGGGCGCACCACGCTGCTGGTCAGCACCAACGGGAAGCGGCCTGTCACCCGGTAGCTCTCCTTGGTGACCTTCAGGTTGAGCCGCAACGAAAGGTCGAGGTGCACGTCGGCCCGATGGCGGCGGAGGGTCGACATCTCTTCGACACCCAGCTCGATGGATTGGATGTCGCCCACCGTTGCCGAACCTCGGACCGACGCTGTGATCGGGCCAATGCTCTCCTTCACCTTGAGCTGATCGGGCAGGAGCGCTTGAAGCCGAGGGCCGATCACCTCCGGCACCAGCACCAGTTCGGCGAAGGCGTGCCCAAACTCGGCGAAGTCCATGACCGACTCGGGCGTTACCTGCTTCCCCGTGGGCTTGCCGGCCATGATGCTCCTGCCCCACCGTTGGGCCCCTTCATCGCTGAAGCGGCCGCTGTCTGTGACGAACGTCGCCCAGCGTACCGGCGCCGCCACACGGCGTAGAGGCCCAAGGTGCCAATCCGCGATCACTGAGACTTTTCGCTCCAGGCGATCAGCCTCGGCCAGCAGGGAGTGCTCAGACGCCCAGCTCGGCGGCCTTCGCATCGATGCCCTGGCGCTCGGCCCCGATGGTGGTGCTTTCACCGTGACCGGTATGCACCACCGTCTCGTCCGGCAAAGCCATCAGACGGTCACGAATCGAGGCGACGATGGTTGGCTCGTCGGAATAACTGCGGCCGGTGGCGCCGGGCCCTCCACAGAACAGCGTGTCGCCGGTGAACACCGCACCGCTGCCCGCATCGTGGAAACAGCAACACCCCGGGGAGTGCCCCGGCGTGTGCATCACCCCCAACTCGTGGCCGGCCACCTTGAACGACCCACCCTCGGCCAGCTGCCGGTCGGGCGAGTCGTCGGGCCACACGACGTCCCACAGCATCGAGTCGGCGTCGTGGAGCCAGATCGGCGCATCGACGGCGTCCCGCAGCGGGACCGCGGCGTTGATGTGATCGTTGTGCCCGTGGGTCAACACGATGCCCCGCACCTTGCGGCCGTTCACCGCGTCGACGATCGCCCGGTGATCGTGTGCTGCATCGAAGACCAGCACCTCGCGGTCGTCGCCGACCAGCCAGATGTTGTTCGTCACCTCCCACTCGCCGCCGTCGAGGGCGAAGATTCCGTCGGTGGTGATCAGTTCAATGGCCATGGGCCCACCGTAGCGACGGCCCAGCTGGGCGGCCACACGGCGCTTCGGCCAACCGCCCGCTTCCAGCCAAAACGCGAGGTTCCCCCCTTCTGCACCCAGCGGAGCACGTTAGGGGGGAACCTCGACGCAGGAAGGGTTGTCGACCGGTGGATCCTGCCAGTCGGGCGCTAGCGCTTGGCGGCCTCGGCGACGGCGATGCGCACCTCGGCCCGGCGCAACGCGCCCTTGGCTTGTTCGTCGTCCTCCGAGGTGCGGAGTACGTCCTCGGCTCGACCCTTGGCCTCTTGGGCACGCTTCAGGTCGATGTCCTCTGCCAGTTCGGCCATATCGGACAGCACGGCCACTTTGGTGTTGCCCTCACCGGTCGGGGTCACCTCGACAAAGCCGGAGTGCACGGCGATCTGGCGCTCGGGCTCGCCATCGGCGACCACCCGAACCACACCTGTGGCGAGCGCCCCGATCATCGGGATGTGGCCTTCCATGAAGGCGGCGTCGCCCTCGAGGGTTCGGGCGATCACCATGTTGGCCTCGCCGGACCACACGATGGCCTCCGGGGAGACCAACTCAACCTGCAACGTCATGATCAGCCGTTCTTCTTCAGGTCGTCGGCCTTCTTCATGGCATCCTCGGCGCCGCCAACGTTGAGGAACGCCTGCTCGGGCAGATGATCGAGGTCGCCGTTGACCAGCATCTCGAAACTCTCGATCGTCTCTTCAACCGGCGTGAAGATACCGGGCAGGCCGGTGAACACCTCGGCGACGAACATCGGCTGGGAGAGGAACTTCTCGATCTTGCGGGCCCGGTCGACCGTCACGCGGTCCTCTTCGGACAGCTCGTCGAGGCCGAGGATGGCGATGATGTCCTGCAGCTCGTTGTAGCGCTGCAGCGACTCCTGCACCTGACGGGCCACGTTGTAGTGGCGGTCGCCGACCACCTGCGGGTCGAGGATCGTCGAGGTGGACGCCAACGGGTCGACCGCCGGGTAGATGCCCTTGGCGGCGATGTCACGGTTCAGCTCGGTCGTGCCGTCGAAGTGGGTGAACGACGTGAACGGCGCCGGGTCGGTGTAGTCGTCCGCAGGCACGTACACGGCCTGCAGCGAGGTGATCGACTTGCCGCCGGTCGAGGTGATGCGCTCCTGGAGGGCGCCCATCTCGTCGGCCAGCGTCGGCTGGTAGCCCACGGCGGAGGGCATGCGGCCCAACAGCGTGGACACCTCCATACCCGCCTGGGTGAAGCGGAAGATGTTGTCGACGAACAGCAGCACGTCCTGGCCCTGCACGTCACGGAAGTACTCGGCCATCGTCAGCGCCGACAGTGCCACCCGCAGGCGCACGCCCGGCGGCTCGTCCATCTGGCCGAAGCACAGGGCGGCCTTGGTGAGCACCGACTGGTCGGTGCCGCCCAGCATGGTCTCGCCCATCTCGATCAGCAGGTCGGTGCCCTCACGGGTGCGCTCGCCCACACCGGCGAACACCGACACACCACCGTGGTTGGAGGCCACGCGGTTGATCATCTCGGTGATCAACACGGTCTTACCCACGCCGGCACCACCGAACAGGCCGATCTTGCCGCCCTGAAGGTACGGCGTCAGAAGGTCGAGCACCTTGATGCCGGTCTCAAACATCTGGGCCTTCGGCTCCAGGGTGTCGAACGCCGGCGGCCGACGGTGGATCGGCCAGCGCTCGGTCGCCTCGATCGACTCAACGTCGAGCGGCTGTCCGATGACGTTGAACACGTGACCGAGGACGGCATCGCCGACCGGCACGGTGATCGGGCCACCGGTGTTGCGCACCTCGGTGCCACGGGTCAGGCCGTCGGTCGGCTTCATGGCCACCGCACGCACTCGGCCCTCGCCGATCTGCTGGGCGACCTCGGCCACCACCGTGACCTCGTCGTCACCAATGGTGAGGTCGAACTCCAAGGCGGTGTTGATCTCGGGGATCGCACCGGCGGGGAACTCCACGTCGACCACCGGGCCGGCGATGGCCACGATCTTGCCCGAGGGCAGATCGGTGGCTGGGTCGTTGGTATCTACGATGGGCTCGGTTGCGGTCATCGGGGCTCCTGGGTGTTCGTGGGAGAAGGGGTGAGTGCGAAGGTTGGTGAGTGGTTCGTGGCGCCGCGAGGCACTACGTGTGCATCCGGTGATTGAAGTGCTCGTGAGTAACGTGCTCGAAGGCCAGATGCTGGGCGGCCAGGTGATGGGCGGTGTCGCCGTCGTCCCCCTGATCGTCGCTCAGCGCCTCGGCGCCGGAGATGATCTCGGAGATCTCGGTGGTGATGGCATCCTGGCGCACCTGGTTCATCTTGCGGGTGAGCCGCAGGATCATGTCCTCGGCGTTGTCGGTGGCCGACTTCATGGCCCGCTGGCGGCTGGCGTGTTCGGAGGCTGCGGCATCGAGCAGCGCCGAGAACAGACGGCTTTCGACGTAGCGGGGCAGCAACGCCTCAAGCACACCGGCGGCGTCGGGCTCGAACTCGAATCCGGCCCTGGCCTCGGCGTCGCCCGCCTCTCCAATCGTCTCGCTGGACTGCAACGGCAGAAATCGACGCACCCGGGGCTTCTGGGTGCCCATGCTGACAAACTCGGTGTACGCCAGGATGATTCGATCGACACCCTGTTCGAGGAACATCGATGACACCGTGCGGGCCACCTCACGGGCGTCGTGATAGGTGGGCGTGTCCGAAATGCCCTCGAACTCCGAATGGATCGTGTAGCCGCGGAAGCGGAAGTACGAGCTGGACTTCTTGCCCACGCACACCAGGCGATACTCGCGGCCCTCGGAGCGGGCGGCCTGGATCTCGCGCTCTGCGGCCCGGATCACCGATGCGTTGTAGGCGCCGGCAAGGCCGCGGTCGGAGGCGAGCACCACCACACCCACCACCTTGGGGTCGTCCACCTGGGCCAACAACGGGTGATCCACCGAGGCGCCCTGTGCCGAAAGGTCCTGAATGACCTGGGTGATCTCGGTGGCATACGGGCGCGCGTCGCGGGCCCGCATCTGGGCCTTGGTCACCCGGGTGGCCGAGATCAGCTCCATGGCCCGTGTGATCTTCTTGGTGTTGCCGACGCTGCCGATGCGACGTCGCAACACTCGTTCCTGTGCGCCTGCCATGGATCAGCCCTGTCGCTTGGAAGCCGGAGTCGGCGCGTCGCCCCGCGCCATGTCCTCTTCGGGCAACGTGATGTCGGAGTCAACCAGCTTGGAGGCGGCTGCGGCCTGCGCTTCGGCGTCCGGTTCGTGGTCGCCGTCGGCGCCCGGGTCGAACTCCTCGGTGAACCGCTTGATGCCGGCTTCCAACACGCTCTCATCGGCGATCTTGCCGCTGCTCTTGATGTCGTCGAGCAGGTCGGAGTGACGGGCTCGGAAGTACTCCAACAGCTCCTCGGCAAAGCGCTGCACCGACTCCACCGGTACACCGTCGAGGTGGCCGCGGGTACCGGCGTACAGCACCACCACCTGCTCCTGCACCGGCATCGGCTCGCCGACGCCCTGCTTCAACAACTCGGTGAGGCGATAGCCCCGCTCCAGCTGGGCTTTGGACACGGCGTCCAGATCGGAACCGAACGCAGCGAAGCTCTCCAGCTCACGGAACTGCTGAAGGTCGGACTTCAGCGTGCCGACTGCGGTCTTCATGGCCTTGATCTGCGCAGCAGAGCCCACTCGTGACACCGAGATGCCCACGTCGATGGCGGGCCGAACGCCCGAGCGGAACAGGTCTTCCTGGAGGAAGATCTGACCGTCGGTGATCGAGATCACGTTGGTCGGAATGTAGGCCGACACGTCGCCCGCCTTGGTCTCGATGACCGGCAGGGCGGTCAGGCTGCCCGCACCGCGCTCGTCCGAGAGCTTGGCGGCCCGCTCCAGCAGGCGGCTGTGCAGGTAGAACACGTCGCCGGGGTATGCCTCACGGCCCGGCGGGCGGCGGAGCAGCAGCGCCATCTGGCGGTAGGCCTCAGCCTGCTTGGAGAGGTCGTCGTAGATGGCGAGGGCGTGGCCTGAGTTGTCCATCCAGTGCTGGCCCATGGCGCAACCGGCATACGGGGCAAGGTACTTGAACGGCGCCTGGTCGGATGCGGGGGCCACCACCACCACCGTGTACTCCATGGCACCGGCGGCCTCGAGACGGGCCACGGTTTGGGCGACGGTTGAGGCCTTCTGGCCGATCGCCACGTAGATGCAGTTCACGCCCAAACCGGCCTGGTTGAGGATCGTGTCGATGGCCACCGTGGTTTTGCCGGTCTTGCGGTCGCCGATGATCAGCTCGCGCTGGCCTCGACCGATCGGGATCAGCGAGTCGATCGACTTGATGCCGGTCTGAAGCGGCTCGCCTACGGGCTGACGACCGGTGATGCCCGGGGCCTGAATCTCCATGCGGCGCTGGGTGACGTTGGTGAGCGGACCCTTGCCGTCGATCGGGTCGCCCAGGGCGTTGACCACCCGGCCGAGCATGCCGTCACCGACCGGAACGGACAGGATCTCGCCGGAGGCCCGAACGGTGTCGCCCTCGGCCACCTCGTCGGCCTCGCCCAGCACCACGGCGCCAATCGAGTCCTCGTCGAGGTTCAAGGCCAGGCCGCGCACGCCGCTCTCGAACTCCAGCAGGGCGTTCACCGGGCAGTTCGGCAATCCGGAAATACGAGCGATGCCGTCACCCACCTCGGTCACCCGGCCAACCTGGCTCTCGGTCAGCTCGGGAGCGAAGCCCTCGAGGTTGGTTCGGATGGCATTGGTGATCTCGGCGGGATCAAAGAGCTGGGTCACGGGTGAGTCTCCTGGTGCGGCTGAACTGGTTGGGCGCAATCGGGCGGCGGGCTTGGTGGACGTGCGGTGGGAGGCGGAAGGGCGCCCAAAGGCGCCGATGCAAAGCCTTAGAACAACTCGCGCAGCTGGGCGAGACGTGAACGGACGGAACCGTCGATGACCTGGTCGCCGATCTCGGCGTGAACGCCGCCGACCACCTCGGGATCAACGATGAACCTCGGCGAGATGGGACGGCCGGCTACCGCCTCCAGCGCCTGGACCAGCCGTTGCTGCTGGTCGTCGGACAACGCGAAGGCCGTTCGCACGGTGGCCAGCGCCAGCCCTGCATCACCGGCGGTGCGTTCGGCCAGCTGGTTGGCGATCGCCCCCAGCTCGTCGGCGCGTCCGGCGGCCACCACCGCCGACAGTGCCGCCAGCGTTGACGGCGACACGTTGCCGCCCAGCACGTCGGTGACCACCTTGGTGCGTCGGTCCGCGGGCAGGGAAAGGTCGGCCAGCGTGGTGCGAAGTTCGACGTTGCCGTCGATCTCGCGGGCCACCCGGTAGAGCTCGTCGGCCACGACGGCCTCGGCGCCCTCGGCGCGGGCAAGACCCAGCAGGGCCTCGGCGTAGTTCTCGGTGCGCGTGTCGCTCACGGGGTGCTCCTAGGACCTGGCGCCCAGATGGGCGATGTACTGGTCGATCAAGTCGGATTGTGCTGAGTCGTCGAGCGACTCGGTGACGACCGCCTCGGCGGCACCAAGCGACATGCGGGCCAGCTCGGCCTGCACGTCGGCGCGTGCCTGGCGGCGAGCGATCTCAACGTCGGAGGTGCCGCGATGGCGAATGGCCTTGGCCTCGGTCTCGCCCTTGGCGATCAGGTCGGCCTCGACCTTCTCGGCGGTCGCTTTGGCATCGGCCTGGATGCGGGCCACCTCGCGCTCACGGTCGGCCAGCGCAGCCTTGATCTGGTCACGCTCGGACTCGGCGGCGTTCAGTGCGTCGGCCGATTCGGCCAGGCCCGCAGCAATACCGTCGGTGCGCTTGTTCATCGCCCCCTTGATGGCAGGCCCGGCCTTCCACCAGATCAGGCCGAAGACGATGAAGAAGGCCAGCGAACCGACCCAAACCTCTTTGATATCATGGGGCAACCAGAAGGAGTTGCCTTCCGAGGCCACTACAAGGGCAAGTTGACTCATCGTATTCCTCTAGTTCTCGGACGGTGCGAGGTAGGTCTCGGCGATGCGCTGTGCGACCGCCGGGTCAACGGTGCGTCCCAGCACCTTGGATGCCGCAGTTCCGGCCAGTTCGGCCACCTGCGAACGTGCGCCGAGGAGCACGTCGGCCCGCTCGGCCTCAACCTCGGCAAGGGCGGCCTGGCGGATCTGTGCCGCGTCGGACTCGGCCGCAGCGGTCAGTTCGGCCCGCCGGGCCTCGCCCCTCGCTCGTGCCTCGTCCACGGTTGTCGATGCATGAGCCCGTGCCTCGGCCAGGGTGGCGTCGTAATCGCGCCGCACCTTTTCGGCCTCCACCTTGGCGCGCTCGGCACCCTCCTCATCGGACAGACGCTGTTCGTCACGCTGACGCATGACGGCGCGCACCGGTGGCAGCAACACGTAGCGCATCAGGATCCACAGGGCGAGAAACAGCCCGGTGCCCCACAACAGCTCCGGCATGGTGGGCAGCACCGGGTTCACCGGGGTCTCCCCACCGCCGTCTGCGGCAATGGACATGATGGTTGCCAACATTGAAGGTACTCCTCAGGTGGTGTCGACGAGGCGGCCCGGCAAGTGCCGAACCACGGGGTTGGGCCTCAGACGAACTTGAGCAGAATGAACACAACGAAACCGATGAGGGCCAGAGCCTCGGTGAACGCGATGCCGAGGAACATGGTGGTCTGCACCTGACCGGCGGCCTCGGGCTGACGGGCGATGGCCTGAACGGCCTGGCCGACCAGGTAGCCGATGCCGATGCCGGGGCCGATGGCGGCGAGGCCGTAGGCCGCACCCGCACCGGACGCACCGGCGATGGACTTGGCCTCATCGGCGCTGACGTCGGCAGGGGTCGCCTGCTGGGCGATTTCGATTGCGTGGTGTGCTGCCTGGGACAGAACGCTCATCTGGGTGTTCTCCTTGTCGGTGGGGCCTGAGGCCCTATTTGTTGTGTCTCCGCTGTGCGAAAACAACATCTGTGGTTGGAACGAAGGGGGTTACGCCGGCCGGTGGGCCGGGGGGTGGATCAGTGCGCCGGGTGCAGCGCGCCGCCGATGTACACACCGGCGAGGAGGGAGAAGATGTAGGCCTGCAGGAAGGCGACCATCAACTCGAAGGCGGTGAAGGCCACCAGGCCGAGGAACGGGGCGATCGCCAGCGGAACCAGGGCGAACTGCATGGTCTCCGCAAGGAGCAGGCCCAAGGTGAGCACCGAGAAGGTGACCAAGAGAATGTGCCCGGCGAGCATGTTGGCGAAGAGCCGCACCGCCAGCGAGAACGGGCGCACCAGGAAGGTGGAGATGAACTCGATGGGCGTGACCAGCAGGTACAGCGCCTTGGGCACGCCCGGGGGAAACAGCGTCTGCTTGAGGTAGCCGAGCCCGTTGTGCTTCAGGCCCACACCGATGAACATCACCCAGGTGACCAGGGCCAGCATGAGGGGGTTGGCCATACGGGCGTTGGCCGGCATGTGCGAGGTGGGGATGATCTCAAACAGGTTGCCAATGAAGATGAAGAAGAACATGGCGGTCAGCATGGGCAGGTAGCGCATGCCGTCGGGGCCGATCGTTGGCATCACGATCTGCTTTTCCATGAAGTCGACCGATGCCTCCACCACGTTCTGCACGCCGCGGGGTATGGGGTTTTTCTTGCCCTTCATGGCTGCCAGCCAGAACAGGATGGTGGGCACGACGACCGCGATCAACGAGATCAAGGCGATCTTGTTGAAGCCGCCGAACTTCGCCGGCCAGACGACGATCTCGTCGATGGAGGGGAACTTGAGGCCCCGGGTGTTCTCCGGCTCCGCCGCAAACAGGGCGGCGGGCGATGCGGACAACGCCAAAAGTGGGGATGCAATCACAGGGTGACTCCTTGGCTCAGGCTGCGTCGGCCACCGAGGAGGTGGCGTCGGGGGTCGGAGAATTAATGTTGCCGGTCAGGTTGACCTGCGTGGCGGTGACGGCGGCGCTGCGGCGCCCGGCGCGGGGCTTCAGACCCGGAAACGCCATGGAGCCCGATACGTAGCGCAGCTCCCAGAACAACAGGCCCAGGTGGGTGACGATCAGCACCACGCCGAGGGCGACCGGGTCGAGCCAGGGCTGGTCCTTCACCAGCAGCACCGCAACGAGGATCAGACCGAGACGGATCAGGTAACCGAAGAGTGCAGCACCGGCCATGACGGCAATGGAGATACGAGCACCGGCCTGCAACATCCAGGCGGACAGAAGGAAGTTGAGGATCACGAGACCCAGGGCGAATGCGGCGGAAATGGCGCCGTCGGTGCCCCAGATCGCCCCCGACACCAAGATGGCGAGTGGCGACCAGATGGCGGCTCGTCGAATCAGGTCGACGGCAATCTCCATGGCCGGGGACGGGCCTTCCAAACGGGTCAGCAAGCCGTTGGCGGGCTGAGCGTTGGAGGACCGGGCGGTGGGATTCGAAGGCCGAGTCACGACCCCGCCTCGACGGTTGCAAGGGTGGCGGAGGACGAGGAGGCGGGCGAGGTACGAGCGCTGCGGCGTGCGTCCGCCTGCGTGTTCATTTCGGTCCGGTACGAGGTCAGGACCTTGTACAGGGCGCCGATCAGGCCGTAGAACGCACCGACGATGGTGAGCACCGGGGTCCAGCCGAGGAGGCCATCCAGCCAGAAACCCAGCAGGCCAAACAGGGCGGGGGCGGCCACCAGGAGGTACCCACCGTGACCGCGGTCCATCTGTTCGCTCAACCTGGGCATCGCCGCGGAGCTTCCACCGGACGGTGACAGCTTGGGCGAGGCTGCGTTGGATGTCACCTGGATGGACACAGAAACGAACTCTCAGTCACGTCGACGGCGGGCGTGGGGCGGGAGGGATGCTACCGAAGAAGGCAACGATGCCTCGCACGGTGGCGGTAACGGCACGGAGGTGTGTTCCGGAACCGCTCGGACTGCCTTGTGAATCCGTGCACGAACTCTACGAAACGTCGTGCCAACGCACAAGTTACGCCCCGGTCGGCTGCCACCGGAGCAGGTTGATCACTTGCTGATCGGTGCCGATGTTCGCTCGATGGCATCCACCACGCGGTCGGTTTGGGCTCGTTGCTCGTGGATCAGCCGGATCATCCAGAAGCGCAGGTAACGACCCAGCGAGTAGCGAAGGAACAGCGTTGCGCCGATCACGACGATGATGTTGCCCAGCCAGAAGGTCTGCGAGGCGAAGGCCCGCTGATCGGCCGCATCGGACGTGGACGCCACGAGCAGGATCCCCACCACGGCAAGCACCACGGGTATCACCAACCCGGCGATGCCCAGCTTCATGGCACGGGCCTCGCCCTCGGCTGAACTACCCGACAGCTTGAGCCGCCCGACCTCCTCGGTGAACGCTTCGGCGCGATCGCCCATTGGTCCCCCCTGCGTCGATCCCTGCACCGGCTGATCGACCGCGGTTCCGAGGTCGGCCGGCTCGGCACGCTGTGAATCCTGTTGTGCCATCTTCACACTCTCCTGATTTTGATCACTGCCCACCAAGGTAGGCACTGGACAATTCCGCCTCGATCGCCGTCGGGTCTCCCACGGCGCGAATTTTTCCGTGAACCATGATGGCCGCCCGGTCGGACACACCGAGGACCGTCCTGGCGAACTGTTCCACCACCACGATCGACACGCCGTCCGCCGCGATGTGTGCAACGACGCCGTACAACTCCTCGACGATCAGCGGCGCCAAGCCCATCGACAGCTCGTCGAGGATCAGCACTGCCGGGTCGGTCGCCAGCCCTCGGGCCATCGCCAACATCTGCTGCTCGCCGCCCGACATGGTGCCGGCCACCTGGCTGCGGCGCTCGGCCAGACGACTGAAGCGCCCGTAGGCCGCAGCTTCCAGATCGGCCAACTTCTTGCCGGTGAACGTTGCCATGCGCAGGTTCTCGCGCACGGTGAGGTTTGGGAAGATGCCCCGACCCTCGGGGATCATCGCCATGCCGGCTCGGGCCAGATCCTCGGCCTTCGTTCCGGTGACGTCACGGCCCGCCACCAGCACCTTGCCGGCGGTGGGCTTCATCAGCCCGGAGAGGATGTTGAGCGTGGTGGTCTTGCCGGCGCCGTTGGGACCCAGCAGCGCATACACCTCACCCGGCATCACGGCCAGATCCACCCCGTGCAACACCTCGATGGAGCCGTAGGCCGCCCGAATGCCCTGCAACTCAAGGATGGGCTCCACTGCGATCACCGGATCGGGCGGAGCTGAGGTCGTCGACGAACCGGCCACGATCACATCCCCCCGGCAGCGGAGCCGAGGTAGGCGTCCAACACCGCCTCGTTGGCCTGAATCTCGGCGGGGGTACCCCTGGCGATCACCTGACCAAAGTCCAGCACCACGATCCGTTGACACACCCGCATCACCAGGGGCACGTCATGTTCCACCATGAGGATGGCCAGGCCATCCGCCGCCAGCTCCTCCAGGAATTCACCGAACCGTTCCGTTTCGGATTCGTCCTGGCCCGACGCAGGCTCGTCCAACAACAACACCTTGGGTCGGGTTGCCAGCGCCCGACCAACCTCCAAAAGCCGGGCCATGCCGGTGGAGATCGCGCTGGCCGAGTCATCGGCGATAGCGGTCAGGCCCACCTGCTCCAGGATGTGGTCCACGTGCTCGGCGGTATCGCGGGATTTCAGCTCGGCGGCCATCTGAATGTTCTCACGAACGGTCAGCGACGTGAACACCTCCAGGCGCTGGAACGTGCGGGCCAGGCCCTCTTGCGCCCGCCGGAAGGTGGGCCACCCGGTGACGTTTCTGCCCTCCAGCATCACCGTGCCCGCCGTGGGGGTGAGCATGCCGGTCAGCGCGTTGAAGGTGGTGGTCTTGCCCGCGCCATTCGGCCCGATGAGGCCCACGATCTGCCCGGCCTCGACGGTGAGGTCCACGTCACTGACGGCCAGGTTTCCGCCAAAGCGAACCGTGATACCGCGTGCCTCCAAAAGGCTCATGAATCGCCTCCGTTTCCGGCCATCGCCGGAACGGCCGAGGCGCCGTTGGTTTCAGAGACTGCGTAGGTTGCCAGGTCGGCCTCGGTCAGCCCGAGGGCGGCATCGACCTCGATGAGCTCACCGCGGTCGAAGGGCCGATTCACCCCGGCCAGGTCGGGCGATGGCTGTGGCGCCGCCGCCTCGGCGTCGAGCGGCCCGTAGACGCGGGTGAGCACCGCGCCGACCGCGCCGGCGAAGGCACCGATCATGATGACCCGCCAACCGTTGCTCTCCGTGATCGAAGCGACCGGCACCAGCAGGGCGACCACGGTGGCGCTGACGCCCCCGATGGCCACGGGCAGCCGCTGCGATGGGTGCGGACCGTCGAAGAGCAGGGGCGTCAACGGGGCCACGACAAACACCCACACCACGATCGCAGCGGTGAACTGCCAACCGGACACCACCCCGACGGCGGTGAGCACCCAGATGCCCACTGCGCCGAGCACCGAGATCACCAACGCCTCGGTTCGCTCGCCCACCGCTCGAAACCCCGCTCCGACCTCGGTCATGGCGCCGCTTGGGTTGCGGCCCAGGCTAATGCCCATCAGCCCGGGGGCAAAGCTGGTGAGCTTTGCGATCGAGATGCTGAACACCGAGAAATACCCAAGGGCGTTGGAATTGAAGATCGGACCGAGGATCGATTGGAACGCCCCAAGCAGCAGGCCGCCGAAGAACGCGCCGCCCACCAGGCCCACACCTCCAACCACCGCCAACATGGTGACCGCGAGCGAGTTCTCAAAGGTGAACTGCTCCGCCTGAGCGGTGCTGGCCCACAGTGCGCCCGCCAGGCCGGCGATACCGGAGGACAGCGCAAACACGTACACGTTGGTGCGGGTCAGGTTGAGCCCCAGCGTGGCGCACGCGTCAGGGGAGTCCTTCATGGCCATCAGTCGCCGCCCGAAGCCGGAGCGACGCACGGCGACGACCGCGATGCCAACCAAGGTGAACGCCACGGCCGACACGATGATGCGGGCCGTGGCGGTGTTCCACGAGCTCACCAACGGCGGCACCGCCAGGTTGCCCTGAGGCATGACCTTCTGTTGGCTGAGCACCAGTTTGGACAACATCAGCGCAAAGGCCGCTGTGAGCAGGGCGAGATAGATGCCCGAGAGCCGCAGCGCCGGTAGCGACACCAGGGCCCCGATGGTGGCGGCAACCAGCACCGCTACGACCACTCCCAGGATCGGGTTGTTCACTCCGAGGTTCCCCATCACCACGGCCCCGATGCCCGCAAAACTCATCTGGGCCAGCGAGATCTGTCCGGAGTAGCCCGCCAACGGCACCAACGACAGGCCCACCAACGCCAGTGCGTAGCCACTGGCCAACGACAACTGGAACACGTCCGGGATGATCACGGTCAGCATGATCGTGCCGATGGGGAACAAGATGGCGCCGATCAGCGTCACCCGCCAGGTGGGAACGCGAAACTGGTCGCGGGTGGTCGAGAGGCTGTGGCTGCGCAACCGCTCGGGCCGGATGAACAACATGACGACGAACAGCACAATGGCGGGCATGGCGCTCTGGAGGTTGGCCAGCGTCCAGCCGGTGTTGATCTGAAAGCTCGTGACCGCCCGTTCGACGACGTTGGTGTCGCCCGGCTTGACGAAGCTGGACACGTAACTCTGGGCGAGCCCGAGGATGATGGCGCCGAGGAAGGTGAGGGGTACCGACTTGAGTCGACCGATCACCGGGGCGGCGTAGGCGTTGAACACCAGCAGGGTCAGCGTGACCGCTTCCAGGGTGCTGATCGGAGCGCCGAGGACGCCGGCCAAAGCCGCCAGTCCCGCGCCAAGCCCCCAGGAGGCCATGGAGGTCAACCCCGGTCGAGCACCGTTGAGCTGCGCCAACGACCGGTCATCCACCACGGCCCGCATCGCGATGCCCGTGCGGGTGTTGTACAGGAACAGACGCAGAAAGACGGCCACCAGCCCCGCTGCGACGAAGATGATGATGCGGTGGATGCTGATGCCCACCCCGGCGATGGTGATCGGGTCGGAGTCAGGGAAGAACTCGGGCACCGAGCGAGCGATCGTCGGGTCCCAGATCACCGGCGCCAGGCCGATCAGCGCCAACAACAGGCTGACGGTGACCACCAGCTTGATCAGCTCCGAGGTGCCCTCAAGCCCGCGCATCAACCCTTTTTCGACGATGCCCCCGAAGACGGGAGCGACCACGCCCACCACCAGCAGCAGCGACAGCCAGATGGGGAGACCCCAGCCCTCGGTGAACTGCCAGTAGGTGAACGCGGCCATCATGCCGAACGCGCCATGGGCGAAGTTGAACACGCCCGACGTGGTGTAGGTGACGACCAGGCCAGAGGCGGCAATGGCGTACAGCGCCGCCGTGACCAACCCGGCGACGGACGCGGTCAGAAACTGGTTCCACAGGTTCGGGGTGCCGGCCGCCGCCAGCATGGTGGTGATCACCCGCGGTGCGCCGACGTTGGCGAGGCACCCGAGCGGGCCGAGGCGCGCTCAGCCAGGGTCCGTGCGGGTTCAGTCAACATCGATGGTGACCACCGCGTTCTTCTTCGGGCAGTAGTAGCCGTCCTCGGTGGCGTCCTTGCTGCCCCACTCGGGAAACGCCCGAACAAACTTGTCGCCGTCGACCTTCATCGAGATGATGCACTTCGCAGGTTCGTTCGTGCCCGGGTTGGTCGTCGAGTGCAGACCACCGCCGGTCCACTCTCCGATCTTGCCCACCTGCTCACGGATGCAGTCGTGGCTGATGATGTGGTCGCCCTGCTCGGCGCACGCGGTGGCCGCCTCGGTGAACAACAGCCAGGCCGACATCGACTGGATGCCCAGCGCCGCGGTCTTGGTCTGGGGATCCTCGGCCTTGCGGGCGGCCATCAGCTCTTCAAACTTTTGAATCGCCGGGTATTTGTCGGCCTCCTCGAAGGGAGCGTGGGGAAGCCTGATCAGCACCTCGCCGGCCGGATTTGAGCCCTTCTCCAACAACAGCGGGTCGTAGTTGTTTGACTCGGCGAACATGGGGATCTTCAGCCCGTCCTCTTTCATCGAACTGAGCAGCAGCCCGAAGTTGGACGGCTCGCCGATGAAGGTGCCCATCGTGGCGCCGGAACCCTTGAGGCTCTGGGAGGTGAGCTTGAAGTCCTGACCCTGAGCCGCGTAGGCGATCTCCTGGCCCAGCCCAAACGGCTTGCCGAGCTTCGTGAGCACGGCGTTGGTCTGGTCCATGACGAACCGAATCGTGTCCAGGTCGCCGTACACGCTGGCGAGGTCACCAACCTCTTTCGGATACTCCTGGGCGAGATAATCAAAGAACGCTGCCGGACGCACGTTTGCCGGGTTGGGCACAGCGGCGATGTAGGTGTCGGTCGCCTCGGCCTTTTCCTTCGTGACGGTGAAGCCGGGCATGTCCAGCTGGCCGCACTCCTTCAGGTTGCCGGGGCCCTGCAGTTGCAGGTTGTCGAAGGTGGAGCCTCCACCGACCATGGCAAACACGTCGTTGCACGCCGCAGGCAGGTACTGGGCAACGTTGAACAGTTGGCCGTCAAGGTCGACCGGTTCGATCTGGAGGCCGGCGATGCCACCCTGGGCATTGCACCAGTCGATGTAGGCGTTGGAGGAGTCCCAGAACTCGCGCAGCAGGCCGGGTCGGATGTCGGCGCCCTTGTCGGAGTTCACACCGATGTACAGCTTGTCGGTGCCCTTGCTGCCGGCCTCGGACTTCTCGATCTTGCCCTCGCCGGGGCCGCAGGGCGCCTTGAGGGTACCGAAGTCGGCCTCACCGTCGGCCTGTCCGCCGGAGTCGCCCCCGTTCGCAACCTGGGTACCGCCGTCTGAGCCTCCGCCCGTCTCGGCGACCGAGTCGCCCTTGGCGCCGCAACCGGCTGCCACCAGCATCAACGCCACAAGGGCGAGCAACAGGCGCGCACCTCCGCCGCGATGAGCGACTCTGCCGCGCTGAGCTGCCTCGTGAGCCTGTGACATTGCTTCCTCCCTCGACCGGCGCAACCCGGTGACCCCTGCCACACATATATCAGCAGTAGCCGGCGAGATTTGCAACTTCCGTTCCGGCAGCGGCGGGCACTATGCCAGAATCTGACGGTCCGTCAGGTTTCGGTTGACGGCGACGACACGACGCGCCACAGCGCGGCCGACACGACCAAGCATTCAACGATACGGAAACGGAGACTCCCCATGGCAGATCTGGTGATTCGAGGAGCCCAACTGGTGGACGGCACGGGCGCCAAGGCCCGCACGGCCGACGTCGCCGTCACCGATGGACGCATTACCACCATCGGTGACGTCTCCGAGGCCGGCGAACGGGAGGTGGACGGCACCGGCCTGATGCTGGCCCCCGGTTTCATCGACCCCCACACCCACTACGACGCGCAGCTGCATTGGGATCCGACCGCATCACCCTCCAACCTGCACGGCGTCACCTCCGTGGTCGCCGGTAACTGTGGCTTCACCCTGGCCCCGCTGCAGCCCGGCGACGGCGACTACGTGGCCCGCATGATGGCCAAGGTGGAGGGCATGCCGCTCGAGGCGCTGGAACGGGGTCTCGACTGGAGCTGGGAGAGCTTCGGCGACTTCCTCGACCGCCTCGACGGGTCGATGGCCCTCAACGCCGGATTTCTGGTGGGCCACTCGGCCATCCGTCGATACGTCGTGGGGGCCGACGGCCAACGTGAGGCCACTCCGGACGAGATCGAGGCCATGGCAGCACTGCTGCGGGCCTCCATCGAGGCGGGCGGCATGGGCTTCTCCACGTCGCTGTCGTTCACCCACTCTGACGGCGACGGCGTACCCGTCACCTCCCGCTTCGCCAACCGTGATGAGGTGCTGACGCTGTGTGGCGTCGTTTCGGAGTTCGAGGGCACCTCGCTCGAGTTCGTCATGGACGGCTGCCTCAACGGCTACTCCGAGGACGAAGAGGACTACATCCTCGAGATGGTGCGGGCCGGGCAACGGCCCATGAA
Organism: Candidatus Microthrix parvicella Bio17-1; assembly: GCF_000299415.1. Classification (NCBI taxonomy): domain Bacteria; kingdom Bacillati; phylum Actinomycetota; class Acidimicrobiia; order Acidimicrobiales; family Microthrixaceae; genus Candidatus Neomicrothrix; species Candidatus Neomicrothrix parvicella. The sequence goes on from NZ_AMPG01000002.1 coordinate 762,332, forward strand.
CTGGAACGTGCTCACCGTCGACTCCCGCAAGGCCGACGAATACCTCCACCAACTGAAGGTGGGCGCTCGCGCCGCCGAGGAGGGCCTGTCGGTGGTGGCGCTGACCATGCCGACACTGCCTGGCATGACCCAGAGCTTCGGCACCCACTGCGGCCTGTGGCTGCTGCCCGGCTGGAAGCACATCATGGGCCTGCCGCTGGAACAGAAGAAGGAGTATCTGCGCCAGAGCGGCGTGCGCCACGTGCTGGCCCAACTGGCCGCCTCCGAAACCGGTGCGCTGTCCCGCCTCACCACCTTCTCCCGTTTCGAGATCGGCGACACGTTCTCGGAGGCCAACGAGGGCCTGAAGGGCCGCGTGGTCGAGGACATCGCCGCCGAGCGGGGCCAGGAGCCCTTCGACACTCTGGTTGACATCGTGCTCGCCGACGACTTCAAAACCATCCTCTGGCCGCTGCCCACCGACGACGACGACGCCTCCTGGGAGCTACGCCGCCAGGTCTGGGAAGGCAGTGGCGCCATCCTCGGTGGGTCCGACGCCGGTGCGCACCTGGACCGCATGCTGGGCTCGAACTATCCATCCAAGTTTCTTGGCGACAGCCTGCGGGGCCGCCAACTGGTCAGCCTCGAACGGGCCGTGCAGATGATGACCCAGGTACCGGCCAGGCTCTTCGGCCTGACCGACCGCGGCACCATCGAGGTGGGCAACCACGCCGACCTGGTGCTGTTCGACCCCGCGACGGTCGACTCGGGCCCGATCACGATGCGGGCCGACCTGCCCGGCGGCACCGAGCGGCTCTTCGCCGACGCGGTGGGCATCGCCGAGGTATGGGTCAACGGCACGACGGTGGTGGCCGACGGTGAGCCCACCGGAGCCGTGCCCGGCACGCTGCTGCGCTCGGGTACCGACACCCACACGCCCGACTTCTCCTAAGCGCGTCGGGGTGATGTTCACCACCCCGAGGTTGCATCCTGTTGGTCGCGCCGCGGGTGCGCTCATCCGCGTGCTCGCTCGAAGCGGCGACGAGATCGTTCGCGACGGTCGACGTCTCGACCCGCAGATGCGAGCCCTGCTGACCGTCGCCGAGCGGGTGGCACCAACGAAGGACCGGCAGGTTGCGAGGGCACGGGTCGACATTGGACGCTCGGTCATGGTCGGGCCACCGGTGCCGCCAGGCGTGCACACCTCGGAGCGTGACCTGCCAGGCCCGGCCGGGCCCATCCGGGTGCGCTTCCACCGCGCCGCCACCACCGCGCCCGGCGCACCGGCGATCTGTTTCCTCCATGGCGGAGGTTGGGCGGTTGGTGACCTGGACAGCCACGATCCGCCCTGCCGGGTTTTGGCGCAGGACACCGGCGCCGTGGTGATGGCGGTTGACTACCGGCTGGCCCCGGAGCACCCCTACCCCGCCGCCATCGACGATTGTGTGGCCGCCTACGCGTGGCTGGCCGGTCACTCGGGCGAGCTGGGCCTGGACGCCACCCGGCTGGCGATCATGGGGACTCGGCCGGCGGCAACCTGGCGGCGCTGATGGCCCGGGCCGGCGTGCCGGTGGTCGACCGCTGCTTCGACGATCTCATCCACGGCTTTTACAACATCGGCATCACACGTCCCACGCTGTTGGCCGCTCACGAGATCAATCGAACCATCGCCGCCGCGCTGGCGGGCAACAGTGCGCCAGACTGAACCAATGAGCACCCCACGCGTACATCCAGTCGGCCGAGCGGCTCGAAGCATGCTCGCCATCGCGGCCCGCAGGGGCGAAGAGGTCATCCGGGACGGACGCCGCCTCGATCCGCAGGTGCAGGCCATGCTCCGGCTCGCCGGCCGGGTCTCCCCACTGGAGAACCGGGACGTTGCATCTTCACGTCGCGACATGGCGAGGGCGGCGATCCTGGGGCCACGCGGTCCGCAACGCGTTCACTCATGGGAACGGGACCTGCCCGGGCCGGACGGACCGCTGCGCGTTCGGTTCTACCGGGACGCCAATCTGACGACGACGCCACCGGCGATCTGCTTCTTCCACGGTGGCGGTTGGGTGATCGGCGACCTCGCCTCCCACGACGGCCCCTGCCGGGAACTCGCGGCCACCTCCGGGGCCGTGGTCATGTCGGTCGATTACCGCTTGGCGCCCGAAGCCCCCTATCCGGCGGCGATCGACGACTGCCTCGCGGCGTACCGCTGGCTGAGCGAACAGTCGGGCGAGCTTGGAGTCGACGGCGATGCGCTTGCGCTGATGGGCGATTCGGCCGGTGGCAACCTGGCGGCGCTGGTGGCGCTTGGCGCCAGGGATCAGGGGCTGCGACCGCCGGCAGTGCAGGCCTTGGTCTACCCGGCCACCGACTTCACCATGACGTCGAGGTCGATCGAAACCTTCGCCGAGGGATTCCTCCTGACCAGGGACTCGATGGAATGGTTTCGCGGGCAGTACCTGCCGGACTCCGAGCGCTGGCACGACCCCGCCGCCTCCCCGCTCTACGCCGACGTCACCGGTGTGGCACCGGCGCTGGTGTTCACCGGCGGCTTCGATCCGCTCCGTGATGAGGGCCGTGCGTATGCGGCAAAGCTGGCGGAGGCCGGGGTGCCGGTGGTCGACCGCTGTTTCGACGATCAGATCCACGGCTTCTACAACATCGCCATCACCAGGTCATCGGTCGCCGCCTCTGACGAGATCAACCACACCGTCGGCGCTGCCCTGCGCGGCGATCTGGCTTGGTGATTCAGCGGCTGAAGCTGTCGCTACCGGCGAGCCCCGGCCCGGGTGTCGGTGCGCGTCGGCGTTGCCTGATCAGACGTGGACCCACCGTCTTTGATTGACACGACAGGGGTCTCGGTGGTCGATTCGGCTGCGGCCCTACGGCGGGCCCAGTGGAGGGTCACCGAAGGGCCCAGCATGGTGAAGAGCGCCAGGAGCAACGCCAAAATCCCAATGGGCACGATGCCGTCGCCGCGCCCGGTGAACACCGGGATCAGCACAAACCCTGACAGCAGCGCGGTCCAACCCCACAGGATGAACACCGCCCGACGATGTCCGTGCCCACGATCGACCAGGCGGTGATGCAGATGCTTGCGGTCGGCAACCGACACCCCGCTGCGACCCACGGTGCGTCGCACGATGGAGAAGGCGGTGTCGAGGATCGGAACCCCCAGGATGAAGAGCGGCACCAGCAACGGCGCAAAGAAGAACCATGCCTGGCCCGAGAACGGATCGTCGGAGTTGCCGCCCACGGCAATGGTGGAGGTTGCCATGGCTGCACCGAGGAACAGTGCGCCGCCGTCCCCCATGATGATCTTCGCCGGATGCACGTTGTAGGGAAGAAACCCCAAACACACGCCCAGCACGATGACGGCGATCAGCGGTCCCACGTTGGACGGATCGAGTACCCCGTTGCGCGACAGCGCCAGGGAATAGGCCAGAAAGGCCGCCGCAGCAATGGCGGTGATACCGGCGGCCAGACCATCGAGCCCGTCGATCAGGTTGATGGCATTGGCCATCCCCACCACCCAGATCACGGTGAGCAGCGCCGACAGGTCGGGTGACAACACCAGCAGATCGAAGAACGGCACCCGGAAGAACAGCAGGCTGAGCCCCGACAGCGAGAGGATCGAACCTGACAGCACCAGCCCGGCCACCTTGGCCGGGGCCGAGAGGTGACGCACGTCGTCGGTCAGCCCGGTGGCGAACGCCACCGCGCAACACAGCGCCGCGCCGGCCATCTCGGTGCCCGACATCATGGGCTTGAAACGTCCGAGCAGCGCGGCCACGCCCAACGCCGCCGCAAACCCGACGAACATCGCCAGACCACCCAGGGCCGGCATGGGCCGCGTGTGAACGGTTCGCTCGTTCGGTTCGTAGACCAGGCCCACGCGCAGGCAGAACCGTCGCACCAGGGGCACCGTGAGGACGGTGGCACCGAAGGCCACGGCCAGGATGACGACGTAGGCGATCACGTCAGTTCACCCCGGCCCGATCAGCCGGACTCACCCGGGAACCAGCATCACCCAACAGCGTCCGGGTACACCGGGAAGCGTGCGCACAGCTTGGCGGTGCGCTCCGCGACCTCGGCGTGCACGGCGGCGTCGTCGGGCTTCGACAGTACGGCGGCGATCAACTCGGCGATCTCCGACATCTCTGCGGGACCCATGCCCTGGGTGGTCACCGCCGGCGTGCCGATGCGCACCCCGCTGGTGACGAACGGCGAGCGGGGGTCGTCGGGGACGGTGTTCTTGTTCAGGGTGATGCCCGCCGCGTCGAGCGACGCCTGAGCCACCTTGCCGGTGAGGTCGGCATTGAACGGACGGAGGTCGACCAGCAGCAGATGGTTGTCGGTGCCCCCCGAAACCAAGCGGAAACCCTGGGCGGCCAACGCCTGGGCCAACGCCTGGGCGTTGGCCACGATGCCGGCCGCATAGTCGGCGAAGCTGGGATCGGCGGCCTCTCGAAACGCCACGGCCTTGGCGGCGATCACGTGCTCGAGCGGGCCACCCTGCAGGCCGGGGAAGATGGCCTTGTCGATCGCCTTGGCGTGCTCCTCGCGACACAGGATGGTGCCGCCCCGCGGGCCGCGCAGCGTCTTGTGCGTGGTGAAGGTGACGATGTCGGCTTCGGGCACCGGGTTGGGATGCACGCCGCCGGCGATCAGCCCTGCGATATGAGCCGCGTCGAACATGAACAGCGCGCCCACCTCATCGGCGATCTCTCGGAAGATCTTGGGATCGATCTGGCGTGGATAGGCGGTCGCCCCGGCCACGATCATCTTTGGCTGGTGTTCATGGGCCAGGGCCCGAACCGCCTCATAGTCGATGCGCTCGTCTGATTCGGTCAGCCCGTATCCGACGAAGTTGTAAAACCGTCCCGACAGGTTCACCGGGCTGCCGTGCGTGAGGTGGCCACCGTGGTCAAGGCTCATGCCCAACACCGTGTCGCCCGCGTCCAACAGCGCCAGGTACACGGCCACGTTGGCGTTGGCGCCCGAGTGCGGCTGCACGTTGGCGTGATCGGCGCCGAAGAGCGCGCACACCCGGTTGCGTGCGATGTCCTCGATGTCGTCCACCACCGCGTTGCCGCCGTAGTAGCGCTTGTGGGGGTAGCCCTCCGAGTACTTGTTGGTCAGCACCGTGCCGGTGGCGGCCATGACCGCCGGCGAGGCGAAGTTCTCCGAGGCGATCAGTTGCAGCCCCCGTTGCTGGCGCTCCAATTCGGCATCCAGCAGGTCGTTGATCTCGGTATCCGGGCTCTGGGGCCATCCCACGTTGGGGTACTCCTTGTTGATCTGGGGGGGGTTTGGATCGATGAGGAAATTCGAGGGGTTCGATCGACGCGACGAGTGCGGCTTGGGTGGGGCCGCCGCCGGGTCAGCCGAGGAGGTCGTCAAGCTTGGCCACTCGGGGAGCGTGGCGCCCCCCCTGGAACCTGGCGGCAAGAAAGGCCTCCAGGGCCTCGATCGCCACCTGGTGACCCACGAAGCGACTGCCCACGCAGAACACGTTGGCGTCGTTGTGTTCCCGCGCGAGACGGGCCGAGGTCACATCGTGCACGGTTGCGGCACGCACACCGGGAATCTTGTTGGCGGCCATCGCGATGCCGATTCCAGAACCGCAGACACCGACCCCGAGATCGGAATCACCGGACGAAATCGCCTTGCCGATGGCGGCGCCAAAGTCGGGGTAATCGCAGCGCTCCTCGGAGTAGGTGCCCACGTCGGTCACCTCATGGCCCAGGCCGCGAAGAAACTCGGCCAGTCCCTGCTTCAGTTCGAATCCGGCGTGATCGGCCCCCACGGCAATGCGCATAGCCCCATCGTACGGGCATCGGGCCCATGCGGGCGAGCGGAAGCACTCTCGACGCCGATTGCCCCGGCCCCGTCAGGATGACGGGCAACGCGTTCCGTGTTCACATCCGGCCAGTTGTCAGCACGCCTGCCGCTGCGACACGCTACGGCCATGCCAACGCAGCCACTTCCCGCCGGCGTCGATCCCAGGACTCCGGTGCTCATCGGAGTCGGGCAGCATCTGCAACGCACCGATCGGGCTGACCCCGAACTGTCACCCGCCGCGCTGATGACCGAGTCGCTTCGCCTCGCCCTCACCGACAGCGGCTCCGATTCACCCGACGCGCTCGGTCGCTCGCTGGGCTGGATCGGCGCGGTGCCGGCGCTGACCTGGCGCTACAACGATGCGGCCCGGGAGGTGGCCGACTCCATCGGTGCCGACGGCGCCATCACGGCGACCTGCGCCATGGGCGGTCACTCCCCCAACTATCTGCTGGGCGCCGCCGCCCGGGCAATCGCAACCGGAGCGCTCGATGTTGCGGCGATCACCGGAGGCGAGGCCGGGCGGGCGAGGGCGGCCCACCGGGCCACCGGTGCTCAGCCCGACTGGGGCACCCAGGGCGACGATGTTGCACCCGATCAGATGGTGGGACCAACCGAACTGGAGATGGCGCATCCCGCCGAAGCCGCCCACCGGCTCTACATGCCCACCCAGATGTATCCGTTGTTCGAGACCGCGCTCCGGGCAGCTTCGGGCCGCTGCATCGATGACCACCAGGCCGACGTTGGCGAACTGTGGGCCGGTTTCGCAGGCGTTGCCGCCTGTAACCCCCATGCCTGGGACCGCACCCCCTACACAGCAGCCGAGTTGATCACGCCCAGCGCGAGCAACCGTTGGGTCGGCTGGCCCTACACCAAGCACCTGGTGTCAAACGCCCGCGTGGACATGGGTGCATCGGTTGTGGTGGCCTCGGCTCAGGCCGCCGCAGCAGCAGGCGTACCCACCGACCGCTGGATCTTCCTCCACTCCGGAACCGATGCGGTCGATCGCCTGGCGTCGGAACGGGCGTCGTTTGCCGACTCACCGGCAATGAGAATCGCCGGGGGCCGGGCGCTGCAATTGGCGGGTCTGACCCCGAACGACCTCGACTTCATCGACCTCTATTCCTGCTTTCCTTCCGCGGTGCAACTGGCCGCCAACGCGTTGGGCATCGATACCCACCGGGCGCTCACCACCTGGGGCGGCCTGTGCTTCGCCGGTGGCCCCTGGAACAACCCGGTCTCACATGCCTTGGCCGCCACGGTGGACGCGTTGCGGGACCTGGGTACCGGCACGGCGCTGGTGACCGCAAACGGTGGCATCGTGCACAAGCACAGCTTTTGTGTGCTGGCAACCGAGCCGCCTCGGAACGGCTTTCGTTGGGAATCGCCCCAGGCGGAGGTCGACGCGTCCGACGCTGCGGTGCCGGTGGTGCTGCACCCAAGCGGGCCGGCGAGCATCGAGGCCTACACGGTCATGCATGATCGTGGAAATCTGCCCGAGCGGGCACACGCGGCCGTTCGCCTGGCCGACGGGGCCAGGGCCTGGGCGTTCAGCGACGATGCCGACACGATGGATGAATTGATGGCCGCCGAAGGCGTGGGCAGATCGGTCCGCGTCGATGATGCCGTGCTGCGCCTCACAAGCTGACGACCGGCCGATCGGCGTGCCGCCCTTGGCGGTGGCGGCGGGGCTGACGGCGGCAGGGGTGACGGCGCCAAGGACGGCGCTGCTCAGGCGGCGCCGGGCAGCTTGGAGTTGAGGGTGCCCTCCTCACCGAAGAGGGTGGCGCGCCAGGTGTCGACCAACCCGGTGGTATCGCGATCATCGGGGTGAAAGCCCCGACGATCGTACTCACGGAGCGCATCCCACATGTCCCGGCTCAGCATCGGCGAGTCTTTCAGGCGCTTCCAGCTTGAGCGGAGCGCGCCCGGCCGGTAGCTCGACCGGTCACCGGCCAACGAGCCCAGTACCGCCAGGGTCATGAAGACCACAAACGACGTCCTGATGGCCTTCATGGTCCAGATGCGCATGCGTTCGCTGCCACCGACCGCGCGGTACACGTCGAACGCCACCGCTTTGTGCTCCGACTCTTCAAGCGCATGCCACACGAAGAGTTCGCGGACCGCCTGATGGCCAAGCCGGTCACGGGTCTCCTCCGAGGTCAACACATGCTCGGCCAGCGTTGCGGTGAAGTGCTCCAGCGCTACGGTGACCGCGAGGTTCGACTTGGGAGACGCAACCTTGTAGCGGGTGGCCAGCGCCCGCTTGGCAATGCGATCGTACAGCCGCGTCGGGTATCCCAGTTGGGCCAGTCGCTCGTTGAACGCTCGGTGTTCCCGGCCGTGCACCGACTCCTGGCCGATGAATCCGGCCACCTGGCGCTTGAAGGCGGGCTCGGTGATTTCGGACCGAAAGTGGCGCACGCAGCGGACGAAATAGTCCTCGCCTTCGGGGAACACCGACGAGAGGGCGGCCACAAGGTGACTGGAAATCAGGTCGCCGTCCTCGGCGAAGTGGCGGGGCACCGCCTGCAGCGACGCTTCGAAGCTGACCCGACGAGTGGGCACCAGACGTGGTCCGGGGGTGGAGGCCTCCGTCGATGGGGGGACTGGTTCCGTTGATCTGGTCATCGCCATAAGTCCAATCATACCCAGACTTGAGACTTTTCGTCAATCACTCATTTGATGGGCCGCCCTCGGCCCGCAGCCGCTCGGTGAGCATGGTCATGACACGCTCCTCCGCCTTCGGCATCTCGGTCAGCAGTTGTCGAAACTGGCGCGAGTTGAACCGGAGGAGGTGCATGTCGGTGGTGGCCACCACCGAAGCGGTGCGAGGTCGATGGTCGATCAGCGCCATCTCACCAACCATGTCACCACTCCCAAGGGTGGCCACCTCCTCGTCGCGAACGCGCACCGAGGCGGTGCCTTCCATGATCACGTAGCAGTCAACGCCGGTGTCCCCCTGGTCGATCACCATCGCCCCGGAACCAACCTTCAACTCGCCGGACAGCGAGGCGACCCGGGCCAGATCCTCGTTGCTGAAACCCTCAAAGAACGCCACTCCCGACAGGTAACCGGCACTCTCCGCCGGCTTCTTCCAAAAACTCATCGTTGCCCATCCCCCTCATCCCGAGCGCTTCGCCCCGGCCACGTCGCATCCTAGTTCAGGGTGTGTCCTCCGGCACCTGAAGCCACCAACTCACAATCCGATCAAACTCGATGGGCCCCGCCCGAAGCAGGCGCGGCATGCCCGACGGCTCGGCTGACCCATCCACCACGGTGGATGCCGTTCCGGGGAGCGGCCCGCCGTCGACCAGGCAGTCGATCGATCGAGCCTCGGGCCACACCTTGGTCAGTTCGCCCCAGTTGCGAAGATCGCAAAGCGGCTCACCACCGGCGGGGTTCGCCGAGGTCACCGCGATGGGGCCGACGCGCTCGGTCAACCGTCGCACCAGTTCGTGGTCGGGACACCGCACCCCGATGGTGCCGTTGGAACTCATGCCCGTTGGGGCGCCGGCACCTGCTTCGGCCACCAGGGTGAGGGGCCCGGGCCAACCGGCTTTGGCAACCCGCACCAGGCCCTGTTGAGGCTGGTCAAACAGCGCCAGCCCCTGCCCGGGTGTCGCAACCAGCACCGCCACCGGCTTACCGGCGTCGCGCCCCTTGACCCTGGCCAGCGACTCGATGCCGGCCCTCGACGCCGTCGCCGCCAAGCCGTAGACGGTGTCGGTGGGCATGAGCACCACCTGCCCGGAGTCCACCGCCTCGACCAGGGCATCGACGGCCCGGCCGTCGATCGCACCGGCACCCGGACGAAGGCGAATCAGACGAGCCATGGGTGCATCACGGTACCCGCACGGCGCTCTGGTTACTGGCGGACAGGGCCCGGGGTCGGCCGGTGAGGTCATCATGCAGCGCAACATCGACGAGGCCTGCCCGGCGGGCCAAGCCGCTGACCTCCTCCCCCTGGGTGTCGCCCATCTCCACCACCAGGACGCCACCCGACCGAAGCCAGGTCGGGGCGCCGCCGATGATCACCCGAAGGTCGTTGAGCCCATCGGCCCCGGCGCGCAACGCCTCGGTCGGCTCCCAGCCCTCCACCACCCGGGGCAGTGGCGCCGCATCGGGAACGTAGGGCGGGTTGGATACAACCAGGTCGATCGTGCCCGCCAGATCGGGCTCCAACGCGTCCCACCAACTTCCGGCCGCCACCCGCACCCGGCGCGCCGGTGAGCCGACACCGGCCAGGTTGGCCCGTGCCACGCTCAGCGCATCATCGGAAGCATCGGTGGCGACCACACGGACCCCGGGCCGTTCGGCGACCAGGGACAGGGCGATGGCACCGGTGCCGGTTCCCAGGTCGACGACCAAGGGCGCTCGCACCCCGTCCGCCACGATCCGGTCAAGATGCGCCAGCGCAACCTCCACCACCATCTCGGTCTCCGGGCGAGGAATCAACGCCCGGGCATCGGTGGCCAGGTCGAGCCGACGAAACGACCACCGGCCAAGCACGTACTGAAGCGGCTCCCCAGACGATCGTCGAGCCACCATGGCGTCCAGGCGGGCCACCTGGCGAACCGTCACCGGATCCCGATGAGCCAAGGCCAACTCGGCGCGATCCAGGCCGCTCACCTCCTCCAGCATCCACGCGGCCTCGTTGGCGGCGTTGCCAAGACCGGCCGACGCCAGGCGCTGCCCGGTCTGGGCGAGCAGTTCACCCAGCGACGTCGTGTCGCCCTCCGGACCTTCGACACCCACCACCTCAGGGGTCGGTGCTCCGGACGGTCCCTCGACCTCGGATTGGGTCATGTCGCTTCCGTCAGCAACCGTGCCCGTTCATCTGACAACAATTCATCGGACACCACATCGAGTTCGCCGGCAAGCACCCTGTCCAGTGAGTACAAGGTGAGGCCGATGCGGTGGTCGGTGACCCGGTTCTCCTTGTAGTTGTAGGTGCGGATCTTCTCCGAGCGCCCGCCGCCGCCACCTTGGGCCCGCTTGGCGCCGGCGGTCTCCGCCGCCTGCTCGGCCCGGCGCAGCGCCAGCAGTCGGCTGCGCAGCACCACCATGGCCCGCTCACGGTTTTGGGTCTGGCTCTTCTCGTCCTGCATGGCGACCACCAACCCGGTGGGCTCGTGGGTGATCCGCACCGCCGACTCGGTCTTGTTCACGTGCTGGCCTCCCGCGCCGGACGCCCGGTAGGTGTCCACCCGAAGCTCGGTCGGATCGAGGTGCACCTCGACGGCGTCGGCCTCCACCAGCGCCGTCACCACCGCAGAGGAGGTGTGCACCCGGCCCTGCGCCTCGGTCACCGGCACGCGTTGCACCCGATGGGGCCCGGCCTCAAACTTGAGGCGGCTCCATGCGTCCGGACCGCTGACGCGCACCATCGCACCGGTCAGTCCGCCCATGTCGGACGAGTCTGCGCTGAGCACCTCGAACCGCCACCCGTGACCCCCCGCCCAGGTGCGATACATGTCCAGCAGTTCCCGCGCAAACAGGTTGGCCTCCTCGCCACCCTCGGCGCCCCGCACTTCGAGCAGCACCGGACGGCCGGCATCCGGGTCCTTGGGCATCAGCTGCGCCCGCAGATGCTCCTCGGCGGCGGTCACCGCCGCGGTGGCCTCGCGCGCCAGCTCTGCCAGCTCGGGGTCGGAACCGTCCTCGGCGATCAGCTCGCGCGCCGCGTCCAACTCGCCCTGGGCAGCTCGCCAGGCTTCGATCGACGCCACGATCGGCTCCAGCTCGGAGTGGCGCCTGGCCATGGCCACCTGACGCTCCCGGTCTTCATAGATCGCCGGGTCCGCCAGGCGCAGCCCAACGTCGGCGAACTCCCGCTCCATGGTCTCGAGACGTTCGGTGTTGAGCTGCGACACCCCCGGAGACTACCGGCGCGTTGTGAACGACCCCCACGGGGGGGTCAGGCCGACGATACGTGGCGGTCGGCGGGCCAACGCCGCCACCCGCTCCGTCCCGACCAACACATCGGCGCCGGGCAGCGCCAGCACCAGCCGGGCATCCGGGTCGATGGCCTCGGCCAGCTCGAGCGCAGCCGGCACCAGGTCGGTGTCCACACCGGCCGAGCAGACCACCACGAGGGGCGAACCTTGCTGATCGGTGCCCGACGCTGCGGCAGGGGCCACGCTGCGCAGCCCGTCACGCAACCACAGGCCCGGCTCCGCGTTCAGCGCCGATGCACCAACCAGCCCTGGCCGAGCGATCAGTTCGGCCCGCAACCACCGCTCCCGTGCCAGGCGGGTCATGGGATGGGCGCCATTGTCCGGAGTGCGGGTAAGCCGCACCAGATCGGCGGCTCGCTGCAACGCCTGGCGACGCGGCAGGTCCGATTGGGCCACAGCTGACAGTTCCTGATCGAAACGACCGACGCCGATGTCCAGGTGGGCCCGTCCATCCACCATGGTGATGCGAGCCACCTCCAACCCGGCCACCTCGCCCAGAATCGTGCCGGGCTCGCCGGCGAGCTCCAACCCGGCGTCGGACAGCAGTTCCACCAGGTCGGGCGCCTGGTCCCACGGCGACGGCACCATCGCGGGTGGCGCCACAGCGTCGACCTCGACCACCTCGGCACCGTCGACCAGCCACACCCGAACGTCGGGAACGAACAGTCGGCCGATGCGTGCCAGGTGGCCGCCCACCTCCCGATGATCGTCCGGCGGCAGACCGAAGACCGTGTGGTCGGCGTTCTCTGCGGCGCCGGCCGGCAAGGCGGCGTAGTCGGACGAATCGGCGTGATCCCGTTCGGCCTGAGCCGAACTGCCGACCGGGAGGCTCGGATCGAGCACCAGGTCGAGCCGGGACAGGCCGGCCCCGCCATGATCGCTCGATGCTGTTTCCTTGGCCGCCCACATGAGTGCCGGGCCAAGGCTGCGTCTGGTCGGCCGACCGACAAGGACGGCCACGTGGGCGCCCGCCGCCCGCGCGGCGCCATCGACCAGTGGGCTCTCAGCATCGACGTTGGCCTGGCCGAAGCCCAGGGATCGCTCGCAGATGGTGCGCAGCTTTGCGACGCGCAGCCGGCCGTGGTCACTCATTTACTGCCCCACACCGATGCCCACCGGCGGAGGGTGCTGCTACTTCGAGTCGTCGGTGGCAGCCGCATCGCCGCTGCGCTTGCGACGGCCGTACCGGCGCTCGAAGCGCTCGACGCGCCCGGCGGTGTCAACGATCTTCATCTGACCGGTGAAGAAGGGGTGCGAATACGACGAGATCTCCACCTTGGCCAGCGGATACTCGTTGCCATCGGAGAAGGTCACCGTCTCGGTGGTGGAGATGGTGGACTTGGTCAACCACTGCTCGCCGGAGGAGTTGTCGTGAAAGACGACCTGGCGGTACTCGGGGTGAATGTCTGGGCGCATAACGAGGTCCTACTCATGTGGGGCACGGTGCCAACCGGCAGCGTGTTCTGGGAGTGCAGAGCGTTGAGGTAACGATCGGTGGGGCCGACCGGGAGGAAGGCGACCGGAAGACGCTAGCGGCCCGAAGCCCGGTTTGCGACTTGGAGCGGCGCCGTCAGGTGGTCGGCGTGGCCTTCAGGAGCGCATCGTTGTCCGGCGTTGCACGGATCTGCTCCACCAACCATTCCAGACCCGCCAACGACGATCCGTCCTCGTTGAGGGAGGCCAGGTGACGTCGCAGGCTCCGCATCCGGTCGGCCTCATCGGCACCCACCAACTCGTCGAGGTGACGGGTGGAGGTGTGATCCAGGTCAAGCGCGGGGAACACCTGCCAGTCGGCGGCCCGTCGATCGAGGTGCACCTCCATGTTCGCGGTACCCGCAAACTCCGCCCACACCAACTCGTCGGCCGCGGCGGCGGTGTCGGAGCGCAGCGTGGCCAGGATCGTCAGCGAGCCATCCCCGGACAGGCTTCGCGCCGCACCCAAAAACCGCTTCGGTGGGAACAGCGCCGCAGCGTCGATGCCACCCGGCAGCGTGCGACCCGAGGGCTGCCCAACCGCCGAATAGGCACGAACCAGGCGGGTGATGCCGTCGACCAGGATCACCACGTCGTTGCCCAACTCCACCAGACGCTTGGCCCGTTCGAGGGTCAGTTCCAGCACGTGGGTGTGCTCCTCCGGGGGGCGTTCGAAGCTGGAGGCGATGACCTCACCGTTGGTCAGCTCACCCAGGCCGGTGATCTCCTCGGGTCGCTCGTCCACCAGCAGGATCATCACGTGAGCGTCGGGGGTGGCGGCCTCAATGGCCCGGGCCAGGTTGGCCAGCACCGTGGTCGCCCCCGATCGCGCCGGAGCCACGATGAGCCCGCGCTGACCCAACCCGATGGGCGCCAGCAGGTCGATGGCACGGGCCGTGACATCGTCGGGGCGATCTGCGGTGGCCAAGGCCACGCGTTCGTGGGGATACACCGGGGTGAGATCGTCAAACCGGGGCCGCTGCCGGGCCTGCTCGGGGCTGAGATCCATCACCTTGTCCACCCGAAGCAGCGCCGGGTTCTTCTCGCGACCACCGGCCGGTCGATAGGCGCCGGTGACATGGTCGCCCTTGCGAAGCCCGTTTTGGCGCACCATCTTGGCCGAGATGTACACGTCCTCCCTGGAGGGCAGGTAGCCCTTGACCCGGAGGAAGCCGTAGCCCTCGTCACGCAGGTCAAGAAAGCCCGCCACCTCAACCGGCTCGCCCTCCCACTGGCCATCATCCTCGTCACGGTTGCGACCGCGACGACGGCCGCGCCGACGTCGGTTGCCGTCGTCGTCCAACTCGTCCAGGCCGGAGTCGTCCTGGTTGGGGCCGTCCTGGTTGGGGCCGTCCTGGCCGGAGGCGTCCTGCCCGGAGTCGTCCTGCTTGGAGCCGCCGGCACCGGCATCGTCCTGGTCGTCACCGTCGTGTCGATGGTCAACCTGGCGCTTGGTATCCTTGCTCCCTACGGCGCGCTGCCGACCGGCGGCACCATCGTTGCCCTGTCCCTCGCCGCCCCGACGCCCGGAAGCGCCCTGTCGGCCGCTCTGCGAACCGGAGCGACCGCTGTTCCCGCCGGCATCGGTCGACTCGGCGTCGTCGGACGCGGTCTTTGTGGCAGCGGTCTTTGGGGCAGCGGTCTTTGTGGCAGCGGTCTTTGTGGCAGCGGCTTTTGGAGACGTGGCCTGAGCATCATCGTCGCCATCAGCCGGCTCCTCAGCGGCGGCCTCGTCGACGCCTGCCAACTTGAGGATCAAGTCGACGATGTCGGCCTTCTTGGCACGAGCGGGTGGCTTCGTGCCCAGCGCCGTGGCGATGGTGACCAGTTGGGTCCGGTCCTTGCCTTCGAGCTTGGTGCGTTCCAGGTCGATCGACTCGTCCGCCATGTGGGGAGATCCTCTTGGTTGGGCATCGATGCCGTCAACGGCATGTCGATGCGGCGAGCACCCGGAAGGGGCGACGCATTCGGTTTCGGCTGGCCGTCGATGGAAGCGCACGCCATGGTGAAACCACCTGGCTCCGCAGGGAGTCGGTCGTCGCTCACCTTCGGCTCAGCAAATGGCATGTTATCGACGCACCCAACCCGGACGACAATTCTTGCGGCATCCAACCGCAACCACTTGTTCAGCCGTCGTCCTCGTCGCCCGACATCCCGCCGGCGTCGCGCTCAGACTGCGAGCTTCCCTCCGGCGTCTGGGAGGTTTCTGCCTCCGGGTGAAGGGACACCCACGACTTCTTGGGTTCTTCAGGGTCGAGGTGCACGCGGATGGGCCCATCGTCGTCGCCCTCGCGTGCCTCCTGGACCGCAGGAGGCTTGGAGTTGTCGCGGCCGTAGACGATCTCTTCGAGCACCATTCCGACATTGAGAAACGCCACCGACACGGCACCCTTGCGCGACCTGCTGGGCAACGCCGGTGCCTCGTGACTGTCGGCATCGTCGGCGAAGTCGGGCTCCCAGTCGGGGTCATCGAAGTCGAGGTCGATCGCATCGGGACCGCGAAGTTCGCTGTCGTCGTCGGTGGAGGCGAACCGGCCGGAGGCCTCGTCCAACGCTCCTTGGGTTGCGGTGGGCACCTCAGAGCGGTCATCCAGCTCAGATTGATGGTCCAGGTCATCCTGGTCATCAGGCTTCGCGCCCGACAGGTCGGGGGTGTCGTCGCGCCTCGAACTCACGCCGGCACCTCGGGGGTTGGGGCCTCCAGCAGGTCGGCCATCAGTTGGTGCCCGGGGATGATCGGCTCGTCGGCCACGCCCGCCTCGCTGTAGACGCCGCCCGGGCCATCGACCGCCGAGTCCACCAGCAGATACGGCACGGGCTCGGTGGTGTGGGTCTTCAGCGCCACCGGCGTCGGATGATCGGGCGACAACAGCAGCCGCCACGGCCCCTGTGCGTCCAGCCCGACCACCAGGTCGGCCAGGATGCGACGGTCCCAGTTCTCGAGCGCCTCCACCTTGGCGGCCACATCGCCCGCGTGACCGGCCTCGTCGGTCGCCTCAACGTGAATGACGAACAGATCGGTTCCGGCGGCCAACGCAGCGAGTGCGGCATCCCGCTTGCCTTCGTAGTCGGTGTCGTACCAGCCGGTGGCACCCGGTACCTCCACCACGTCCATGCCCGACAGCACCCCCAACCCGCGCACCAGGTCGACTGCGGTCACCATGCCGGCGCTCACACCCCAGCGCTCGGTGAAGTTCTCCAACACCGGTTGGGTTCCCTGCCCCCACAGCCACACGTGCGTGGCCGCCAGGTCGTCAAAATCGGCCAGCACCTCGGCCGACGCCTCCATGATCGCCCGCAGCTCGGCGGAACCCGGCCCGGTGGGCCACACCAGCGCCTTGCCCGACAGGTCATGAGGTGGCACGCATTCGGCGTTCAGCCAGTCGGCGGCGGCGCACATGATGTGGCGGTACTGCACTCCGGGGTGGAACGACACGTTCCCGGCACCGCCGACCATGGCACCAATGCGTTCGTCGAGCGCCGCCATGGCCTTTGCCGCCACGTCGGAGTCGGGGTGGCCACCGGCGAAGTCCACCATTTCGTCGGCGGCCTCGTTCAGCGTGACCAGGTTTGCCCGAAAGGCAATCTGGCCCGCTGCCAGCCGCATGCCCAGCGCGGCGGCCTCGATGGGCGCCCGGCCGGTGTGGAACCTGCGTGGGTCATAACCAAGCAGCGACATATTGCCAACATCGCTCCCCGGGGGCATGCCCTCTGGGATCACCGCCGCCCGTCCCACACGGCCGCGGGCGGCCAGCGCATCCAAATTGGGGGTGTGGGCCGCCTGCAACGGGGTCAGCCCGTCCAGTTCAGGCACGGGATGATCGCTACAACCGTCGGGAACACACACCACATACTTCATCAGCCCATCATCTCCCATCGGCGGCGTGGCGTCGCATCAGGTCCTGCACCTGGGCCAACCCGGCGCCGACCGAATCGAAGCGTTCGGGTCGATCCAACAGGTCCGCCAGCCGCTCGGGCAGTTGTGGCCGGACTCCCGTGGCGGCCTCGACGGCATCGGGAAACTTGGCCGGATGGGCGGTGGCCAGCGCCACCATGGGCACCCCCGGCTTACGCCGGCGCTCACCCGCATAGAGGCCGATCGCAGAGTGAGGGTCGAGTTCGACACCGCGACCGTGCCAGGCGGCGATGGTGGCGGCCACATCGTCTTCGTCCACCCGAACCCCATCGAACCGGTCGGTGATGCTGCGGTGCACCGCAGGGCTCACCCGGTAGGTGCCGCGGTCGGAGAAGGTGACCATCATCTCGGCGCACAGCGCCCCGTTTCGACCGCCGGTCTCAAAGAGCAGGCGCTCGAAGTTGGACGACACACCGACGTCCATCGAGGGGCTGGTGGTCGCCAGCACCTCGGCGGACTCCATGGCCCCGGTGTCAAGGAACCGCACCAGGACGTCGTTTCGGTTGGATGCGACCACCAGCTTGTCGATCGGCAAGCCCATGGAACGGGCCGCCCAGCCTGCAAAGACATTGCCGAAGTTGCCGGTGGGCACGGCGAAACTCACCGGCGAGCCGTCGGGCGAGACGGCCAGATGCGAGCTGACGTAATACACGATCTGAGCCATCACCCGCGCCCAGTTGATCGAGTTGACCGCTCCGAGGTTGACCTCGGCACGGAACGCCTCGTCGGCGAACGCCGCCTTCACCAGCCGTTGACAATCGTCGAAGTCGCCGTCGACCGCCACCGGGTGCAGGCGAGGCTCACCCAAGGTGGTCATCTGGCGTCGCTGCACCTCTGACACGCGGCCATCGGGAAAAAGTATGAACACCTCGACCAACTCGGTGGTGCGGCACCCCTCCATCGCCGCCGAACCGGTGTCGCCCGACGTGGCCCCCAGCACGGTCAGCCGCCGGCCGCGGCGCCGCAGCGCCACCTCGAAGAGCCGTCCCACCAACTGCAGGGCAACATCCTTGAACGCCAGCGTTGGACCCCGGTACAGCTCGGTGAGGTACAACCCATCGCCCAGGTCACGCACTGGACACACGTCGGGATGATCGAACACCGCGTAGGTGTCGGCCACCAACCGGTCAAACTCGGGCCGCTCGACGTCTTCACGCACAAAGGGCCACATCACCTCTGCCGCCACCTCGGCATAGGGACGTCCGCGCAGCTCGTCCAACGGCGGCAGTTGCGGCCACGTGTCGGGGAGGTAGAGCCCCCCGTCCGGCGCCAGGCCGCCCAACAGCACGTCAAAGAACCCCTGCGGCTCGCCGCCGCCACGGGTCGATACGTATCTCATGGCTGTGTCACTCCTGTCGGAAGCCGGGGAACCGTGGGATTCAACACCTGCACGGCACTACTCACTGATGACGCGAAGCACCGAGGCCACCCGATCGACGGCTTCGAGTCGCTTCAGGTCGCTCAGGCAGGCCTGCACGTCCCGTTCGGTGGACTCATGGGTGATGAACACGATGCGGGCGTCGTCGCCCAGCCCCTCCTGTTCCATCGACCGGATCGATACGCCGTGGTCGCCGAACACCGACGCCACCGCAGCAAGCACGCCGGGCCGATCACGAACCTCAACGTTCACGTAATAGGGGCTGGCGAGATCGTCCACGCTGCGCAACTTGGCCTTGGCCAGGTGACCAACCGAGGCGTGGGTGCCCCGCGACAGGTTGGAGGCGGCATCGATCACGTCGCCCAGCACGGCCGACGCGGTCGGCCCACCGCCCGCCCCCCGGCCGTAGAACATCAGGTTGCCCACCACGTCACCCTCGACGAACACGGCGTTGTAGCTGTCGCGCACCCCGGCCAACGGGTGTTCGATCGGCACCATGGCCGGGTGTACCCGGGCGGCCACCGAGCCGTCATCGAAACGCTCACAGATGGCCAGCAGCTTGATCGTGTAGCCGAGTCGTCGAGCGAAGCTGATGTCGGCCGCCGACACCTTAGAGATGCCCTCGTTGGCCACGTCGCCCGCCACCACGCGAACGCCGAAGGCAATCGACGCCATGATTGCCGCCTTGGCCGCAGCATCGAGACCCTCGACATCTGCGGTGGGGTCGCGCTCGGCATACCCCAGGCTCTGGGCGCTCGCCAGCGCATCGCCGTAGCTGACCCCCTCGGTGTCCATCTGCGAGAGGATGTAGTTGGTGGTGCCGTTGACGATGCCCATGATGCGGCTGATCGGCTCACCCACCAGCGACTCGCGCAGCGGTCGGATGAACGGAATACCGGCAACGACGGCCGCCTCGTACAGCAGGTCGACACCGTTGGCCTCGGCGACGTCGGCCAACTCGCTGCCTACGTTGGCCAGCAGTTCCTTGTTGGCGGTGACCACCGGCTTGCCGGCATTCAACGCGGCGACGATCAACTCGCGAGCGGGCTCGATGCCCCCCATCAACTCGACCACCAGGTCGACCGCCGGGTCGGCCACAACCTCGGCGGCATCGGTGGTGACGATCGCCGGGTCCAGCGCCACGCCGCGCTCCTTGGACATCGAGCGCACCGCCACCCGCACCACCCGCAGCCTGAGTCCGGTGCGGGTCTCGATGTCGTCGCCGTGCGCGTCGATCAACTCGATCAGCGCTGAGCCAACGTTGCCCGCCCCCAGCACGCCGACGGTGACCTCCGTCGAGGTCATTCCCTGAGTGGTCGCTGGGGTGGCGGCCTGGTCGGCTGCGGCGGGAGAACCTTCTGCACGGGGAACTGGAGCTGCGGTCACGGGACCCACGCTACCGGCCGGAGGCCCACTCCCCCACAGTCGTTTGCGCCGTCGGTTTTCCTGGTCCGAAATCAGCCCACGTCGGTGGCGAGCAGGTCTTCGAGGGTCTCCCGCCGGACGACCAGCCTGGCATCGCCATCGGCCACAAACACCACCGGTGGGCGCAGCACCTTGTTGTAGTTGGACCCCATCGACTGCCCGTAGGCGCCGGTGACCGGCGTGGCGATCACGTCGCCAACCATGAGGTCATCGGGGACGGCGCCGTCCACCACCAGCTTGTCGCCCGACTCGCAGTGCTTGCCCACCAGCGTGATCGTTCTCGGCCGTTCGGCCGCAACCGACCGCGGGAGGAAGGTCTCGTAGCCCGACCCGTAGAGCACGGGTCGGGGGTTGTCCGACATGCCTCCATCCACCGCCACGTAGGTGCGGACACCCTCGATCTCCTTGATCGTGCCCACCCGATAGACCGTGATGCCGGCTGCGGCAGCGATCGATCTGCCAGGCTCGGCCGACACGGCGGCGGTGATCCCCAACTCGTCGCACGCCCGACGGATGCCGGCCGCCCACTGGGTGATCGTGGGCGCCTCCTCCCCCGTAACATAGGGGACACCCAGTCCGCCGCCGACGACGAACTCGTCCAGACCCCAGCCCCGAACGGTGGGGCCCAGGGTGGCGAGCGCATCTGCGAAGTTGGCGGCCGAGAACACCTGCGAGCCGATGTGGATGTGGGTGCCCACCAACTCCATGGCGCCACTGCCACCGGCGCGGGCGAGCGCCCGTTCGGCGTCACCCGCCGCCAGCGGGAAACCGAACTTCGAGTCCGGCACGCCGGTTGCCACCTCGTCGAGGGTGTGCACCTCGATCCCGGGGTTCACCCGGATCAAAACCCGTGGCGCCGGAGCGCCGTCCGCCACCAACGCCTCGATACGGTCGAGCTCATCAAAGCTGTCGACCACCACCCGACCGACGCCGTCGCGCAGCGCCATGTTCAATTCCACGCCCGACTTGTTGTTGCCGTGAAACACCAACGACGCGGCAGGCACCCCGGCCGCACGAGCGATGCCGTACTCGCCGCCGGTGGCCACATCGATGCTCATTCCCTCCTCATATGCCAGCTTGGCCATCGCCCGACACAGAAAGGCCTTGGAGGCGTAGGCGACCTTCCCGTCAAAGGCCGCGATCGCCTCCTGACAACGGGCGCGAAGGTGGGCCTCGTCGTACACAAAAAGCGGCGTGCCGAACTCCTCGGCCAGGTCGACCACGCGGCACCCGCCGATGAGCAGCGAGCCGTCGCCATCGGTTTCGGCGGTGTCGGGCAGCAATTGGCGGGGCACGGGCCGGGAGCGAGCGTCCGGTCGGGGGGAGGTCGTCACCGCACCAGTTTGACCGAGACGCGGCTGGTCACTCGAAGCACTCCACGTCGTCAAAGCGCTCGGAGTCCAGCCACACGCCGTCGATGGGCGTGTCAGAGGTGTCGCCTGGTATCGAGCCTGAGGCCTTCGCCTCCTGCCCCGTAACCGACCAGGTGTATGACGGATCGTCGTATCCCCACTCCGGGTTGGGCGCCACATATTCCAGGTCGAGCGCCGAGAACGTGGTTCGAAGGTCGCCAAGCGTCTCGATCGGCCCGGTCCCGGTTCGGGACATCTCCGTGGGGAGGATCACAGCAGCAAGTCGGCCCGACTCGTCGAATCGAAGCTGCACGTCGCCGTCGTTCCATCGGGCATTCGTTCCCGGTGTGCACTCCGACACAGCCACCTCCTCCACTTCCTCCGGAGGCCCCAGCGCCTGCGTCATCGCGCTGATTGCATCGTCCTGCTCAGCACCAAACGGCAGAAGGGCAAGACCGTCGGGGGACCACTCAAACGGCACCGAAAGTTCCTCGGGCTCCTGCATCGCGGTGGTGATGGGCCTGCCGGTCGACGTATCTTCGCCGGGGCTCTCGCCGGTTGCGGCGACAGAAGCAGTTTGGACGGATTGACGCTGATTGACGGCCATCCCCAGCAACACCACGGAGACGCCAAGAAACGACAGCGACAACACCGTCAGGAGGATCCAACGCCCTCGCCCGGGCTTGGTCGGACCAGGCGTCAACTCGGTGGTCAGATCAGTGGTCAGGTCGGTCGACTTGTCCTGTTCCGCGTCATCGGCCATCAGGCAGAACCTAGTTCGCTCGCACCACGGCTCCCCTCCTGCGTATCGGGCCTCTGCCCCCGGCGCTGTCGATCCGAGCAACACCGACGGTTCGGCTACAATCGGCCTTCGCTCGGAGCAACTCCGAGCCCCCGCTCCCGTAGCTCAGGGGATAGAGCATTGGCCTCCGGAGCCATGTGCGCAGGTTCGAATCCTGCCGGGAGCACCGATGTCCTGAACCAGCACACTGCCGGAAGCACCGATGTGCCTGAGCTTCAGGACTACCCGTTACCTCGAACCTCCGCCGCCGGTTTCCGTTTCGGTGAGAGGAGTGACTGCGGCCATTTCGGCATCCGAGGCGCCCGACCTTCCGGCAGCCCCATCGCGCTTCCTCGGCTGACGGTTTCGGCTTATCCAGGAGCGGCCACATTCTCGCAAAGATCCCTACCGTCGCGTGTCCGAGGCCGCACGCTCCTTCACCGCCGAATCGTTTCTGCTCAATCGGGAGCGCTTGTTGACACACCCGATCTGTACCCCGAACACATGACCACGAGCGAGGTACGCCATCTCTACGTCGCGTGGCGGCGTCCAGAGGGCTTGATTGTGCCGGTTGGCCGGTTGGCCGGTTGGCCCAGCGGACTTCGTCAGGCAACACCGTGTTCCGGTTCGTGTACCTGAAGGGAGCCGAGCGAGATGCCGACTTCCCAGGCCTTCCAGGCCTGATGGACCTCCATAGCGCCTACGAGAGCACGGCGTTGTTCCCCATGTTTGCCAACCGGCTGATGCCTCGCGATCGCGCCGACTACGGCAGCTTCGTGGAGCAGTTGGACCTGTCGGTCGAAGCCGACCCTTTTGAAGTTCTCGGCCGTAGCGAGGGCGTGCGGGCCACTGATCGGGTAGAGGTCTTCCCCGGAGCGGAGGTCAACTCCGAAGGTCGTCTCTGCACGCTCTTCTTCGGCCGTGGCACACGCCATATCGAGGGAGCTAGCGAGGCGGTCAACGAACTCCGCAGGGGTGACCACCTGGCTCTGGTCCCGAACCCTCCAACGAGGTGAACCCCCGAGCGATGCTGCTGAACACCCGCAACGGTGCCGGCGTTGGTTGGGCCCCGGACTATCTGCTCGATTTGCTGCACGAGATCGAAGAACTGAACAATGCGGCCCCGTCGATTGACGTCGAACATGTCAATCCGGCATCTGTTGCTCCGCACCTTCGGTTGCTCTGCCGTGTCTCCGCTCCGCAGCCTGCCGGCTACGGGCCATTCTCCGGACCGGACTTTCAGCCTCTCGCGTAGAGCGGTGAGAGTTGGCAGCCCGCCAACCGAGATTGAGCCGGGTATCAACGTCCGATTCATCCCACCTGGCGACCTTCGGCCGCACCCAAAAATCGTTAAGGCGAAATCCTTCAGGGGTTCGAATCCCCCTCCCCCGCCAATCGACTTCGCAACGGGGGACTGGCACCTACAGGCCTGGTTCTGGCCGGTCTGGGCTGCGGAAGAGGATGCTGAAGACCTCCGTTGCTTGGAAGACGCGGTTGTAGGAGCGTCCGGTGACTTCCTCGAGGACGCCCAGCTGCATGAGTCGATGAGCGGCGTTGTTCGCAGCCTGAGGACTGACCCCGTGAGCTTTGCTGATGTGTTTCACGGTCAGTGTCGGAAACTCGATGAGCTTTTCCGTCACCGTGAGGGCGACGCCCTTGACGCGATTCGCTCGAAGCATCTCCATGGTGTTCCTCCGCCAGGCGAGAAGACTGCGAATGCGTGACTCGGCATCGGAGGCTTGCGCCGATAGCGCTTCACAGAAGAACGAGATCCATTCGTCCCAAGCCCCCCGGATGCTCACCTCGCGGAGGAGGTGACGGTACTTGTCGGACCGAACTTCGAAGTAGGGCGACAGGTTGAGCAAGGGCTCGGTCAGGAGGTCGTAGTCGATCAGTTGCAAGATCGCGATGAGCCGCCCGATTCGGCCATTTCCATCGGTGAATGGGTGCAGCGCCTCGAACTGATAGTGAGCGGCGGCGACGCGGACGATGGGGTGCAGGTCGTTGTCATCGTGGATCCATGTCTCCCACGCGGTCAGCCCATCGGCGAGATAGTCGGCTGGTGGCGGGATGTAGCTGGCTTCAAGGACGCTGCAGCCCTTGTAGGGGCCGATGAGTACCTGGGTCTGTCGTATCTTGCCGGTCTGCCAGTCTTCGCTCGGGGTGCCTGCGAGAAGGGTGTGTTGAAGCTCGCACGCGAAGCGGGTGCTGATCGGGAGCGTGGAGCGACGCTCGATGCCCTGCTCGGTGGCACGGATGAAGTTGATCACCTCGGTGACCGCCTGGCTTCTTGGAAGGTCCTCATCGATTTCGGAACTGAGAACTTCGGCGGCTCGAGCAAACGTGCCCTCAAGGGCGGAGGTACTCACCGCCTCACGTCGGATAGTTGGCCGGGCCACAAGCATCGGATTCGGGAGCAACTCACGCGCCAGGGCGTCCAGCCGCCCGAGGTGGTGTGCTGCGTTGACGGCGGCAGACCACGTTCGCGCTTCAAGATCCAGCGCAGCGGGCAAGGGAGCTGGAACGAAAGCGACGTGCTGAACTCGTCTGCCGCCCTCCTCGACGTCTATCGGGACAAGCTTGCCAGTCGGTGAGTTTTCGAACCGCTTGACCTGCATCCATCAAGCTTAGTCTGTGCAACCTTGAATTTCATCGGTGCAACTTCAAGTGACCCCAACAACCGAGCGAGATCATCAAGGTTGTTACCTGCAACCTTGAGAATCAACCTGTGGATTACAAGTCGTGCCCGGCGTCCAAGCGTCAGCGCTCTCCTCAATCTGAAACTGGGTCGACGCCGATCAAGCCCGACTGGGCCATGAAAATGGGGCTCTCCCGTCGTTCGCGTGGGTTGAAATGACAGGAGAGCCCCTTTTCGGGAGGTTTTCGACCCACGGTCGCACAACTGAGGAGGCCCCGATGCGTTCGCGATGGCCGAGTAGGGGTATCTGAACCCTTACCTGATCGCTCGAACGACGTCCGTTGGGCATCTCACGATCGGCCACTTTTGAGACGGAACCGATGGTCGAGGCGTCGAGCCTGAAGGCGTATGTGGGTTTGGCAGGATTGGGTGCGGCGTGGATAGGGCGGCGCCGGCGCTCGGCGCGGATGTGCGGGTCGTGGGGTTCCCGGTTGGGCGGTCGGTCCTGGGTCAGAGCCCGGTGACCGTGGTGGGTGTCAACCGGGTGGTGGTGGTGCCGTCCCCCAACTGCCCGACGCTGTTGTTTCCCCAGCATTTGGCGGTGCCGTTCTGAAGAACCGCGCACGTGTGGAAGTCGCCGGCGGTGATCGCTGTTGGGGAGCCTGGCGGGAGGGGTGTGGTGTCGGTGGTGTCCTCGCCTGGCTGGTAGGTGCCACCGTCGGGGCTGCCTTGACCGAGAGGACCGGATGCGATGCTGCCGTCAAGGTAGCCGTCGACGTTCCAGCCCGGGTTGTTGGTGAGGCGGGTGACGGGCCCGACCCCGACTTCGAATCCGGCGGTCATCCCGACGTTGGCTCTGGCCCAGCCTTTGTCGACCCCGATGTTTATAGGGGATTTCGGGGGTGCAGGGGACCTGGTCGACCGCCTCAAACACCGTGGTTCTCCTGTCGTTTCTGTGATGGGTGAGACTGGTTCGCATGGATCGTCGGGGTGAGATGGTTGAGCTGATCGGACGGCTGGGGGACGGGCCTGAGGTGGGGATGGTGGCGGTTGCCCGGTTGAGGGACCTGCTGGATGAGGAGCGGCTGTTTCAGGTTGGTGAGGCCCGCCGGGCGGGGTGGTCGTGGGCTGCCGTCGGGGCTGCGTTCGGGGTCACTCCCCAGGCGGTTCACCGGATGTTCGCGTGGCTGGTCTGACACGCTTTTAGGCGGTCGGTCGGGGCGACGTCACGATCGGTTTGGGTTCCCATGGGAGGCGTGTGGTGATGCCGGCGCACGCGAGGTAGATGATGGGGATGAACGTGTTGGCGCTGTGGTGTCCGTAGCCCCGGTGGTTGAGGAGCCGGATCTTCGAGTTGGTGCCTTCAAGACGCGAGTTCGACAGGCCCAACTCGACCGACGCGATGATCCCCTCTTTGTGGTCGCGGACGAGCTGGGACACTTTGACCATCGGCCGGATCTGGGACCGGCACGCCGAGGCCAACCATCGTTCAAGGTAGGCGGTGGCGTGGGTCGGATTGTCGAGTTGGTAGAGGCCCCGGAAGCGTTCCTTGAGTTGTTGGGCCCGCCAGATCGCGTGGTGAGAACGCTGGTGACGTTTCAACACCGCCGCTTGGGTGTCGGTGTGATCGGACGGCTTCTTGAGCAGCGCCCACCGGAGATCGCGGGCTTCGTCGCCGGAAAGCGGGAGCCCGGTTTTGGTGAGTTTGGACCAGCGAATTGTTGCTGTGACTGCCTTGTTGAGGTGCATGACGACGTGGAACGGGTCCCAACAGATCGTCGCGTTCGTGGCTTTGCGGGTCGCTGCTGGGTAGGCGTAGGCCATGTCCATCGAGACCGCTTCGATCCTCTCGCAGCGTTCGGGGCCGAGCAGTTCGTAGAAGGTGCCGAGGGTGGCAGCGTTCTTGCCTTCCCCGACCCAGAGGGTCGCACCCGACGTTTGGTCGACGACGACGGTGAGGAACCGGTGGCCTTTCGCGTGGGAGATCTCGTCGACTCCGAGGCGGGTGAGCCCGTCGAAGCGGGCGTCGGTGAGCTGCTCGGCGACGACCCGGCTAATGATCGCGGTGACCGATTTCCACTGGACCCGCAACGCGGTGGCGACGGTGGTGCGGTCGGAGCGTTGGGTCCACCAGGCGACGAGTTGTTCGAACGCGATGGTGTGGCGTGCGCGGGTTCTGGCCCACGGGATCTCCTCGGTGACCACCCGGCCGCACGCCCGGCATGAGAGCCGTCGGATCTCTCCTTGGAGAACGGTTTTCATGCCGAAGCAGTCGAGGTGTCGCCAGCGGCGTGTCGAGCGGCTGTGGACCGCCCGGGTGGACCATCCGCACGGGCACCGCAGAAGCGGTCGGGTGTGGCGAATATCGAGGATCACGGTGCCACCCCCGACGGTCACTTTGGTGACGGTGAGTGCGGGAAGGGCGAGCATCTTGTTGAATGAAGTGGTGGCGCGCACGGGCGTGTATCTCCGGGATCGGTTGGCGTAGGAACCGCCGAACCTAGATGCGCGACCTGTGCACGCCACACAACCACGTTCAACCCGCCGCAGAACGCTGCCCTATCAACGGTTTCAGGCTGTTTCCGACCCTTTTCGCTTCACAGAAACGACAGGAGAACCAACACCGTTGAGGTGCACCCCTCCGGGGGTTCGCCCCCCTTTCACACCGCCAGGAGCACCGATGAGACCCGGTCGCACGCGGCCGTCGCGGCTGACCGCAGGGTCAGCGCGCCGTCCAACCCCCGTCGACCGGCAGGGTGATGCCCGTGACGAAACGGGAGGCGCCCGAGGCGAGGAACAACAGGGCGCCATCGAGTTCGTCGGCCTCGCCTGCGCGCCCCATCGGGGTCTCGCGGAGCACGAAGTCCATGGCTGCAGGGTCGTCGAACATGGTTTCGGCGGTCATCTCGGAATGGAACCATCCGGGCGCGATCGCGTTGACCCGAACCCCCTTGCGGCCCCACTCGGCGCCCAGCTGCCTGGTGAGGTTGACCACGCCACCCTTGGCCGCGCAATAGGCGGCCTGCTGCACCGGGGCGGAGGCGACCAGGCCCAGCACCGACGCGATGTTGATGATGCTTCCTTCACCGTTCGCAAGCATCACCGTCGCCGCTTGGCGCGACAGGGTGAAGAGCCCCACCAGGTTGACCTCCAACATCGCGCGGACCCGATCGTTGGTCTCATCGATCGCCCGCTTGCCGTCGCCCACCCCGGCGTTGTTGACCACCACGTCGACGGTGCCAAACTCGGCCACCGCACGATCGACCAGCGCCCGAGTGGCCACCTCGTCGGACACATCGCAGGCCTGAGCAACGGCCCGGGCGTTCCCCGGCAGCCCGTTCAGCTCGGCAGCCAGATCGACCAGGCGGTCCTCCCGCCGGGCGGCGAGCACCACGTGCGCACCCGAGGCGTGCAACACCCGGCCGAATCGCCGACCCAGCCCGGACGACGCCCCCGTGACGATGGCGACCTGCCCGGTGAGGTCAAACAGTTCCCCAGGCGATCGGACCGGCGCCGGGTCGCCGGCAGGTTCGTGTGCGGTCATCAACGATCGTCCTCCAGGTCTGCGGTTTGACCGCACGTCTGCCGATGAGCGGCAACGCTCCCGGCCGGATCGTCCAGTTCCCGATCCCGCCAGCCGGCCGCCAACCGGGCCGCACCGGCGGCCAGGCGGGCCACCACCTCGTCGTCGCGGGTGGGATCGCCGTGTTCCACCCAGCCCAGCACACCGCCGACCACGAAGTCCGCCAGGGTTCGGGCCTGCCAGCGATCAACCTCGTCGTCGCCGGTGGGATCGAGCACCGAAGCGGCGACCGACCAGGCGACGGCGTCAAAGCGCTTGACCAGTTCGTCGAACTCGGGTTCGCGCGAGCTGTGCACCATGAGGAGGCGGAGCGCATCGGGCTGCTCGCGGGCCACCACCATCAATGCACTGGGCACGGCGCCTCTGCCCACCATGGCTGGAATGCGGTCGGTGACCTCGGTGGCCAAGCGGGCGAAGACCGACTCGAGCACCGCCTGATACAGCTCGGTCTTGGAGCCGAAATGCCGGTAGACGATCAACTTGGTGATGCCCGCCCGGGCCGCCACCTCGTCCATGGCCGTGTCGGAGTAGCCGCGCTGGGCGAACGCCGAAGCTGCCGCATCCAGGATCTGCGCCCGCCGCTCCGCCCTGGGCAGGAGACGGCGTTTGCCGCCACCCGTGGGACCCGGGGGGTTGGCCGTCGGCTGCGCCGCCGCTTGTTGAACGGTGGACATGATGCGCCGAGGCTACCAGCGCGCGTCGGCCCGGCCCGCTGTCGCCGCTACGCTCCACCCCGTGTTGGAACGCCTCCCACCGGTTGGTGAACGTCGCCTGGCCGTGCGGGTCACGGCCGACGCATTACGCCAAATTCGGGGGCGGCACCCCTGGGTGTACGAGCGTTCGATGACCTCGATCAACCACCAGGGCGCGGCGGGCGACCTGGCCATCGTCTTCGATAACAAGCGCAAGTTTGCGGCCATTGGGCTGTACGACCCCGACTCCCCCATTGCGATCCGGATCCTCCACGTCGGCAGGCCCGTCCAGATCGATCAGCACTTCTGGACCGAGCGGGTGATGGCGGCCGCCGCCCGTCGGGCACCGCTCGTCGCCGCAGAGCCCGGGGCTCGACCCGCCTACCGGCTGATCAACGGCGAAAACGACGCCATGCCCGGGTTTGTTGTCGACCGGTACGCCGACACGCTGGTGATCAAGCTGTACTCGCCGGTGTGGTTCCCACACCTGGCGGTGTTGGTGGACGCCCTGCTCGCCGCAACCGGGGCCGGCTCGGTGGTGTTGCGGCTGGCCCGAAACGTGGCTGCCGGGCAGACCTTTGGCCTGGCCGACGGTGACGTGATCGCCGGGCACCTCGACGATGCGCCGGTCCGCTTCACCGAGGGCGGCCTGGTCTTCGAAGCCGACGTGCGCCGCGGCCAAAAGACCGGCCACTTTCTTGACCAACGCGCCAACCGCCTACGGGTGGGCCGGTTGGCCGAAGGTTGCGATGTTCTCGACGTGTTCGCCTCTACGGGCGGGTTCAGCGTGCACGCCGCCGCAGGGGGCGCCTGCAGCGTGCACAGCGTCGATCTGTCGGCACCCACGCTGGCGGCCGCCAAGGCCAACCTGGCGCTCAATATCGATCGCAGCGAGGTTGCCGCCTGCGTCCACACCACCGAGGTGGGCGACGCGTTCGAGGTGATGAGCACCCTGGCCCGCTCGGGTGCCGGCTACGACGTCGTCGTGATCGATCCGCCCTCGTTCGCCCAGAAACAATCGAGCGTGGAAGGTGCAGTGCGCGCCTATGCCCGCCTCACCCACCTGGCCCTGCCACTGCTTCGCCCCGGCGGCGTGTTGGTGCAGGCATCGTGTTCCAGCCGGGTGTCGGCCGATCAGTTCTTCGCTGCCGTGCTGGGCGCGGCCGACGTGGCCGGCGACCAACTCGACGAATTGGCCCGCACCGGCGCCGATCTTGACCACCCGGTGACCTTTCCCGAAGGCGCCTACCTCAAGGCTGGTTTCTGGCGGGTCCGCTGACCTGTCGGCCCTCACCCCACCGCTCCTCCCAGTCCACACCGACACCCGCCAGAAAGGCCGCACTCATGCCCTCCGTCAACGCCAACGGCATCACCATCGGTTACGAAACCTTCGGCGACGGCGAACCGCTGCTGCTGATCATGGGGCTGGGTGCCCAGCTGACCGACTGGCCCGACGGTTTTCTCGAACTGCTGGTCGAGCAGGGCTTCGGGGTGATCGCCATGGACAACCGGGATCAAGGGCTGTCCACAGAGTTCGACTGGGACCCACCGTCGCAGGCCCGCTCGGTCCTCGGCCTGATGGCCAAACGGCCCCCGAAGACCGGCTACCTGCTGGCTGACATGGCCGACGACGCAGCAGGGCTACTCGAGGCGCTCAACGTTGATTCGGCACACATCGTGGGCGCCTCGATGGGCGGCATGATCGCTCAGAGCCTGGCCATCGGCCACCCCGAGCGTGTGAGGTCGCTGACCTCGATCATGTCCAACACCGGCGATCGCAAGCATGGTGGCATCGCCCCCCGGCTGCTGCCGGCGATGGCCCGCATGCCCGAACCAACCCGCGAAACGGCGGTCGAACGGTCGATTGCAACCTTCAAGTTGATCGGCGGTCCGCACTGGGACGAGGCCGCCCATCGGGCCAGGGCCGAACGCAGCCTGGCTCGGGCCTTCCGCCCCAAGGGGACCAACCGGCAAACGGCCGCCATCATGGCCAGCCCCGATCGCACCGACGGGCTACGTCGGCTCAGCTCACCCACCCTGGTGATCCATGGGCTGGCAGACCCTCTGGTCCGCCCCACCGGCGGCATCGCCACCGCCAAGGCCGTCCGCGATTCACGCCTGCTGATGTTTCCGGATATGGGCCATGACATCCCGGCGCCCCGTCACCCTGAAATGATCGACGCCATCCGCCGAAACGCCGAACGAGCCAGGTGACGGGACCAACCTGGACGACAACGACCGTCGGCGTTACACCCCGGCAGAGCCACCCGAGGTGGCCTCTGCGGCACAACTGGTGAGGTTCACCTGATCACCGGACGCCGTGACGGTTGCGTCCACGGTGGCCTCGGCGGCCCAGCCTTCCAGCACGCCCTTCAGCTCTTGTGCGTCGGCGGCCGAGTCCAGCTTGGTGTCGATCTTGGCGCACGCATGCTCGGACGCGTCGTTCCAGGTGACGAAGCTGTCGCCCGCCCAGCCTTCGGTTCCGTTGGCGGGGTCGTCCAGGCTGATGCCCTTTGCCAACAGCGCGGTCAACCCGATCTGCCCAAACACTCCGGAGGTCACCACCTTGGCACCCGAGTCTGGCTTGGGCACCGGCACCTTCACCGACCCTTCGTGCGCCTTGTACTTCGCCGGCGTCATCGCCTCCTCGGAGGTCGTTGGCGGCCGCTTGAACGCCCCGGGAACCGCCTGTACCCCACCGCCGTCCTTCACGACGGCCTGCACCAGGTCCAGCCCTTGGGTGTACGGCGCGGTGAGCAGAGCCAAAATCACGATGGGGATGTTGAAGATGGCGGGATTTGAGCCAACCTGCAGTTCCTCGGCGGAGGCCCGGGTCTGGTCCGACGACGACATCTGGTTTCGGTACGCGTCCTCCACGTAGCTCGCCGACCCTTCGGTCAGCACGGTGAAGCCGTACCCGGTCTCGTCGGTGGCCTCATCCAGCTTGGGTCGATCCAGGTTGAACAGCTGATCGTCGAGCGCATGGGTGAGCTCGTGGGCCAGCACGGTTCGCACGTACGGGGTCAGCTTGGTGCCCCGAACCACCATCTCCTTGGTCTCGGGGTCGTAATAGCCCACGACACCAAGTCCCAACGCCGACTTCATCGTCTCGGCCAGATCCACGTTGGTGGGCAGCAGGCCGAGGGCATGAAACAGCACCTGCTCGTCGGCCAGCTCCTTCTCTTGATCGTCGAAGTCCTTCAGCAGACCCTTCTCGAACTCGGCGTCATCCTGAAACTGCACATCCGGTCGAGTCTTGAACTTGGCTTCACGCGTCTTTTCGATGAATGCGATCACATCATCGATGGTGGCTTCGGTCTCCGGATCAGGCTCGGTGGATGGTGGGGCGGTCGTGGCGGGCGCAGCGCCGGTGGTGTTCGGAGCCGGGGTACTCGAGGGCGATGCGGGAGGATCGTCGCCGATCACCTCGCCCAATCCGCCCGGATCGGCGGTCGTGGACGGCGACGCGGCAGAGGTGGTGGTCGGCGACGCGGACGGCCTGGGCTGGGCACTGACGGTTGTGTTGTCATCGCTCCTGGCCAGCACGATTGCCAGGCCACCGGCCAGCAGGATGACGGCCAGCACAGCGGCCAGAGCGGCCAGCAGCGCACCGGTGGACGGCCGCTGGGCCGACCCGTCTGCAGCGGGCGGCGTCCACACCGGGGGCAGCTCGGTTGGAGGACGGGCGGACGCCGCAATCGGAGGACGGGTCGGCAGGTTCGAGCCGGGCGGCGGGCCACCTGCCCAGCCACCGAGGGGCGGCTGATCTCCTGCGGGGGGTCCGTCGGGGGCGTTGGAGTCACTCATAATCGTTCGTCATCCTAGAGATGATGATCGACGAGTCGTCTGCGTCGAGGCCTGCGCTGATGGATCGCTCAGCCCAACGGTGTCGGCAGGTGCACGAACTCGTCGTCTCAGGCGACCGCCTGTTGGATCACCCGAGCGATTCGGCGTGGCTGCGTATCCAGGCGTGCATGGCGATCCCGGCGGCCACCGAGGCGTTGATCGATCGCGTCGACCCGTACTGGGCGATCGAGTAGGTGGCCGAAGCTCCCGCCGAGGCCTCGTCGGTGAGGCCCGGGCCCTCCTGGCCAAACAGCAACAGCACCCGGCGCGGCAGCTCGACCGACTCGATCGGTTGGGACGAAGGCGTGTTGTCGATGGCCACCACCTCGAGATCCGCCTCGGCGGCCCAGGCGATCAGCGCGTCGACGTCGGGGTGATGGCGGACGTGCTGGTATCTGTCGGTCACCATGGCGCCGCGCTTGTTCCAGCGGCGCCGACCCACGATGTGCACCTCCTCGGCCAGGAAGGCGTTGGCGGTGCGGACGATCGACCCGATGTTGAGGTCGTGCTGCCAGTTCTCGATGGCCACGTGAAACGGATGGCGTCGCTCGTCGAGGTCGGCCTTCACCGCCTCGGTGCGCCAGTAGCGGTAACGATCCACCACGTTGCGCTGATCTCCATTTGCCAACAAGTCCGGATCAAGCCGGCTGTCGTCCGGCCATGGTTGGGGGTGTGGTCCCACACCGACCCGCCGCGGCTCGTCGAATGCGGGGTCGGGATCGGGTTTGGTCACCGCCACAGGGTGGCGACTGGCGGAGCCGACCGCAACCGGCCGAGCCCGATGGGCGGCTATCCTGGCACCGACAGGGGGCGACCCGGCTCGGGCGTCCACCGCTGAAATCCCACCCGTCGAGGAGTGCCGATGCGCCGCCGCATGCTCAAATCCAAGATTCACCGCGCCACGGTGACCGACGCCAACCTCCACTACGTGGGTTCGATCACCATCGACGTCGAGTTGATGGAACTGGCCGATCTCCTCAACGGCGAACAGGTGGCCATCGTCGACATCGACAACGGATCGCGCCTGGAGACCTACGTCATCGAAGGCGAGCGGGGCTCGGGCACCATCTGCCTGAACGGCGCCGCTGCACGGCTGGTGCAGACGGGCGACAAGGTGATCATCATGAGCTACGGCGAATACGAACCTGAGGAGATGGACGGCTACGCGGCCACGGTCGTGCACGTTGGTGACGACAACCGGGTGATGCTGGTCGACGACAACCCTGCCGGGGCGGTGCCGGACACCGTGGCAGCCAACTGAGGGCGCAGCCGAGCCCTCAACGGCAACCTCACCGCTACCGTCGGGGCATGAGCCAGGGCCCTGAGCAACACGCCGACAATGAGATTCCGTTGGCGGACGCCAACGATCCTCGCTTGGCCCCCTATCGGCTGCTCACCGACCGGGCCCTACGCGATCGCGCCCCCTCAAGCCCGACAGAAGTGAGCGCAACCGAGAACGCGCCACATGGGCGGTTCCTGGCCGAGGGCCACTACGTCCTACAGCGACTGATCGCGGCGGGCGCACCGGTGCTGTCGGTGATGCTGACCGAACGGCGTGCCGCAGCGGCCAGGGAGTACCTCTCCACCTTTCGAGGCCCCAGGTACCTGGTCTCCGAGGAGCTTGCCTCCAAGGTCGTTGGCTATCCGGTGCACCGCGGTGTGATGGGGCTGGTCGCCCGGCCCCGGCCGCTCACCCCCGCCGAGCTGACGATCGACGCTTCGCTGCTGGTCTACCTGGACGGCATCGCCGACACCGAGAACGTGGGGGCCATCTTTCGGACGGCGGCCGCATTGGGGGCCGACGGCGTGCTGGTCGGGCCGACGACGGCCGATCCGCTGTACCGGCGATGCGTCCGGGTGTCGATGGGCGCAACCGCTGTGTTGTCATGGGCCCGGGACACCGGCGGCGACGCCCTGAGTCGGCTCAACGGAGGCCCCCTGTCGGGGTGGAGCCTGGTGGGGCTGTCCCCGGACGGGTCGACCACGCTGGAGCACCTGGTGGAGCACCAACCGCCACGAAGCGTGCTCATTCTCGGTTCGGAGGGCCCCGGGCTCGGCGACAAGGTTCGGCGGGACTGCGATGAACTGGTGAGCATCCCCATCGGGGCCGATTCGGATTCGCTCAACGTGGCCGCCACGGCTGCGATCGCCCTGTACCGACTTGCCGCACGGCGCAACGGTGATTCACGGCACAGCGGCCAAACCAAGTAGCCGCCGAACCTCCGCAGGCAGCACCATGGAGGGAATGGCCCCCTCCATCTCCCGCTGGAACAAGTCCGACAAGTTGGCCCACGTGCTCTACGACATCCGGGGGCCGGTGCTGGCCGAGGCCCAGAGGATGGAGGACGAGGGCCACCGGATCCTCAAACTGAACATCGGCAACCCGGCACCCTTCGGCTTCGATGCGCCGGAGGAGATCCAACAGGATTTCATTCACGAACTGCCCCACGCCCAGGGCTACTCCGACTCCAAAGGCATTCTCTCGGCCCGCCGGGCGGTGGTGCAGCACTACGAGGAGCGCGGAGTCGAGGGCTTTGACGTCGACCGGGTCTACCTCGGAAACGGGGTATCGGAACTGATCGTCATGGCGATGTCGGCGTTGTTGAACAACGGCGACGAGGTGCTGATTCCGGCGCCGGACTACCCGTTGTGGACCGCGGCGGTCACCCTCTCCGGAGGCCGCGCCGTGCACTACGCCTGCGACGAGGGTGCCGACTGGGCACCGGACCTGGCCGACATCGAGTCCAGGATCACCTCGTCCACCGTGGCTCTGGTGGTCATCAACCCCAACAACCCCACCGGCGCGGTGTACCCGGCCGAGGTCGTCGTCGGTCTGGCCGACATCGCCCGCCGCCACGGCCTGGTGCTGTGCGCGGACGAGATTTACGACAAGGTGCTGTACGACAACGCCGTCCACACACTTGCCGCCGCGGTGGCACCAGACGTGTTGACGCTGACGTTCAACGGGTTGTCCAAGGCCTACCGAGTTGCCGGCTATCGGGCCGGATGGCTGGCGATCTCGGGCCCCGTCGACCGGGCGACCGACTACTTGTCGGGCATCGACATGCTGGCCAACATGCGCCTGTGCGCCAACGTTCCGGCCCAGCACGTCATCCAAACCGCCCTCGGGGGCCGTCAGAGCATCGCCGAGTTGGTGGCACCGGGCGGACGCCTGGCCGAGCAACGCGATGTGGCCCACGGGTTGCTCAACGCCATCCCCGGCGTGTCGTGCACCAAGCCGCAGGGCGCCCTCTACCTGTTTCCCCGAATCGACACGAAGATGTACGACATCGAATCCGACGAGCAGTTCGTGTTGGATTTTCTGAGGGCCGAGAAGGTGTTGCTGGTGCATGGAACCGGCTTCAACCTGCCCACCCCCGATCACTTCCGCATTGTCACCCTGCCCCGAGTCGACACGCTGACCGAGGCGCTCGGTCGCCTGGAACGATTCCTGGCCCGCCGCGCCGCCTGACCAAGTTGGGGCAAACTGGGCCAATGCGCTTCAGCCTGGCCCTCCCGATGTTGCCGCCCGACCGGCTGCTGCCGCTTGCCCAAGCAGCCGAGGCTGCCGGGTGGGACGCCGTCACGTTGCCCGAATCGGTGTTCTATCCGGAGGAGGTCTCGGCCGACTACCCCTACACCTCCGACGGCAAACGATTCTGGGCCGCCGATGCACCATTCGTCGACCCGTGGGTTGCCATCCCCGCCATCGCCGCCACCACCGAGCGCCTCATGCTGGGCACCAACGTGACCAAGCTCACCCTCCGTCATCCGTTGTTGATGGCCAAGACCGTCGGTTCGACGGCGGCGATGTTTCCGGGTCGTATCGAGCTGGGTGTGGGCCTCAGCTGGATTCCCGAGGAGTTCGCCTGGCTCGACCAGGAGATGTCCAACCGAGGTGCCCGCCTGAACGAGCAGATCGATGTGATGCGGGCCGTCCTTGCCGGTGGCTGGGTGGAGCACCATGGCCGCTTCTACGATTTCGATCGTCTGCGCATGGACCCGGCACCCGACCCGGCGGTGCGCCTCCACGTCGGTGGTCACTCCGATGCCGGCATCAAGCGGTCGCTCCGACGCGGCAATGGTTGGATCGGCGCCCAATGCGACCTCGACGCCATTGCTGACATCACCGATCGGCTTCGAGAGCTCCGCGCTGAGATCGGCGATGACGCGTTGGTGCCCGCCGATCGCTTCGAGGTGAAGCTGACGCCGATCGTGGCGCCGACCACCGAGGCGATGGAGGAGGTGGAGGCCATGGGCGTCACCGAGGTGATCACGTCGCCCTGGTACTTCTACCCGGGCGATCCCGATGACCCGATCGCCCAGCTCGACTCGGTGACCCGCTTCGGCGACGAGGTCATCACCCCCATGAGCGCTCGAGGCACCACGGAGACCCCATGAACGACACACCCAACCCCACGCCGGCGACCGCCGACCATCCGGCCAGGGCCGCGTCGCAGGCGTCGATGGCCGCTGTGACCGCCGGCGATCGCGCCGCCTGGCTGGCGCTTTTCGCTGCGGATGCGGTGGTGGAGGATCCGATCGGCCCGTCGATGTTCGACCCGGACGGTGCCGGCCATCGCGGCGCCGACGGCATCGCCGCGTTCTACGACACGGTCATCGGTCCCAATGTGGTGACGTTCGCCATCCGCGAGAGCTACGCCTGCGGCCACGAGGTGGCCAACGTGGGCACGATCACCACCACGTTGCCCGACGGAGCCCGCGCGATCGTCGAGGGGGTCTACACCTACCGGGTGAACGACGAGGGCCGGATCCTGGCGTTACGAGCGTTCTGGGAGGCCGACGCAATCACGTTTGAGCCGCCACCCACCTGAGCTGAGAGAACTGCGCCTGATCGGTCCAGAACCCCGGTCGCGGGCCGGTGGCGATGGCCCCGCCCGCCGCGTAGGAGTCCAGGCGGGCCCGGGCCTCGACGTCGAAAAGATCAATCACGTCGAAGAAGGCCCTGGGTCCGGCCGATCGCAGCGCCTTCCCACCGTCGCTCTTCGGCTTCGGCAGGTCGGTGGTCAGCACCAACAGCGGACGCGGTGTGGGGAGCCCCCCAAGCGCGGCGGCACGCCCAAGGGCCTTCCACACGGCATCGCTTCGCGTCAGGCCGCCGCGGTGGGTGGTGTGACCGCCGGGCACGTCGATGTACCACTCCCCACCCGCACCATCGACGGCCACGAAGTTGACCACCACCCCACAGGTCGACAACTTCTTGTTGGTGGCGGCGATGGTGAACCCGGCCGATTCCAGCAACTCTGCGGCCAGTTTCTGTGCCGCTTTGCCCTCCCGCTCCGCACGCGTCCGAAACGTGTCCTGCGAGGTGGGCCCATCGGCGTCGCCCGGCTCACCGGAGTTGATCGGGGCAACCGGAACCAGCGACAACTGCTCGGCAGCGGGGGCATCCGGCGCCGCACCCTCCTCCGCCACACGGCGGCGGGCGATGTCGACGTAGTCGGGGTCAAGGTCGTAGCCCACGTACCGGCGACCCAGCCGGGACGCGGCGACCAGCGTCGATCCGCTGCCCAGAAAGGGGTCGAGCACCAGATCGTCGGCGTACGTGTAGAGACGGATCAGCTGTTCGGGCAGTTCCACCGGAAACGGCGCCGGGTGACCCACCCGCTTTGCGCTCTCGGTGGGCATGCTCCACACGTCAAGGGTGAGGGCAAGGAAGTCCTCGGTCATCAGGGTGTTTTCATGGGGCAGGCCCTCGGCCGCCCGCTGCTTCCGGGTGCGGGCACGATCGAAGCGGCCCTTGCTGGCCACGATCACCCGTTCGGTGATGTCGCGCAGCACCGGGTTGGCGGCGCTGCGAAACGACCCCCAGGCACACGATCCCGTGGCGCCCTCGGCCTTCTGCCAGATCACCTCGCCCCGCAGCAACAGACCCAGGTCTTCGAGGATGCGGGTGACGTCGGCCGACAGGCTGCGGTAGGGCTTGCGCCCCAGGTTCGCCACGTTGACCGCGATGCGCCCGCCGGGTTCCAGCGTGCGGACGCACTCGGCGAACACCGCCCGGAGCATCTCGAGGTACTCCAGGTAGGAGGCGGGAATGCCATCGCGTTCCAGTTCCTCCTCGTAGGCCTTTCCGGCGAAATACGGGGGCGAGGTGACCACCAGCGCCACCGACCCGTCGGCCACGCCGGCCATGTCTCGGGAGTCCCCGCAGTTGAACGGTTCGGTCACCGGAACCGGGGGCAGGACCGTGTCGTCGTCAGACAGTTCCGGAGCGCGGAAGCGCTGGTAAAACCCCGTGGCATCGTGGGCCTCCCGCCCTCCGGTCCCGAAGTTCGATGTCGATGTCGAGCGCCGCTCCCTCATGCCCTGCCACTCATGTCGTGCCCCTCATGTCCCGCTGTTTCATGCGTACCCACCTCTGACCGATCAAAGCGAAAGCGTACCGGCGAACGGCATCGGACCTTCCAAGGGGCAAGCGACACCGACGGTTCTACCTGGCCAGGACCAGTTCGTCGGCCGGCGTCACCGCACGTCGCGCGGCAACGTGCCGGGTCAGGCGCACCAGGATCAGGCATGACATGGCCAGCCCCCCACCTCCGCCGATGATCAGCGCCGCGTCACCCTGATGGAACCCATAGACAAGCCAGATCGCCGCCTCGGTTCCCGCCATCACCCAGGTCACGGGCGATACACCCTCGAGTTGGTTGGAGCGGACCGCAGCGAGGGCGGCCGGAGCAAACTGGATCGCATAACAGAGCCCAACCACCAGGCCGGCGGTCGGCCATCCCGACAGGACCAGAGCGGGCACCGGCAGGAGGCCAAGCAATGCCGCTCCCCTGGCGCAGCTGCGCAATGACCCAAGCCCGTTCAGGGCAACGAATTGGGCGGCCATCACCAGATAGAGCGCGAAGGCGACGACCGACACGGGGATGATGCCCCACAGGCCGTTCGCCAACCCGTAACCCACCCACCACAGGTTCATCGCCAGGCCGACGCCGATCCAGGCCGCCGAAATGCCCTCGGTGGTCTTGAGGCGATTGAGGCGCGCCACCTGGGGCACGATCATGCCTGCGCCCATCACGTTGGCCACCACCAACATGGCTGACAGAACGATTGACGACACGGGACACCTCCTGGGGTGCGCATCACCGACCGGGCCCGGACGCACCGGTAAGGGTCTAGACGCGTTTAGCTCGTTGAGAAGGGTAAGGGTCTATCACGACTTGACTCATCGCGTCGACCCATCCCGCCGTAGCATGGGGCACATGCAGCTTTCGTCGGTCACCCAATCGGAGATCCGCGTGACTCTGGAACTCGCATTCCAGCTGGCCAACCGGGCGACCGACGACACGCTCGACATTCGCCAGACCCTGCTCGACGACGGGTTCAGCCGCGCTGCCACCGCATCGTCGGCGTCGATCCATCGGGTCGGTAGGCGGTTGGCCCAGCTGACGCCCCTGCTTCGAGAGTTGCACGCCATGACCACCCTGGATGCCGCCGCCCGCATCAACGAGGAGCTCACCGAACTGCCCATCGCACCGGCAATCGTCGAACACGACGGCGTCCCCGCCCACATTCACTGGACACCCAACACCGCCACCTTCGACGACCAGGTCATCACCGACATCGTCATCGCGTTGGCTCAGGAGGTGTGCGAGCACGGCACCGCCCGATTTGGTCGATGCGACGCCGAGGGTTGCGACGACCTGTTCTATGACGCCACCCGCAACCGCTCCCGGCGGTTCTGCGACGACCCGCGCTGCGCCAGCCGCACCCACACCGCCGATCATCGGGCCCGCCGCAAGGCCGGGGCGCCTTGAACCAACCTCCGCGGTCCGCCCTCAGGTAGGGCATCGGGTTTCAGTGGTCCATGACTTCAGGACTCCGGTTTTGGGGACGGTACCGAGGCACGGCGAGCTACGTTCCTGCCATGAAGAAGCCGATCTCAGCGATGACGCCGTCCAACCAACTCCGCGAACCCGCCCCTCTGGCGCGGGGCCTCTGATGGCCGTCCTGCTCAACGACATCGTGGCAACGCGAGGCGACGAACCGGCCATCGTAGATGGCCGGGGCACCCGCACCTGGGTCCAACTCAACGAGCGGGTCGAACGTCTGGTGCACGCCCTTCGTGATCGCGGCCTCAACTCGGGCGACTGCGTGATGGCCATGCTGGGCAACCAGGCCGAGGCCATCGAGGTCGCGCTCGCCTGCGCCCACGGGGGCTGGCTGCTCGTCCCGGTGAACTGGCACTGGGTGGCCGACGAGGTCGCCTACGTGCTGGGCGACACCGATGCGGCGGCCGTCGTGGTCGATGCCCGCTGGGTCGAAGTGGTGACCGCTGCCCTCGCCCTTGCGGGCGCCACCGAAGCAGCGTTGCCCTCGGTGCGCCTGCCGTCGGTGCGCGTCCTGGTCGACGGCCCGGACGGGCACGGTGCCGATGACCCGCCCGATGGGTTCGAGGGATACGAGGAGCTCGTCGCCTCGGGCGTTCCAGGCGAAATCGCCGACGCCGAACGGGGCGGCCCGATGTTTTACACCTCGGGCACGACCGGGCGCCCCAAAGGTGTGCGATCGGTGCTGGGCACGGTCGGCGGGCCCCCCGAGGTGCTCACCCTGATCGCCCACTCGCTGGCACCCGCGATGGAGCTGCGGATCACGAGCGCCTCTGATCAACAAGCGGTCCAGGCCATTTGTGGCCCCATCTACCACTCCGCGCAATGGGTGTTCGCCCACTTCTCGCTGTTGTGCGGCAACGCCGTCGTGCTCCAACACCGCTTCGATCCGGACGAACTGTTGTCGTTGATCGACGAGCACCAGGTGACCAACATCCATCTGGTCCCAACCCAAATGATGCGGCTGCTGGACCTTGACGATGAGCGCTGGGCCGCGTTCTCAGGTGACTCGTTGCGTTCGGTCATCCACGGCGCCGCCGCCTGCCCGCCCCAGACAAAGCGCGACCTCATCGATGCCCTCGGTCCCATCGTCACCGAGTACTACGGGGGCACGGAGGGCGGGTTCATCTCCGTGATCACCTCCGACGAGTGGCTGGAACGACCAGGCAGCGTCGGCAAGCCGTTACCCAGCTTCGAGCTTGCCCTGCTCGACGACCTGGGCGAGCCGGTGCCCCAGGGCCAACCCGGGCAGGTCTGGTTTCGCAGCCTGCTGGGCAGCGACTTCGAGTACCACAACGCACCGGACAAGACGGCCTCGGCGCACCGCAACGGTTTTGGGACGTTGGGCGATGTCGGCTACCTGGACGACGAGGGTTACCTCTTCCTGTCCGGCCGCACCATCGACATGATCGTGTCGGGAGGCGTCAACATCTACCCGGCCGAGATCGAGGCGGTGTTGGCCGACCACCCGGCGATCTCAGACGTCGCCGTGTTCGCCGTGCCCCATGCCGAGATGGGCGAGTCGGTACACGCCGCCGTTTCGCTGGCCGAAGGCCTCGCTTGGGACGAGGCGTTGGAGGCCGACGTGGTGGCCTGGTGTCGAGAACGAATGGCCGGCTATAAGTGCCCCCGCAGCTTCGAGGTGCACGACGAGCTTCCCCGCTCGGCCGCAGGCAAGCTGCTGAAGTCGCCGCTGCGCAAGCCGTGGTGGCCGGATACCCCCGCCCAGACCCCGACCCAATACTGGGAGGCCCGCTACCTCGACCGCCCACAGGTGTGGAGCGGCAAGGTGAACCCGGTGCTGGCGGCCGAGGCGGCGGGCCGGCATCCCGGCACGGCCCTCGACCTTGGTTGCGGCGAGGGCGGCGACGCCCTGTGGCTGGCCGAGCGGGGCTGGACCGTGACCGCCGTCGATATCTCACAGACCGCACTCGACCGAGGCGCCGCCCAGGCCGCTGAACGTGGCCTTTCAACGAGCATCGTCTGGCAGCGACACGAGCTGGGATCGTCGTTTCCGACAGGGGAGTACGACCTGGTGTCAGCCCAGTTCCTCCACTCCCAAGTGGCATTGGCACGCGCCGAGATCCTTCAGCAGGCGATGGGTGCGGTGGCGCCCGGGGGCACGCTGCTGATCGTCAGCCACGCCGAGTTTCCGCCGTGGGCCGACGTGGCAGACGACGCTCCGGCGATGCCATCACCCGACGACGAACTCGCCGACCTGAGCGTTGATCGGGCCCGGTGGGAGGTGCAGCGCTGCGAGACCGCAGCGCGCCTGGCAACCGGCCCAGGAGGCCAGGAGGCCACCCTGGTGGACGGCATCATCAAGCTTCGGCGCCTCGACGCCTGAGCTCAACGGTTGAGCCGGCAGGTCATGGCCAGACCCTCATCGCATCTGCGAGCTCTTCACGGCCTCGAAGCGCTCTTTGATCCGGACTGCTGACGGAAATGGAGGGACGCAACGGTTCACAACTGGTGACCGCCGGGCGAAACCCTCCCCGGCGCCACCTTGCCGAGAGCCGCCGATGGTCGAGGGCCCGATGTGGCGGCGGCATTGCCACGGTGGCCAGGCCCGATCACGGGGCCCGGCCACCGCAACGACCTGCTGACTAGCCCTTCTTCTTGCCCTTGCCCTTCTTGCCCTTCTTGCCCTTCTTGGCCTTGGCGTCGGCCTTGCCCTTGCTGTTCTTCTTGCCCTTGCTGTTCTTCTTGCCCTTGCTCTTGGACTTACTCATGGTCAGCCTCCTCCCGTATGTCGTGGTTGAAGCTCACCATAGGCCGCAGCCCCGAAGAATTCCCTCAAACGTGATCCAGCGTGCCCGGGGCGGGATTCGAACCCGCACGGAGAGTGAACTCCCAGGGGGTTTAAGCCCCCTGCGTCTGCCAGTTTCGCCACCCGGGCCGGTCCACCAACGTACCGCCCAACCCGATGGCACCAAGCGTCCGTGGCCAGATACTGCGTGCCTGCACAGATGTTGCCCCCGTCGACACCATCAGGCGGCCAGACGCTCGACCTCATGCCCGACGGCGGCCGACCAGAGCACCCGACGCCAGTGGGCGGCCGCAGTTGCATCGAGCCGGTTGACCGCCAGCACCCCATCGATGAGGTCGGCGCACACCGCAGCCTCCGGGCGGCCCCCCAGGCGGACGGCCACCACCGGGCTGCCGTCGGGACGCCGCTTGAGGGTGCGGTCGAGCCCCGGCGTGGCCGGCGGGCTGCGGAAGACGGGTACGGCCAGGCCGCCGTTGCGGGCGGCCGCCGCCACACGACGGCTGGTTCGGGCGAAATCGAGCGAGGACACGTTCACGAGGGTCATCATGGCGACCCGCTGTGACAGTGAGCCGTCGACGCACGATCCGGTAGCCGATCCTTCAGGGCCGAGTACCCGCCGAGGGGCCTCGCCGGTAGCGTGGGGCGATGGTCTCGCCACCTCCCCCGCTCCTCGACGACCCCGAGCCCAACACCGCGCCCTCGGAAGCCGCCACGGAGCCTGAGGCCGCGGAGCCTGAGGCCACGGAGCCTGAGGCCACGGGGGCGGATGCCGCAGCCGGGCGAGCGTTGGACTGGCTGAACCGGCAGGGGGGCTGGCTGGCCGCAATCCTGCTGGTGGGGCTGATCGCCGGCCTGGTCGGTCACAGCATCGGCGAACCCTCCCACCCTGCGGCCGATTCGGTCGACGTCGGTTTCCTCCAGGACATGTACCACCACCACGATCAGGCCGTGGAGATGAGCCTGAT
This sequence comes from Candidatus Microthrix parvicella Bio17-1, assembly GCF_000299415.1. Lineage (NCBI taxonomy): Bacteria > Bacillati > Actinomycetota > Acidimicrobiia > Acidimicrobiales > Microthrixaceae > Candidatus Neomicrothrix > Candidatus Neomicrothrix parvicella. The sequence goes on from NZ_AMPG01000002.1 coordinate 806,778, forward strand.
CATGGCTGCGGACGCGTCCAACAAAATCGTGCGGGGCGAAGCCCAGGAAATCGTCATCCAGCAGCGCTTCGAGCAGGGCGCCATGGCGGCGTGGTTGGGCGAGTGGGGCCACGACCTGGGGGAGCTCGACCGAACCGCCATGACGTGGATGAAAACACCCACCCCGATCGACCAGATGGACGGCATGCAGAGCCCCCAGCAAATGGCGGCGCTCCGAGCCGCCACAGGCACCGAGAAGGACATCCTCTTTCTCCAGATGATGAACGATCACCACCGGGGCGGCATCCACATGGCGGACTATGCGGCCGCCAGAGCCGCCGATCCACGAGTACGAAACCAGGCCAAGATCATGGCTCGCAACCAGAGCATGGAGATCGCCGAGATGAACGGCATGATCTCCCGGCTACAGCGCTTGAACTGACACCGGACAAACCCCCGGGGCACACGGTGGACACCACAGCAGCCCAATCCCCGCCGGACGGCTGCGCATCGGGCATGATTTCCGGGCGTGAACGTTTCGTCCCGCCTTCAACCCCCCGGACCCTGACCCAGATGCCAATTCCCCGGAAGCTCATGGTGAGAAATCCACCCGCCGACGGGGCGCCGGCCGCTGTGCAACCCGCACGACGTTCGATGCTGCCCCTCTTGGCCGTGGCGGGGGCGCTGCTCGTCGCCGGGTCGTGCTCGGGCCGCGAGGTGAGGGTGGAGCGGGTGGATCGCGAGGTTCAATTGGACGCCGACGGCCAGGTCGTTGGCTCAACTGCCAGTTCCACCACGTTCGTCACCGACACGACCGCAGGGCGTCCGACCCGCACCACAGCCACCACAACCACCGCGAAACGACGCACCCCGGCACTCACCGTTGCGACCGCCCAGAACGGAAGTGCGGCCATCGACTGTGGTGACGGGGCGAGCATCGTCACCCTCAGCAACGGGGCAGGAAGCCTCGATGCCGCCGACGGTTCGACCACAAAGGTCGCCCTGGAGGGCACCGCCCTGCTGGACGACCTCGACGGCGACGGTGCCGATGACCTGGTCGCCGCCTATCGATGCGCCGATGGACGGCGCCAGGTGGCGCTCTCGGCCAGCCTGTGGCACGGACCCCCGCCAGCGGCCCCCACCGCGGCGAAGCCCACGAGGTCCGCCGTTGCGACCGACCCGGTCGAGGGCGGGTCGACGGTGACCCTGGCAACCGGGGCCAACGGCCGACAGGTGGAACTCTCGGTGCTGGAGTCGGCTGATGGACCCACGCTTCGCACCATCACGGCCAAGGTTGACGGTGGCCGCATCCGAATCGTGTCCGATGGCGTCGCCCCACCCGAAGAGGGTGCGGAATCCCAGCCGGTCCCGGAGTTCCCCGCCAGCCTGAACCTCGACCAAAAAGGTCTTGGCCCCGTCGCGCTGGGTGCGACCGAGGCACAGTTGAACGATGCGTTGGGGCAGGTGGTGTCTCGTGTGGAGTACCCGCCGGTGCCGCCGTGCTTTGTGGGCGTCGACCGGGTCGTGCGGGTCGGGCCGATGCACTTCGGTCTGGCCAACGGCGCCGTCCGGACGATCTGGATCACCGGCCCCGACCTGGCCACGACCGAGCGGACGATCCCGCTGACCCTCCCCGTCGGAGACCGGCCGGGCCTGCCGTCCGGAACGGTCCTCAAGGTCGGCGACCGGGTATCACCCGCCTCGCTTCCCGCCGGGCTTCAACAAATCGGCTTTGGGGACGGTTGGGTGTCGTTGTCACCCCGTGTGGGCGGTTCGGTCTCGGTGGCTCTGGAGGCGACCTCACCCGGGGAACCACCCGAACGGGTCACCGGCTTCGGCATCGCAGAGCGCGTCTGCCTCACCACCGACTTCACCCCCACCTCGTCGGCCGACGAACAGTAGGCCTTCTATGCTGGGGGACATGCCGGACAGCCGCTCCCCAGACAGCAGCACCAACGTTGTGCCGATCACGGGTGAGCGCGGCCATTCACCGACCGACACGTCGATCACAGGAAGTGAAATGGTGCACGTGCCCACCACCGATTCGGCCATCGCCCCCGACGATGATCCCCGGGTCGGCGATGTGGACGAGTGGGGTCGGTCCGAGAACATTCGCAGGTTGGCACGTCGCGCCTTCGATCCCATCTACCGCCACTACTTCCGTGCGGAGTGGGAGGGTCTGGAACACATCCCGACCGACGGCGGCGCGCTCCTGGTCGCCAACCATGCCGGTGCGGTGCCCTCCGATGCCCCCGTGATCATGCACGGCATCGAGACCGAACTCGAACGCCCGGTGTACGGACTGGCAGACAACTTCTTCCGCAAGATTCCGGTGGTGGGCACCATGTGGTCCCGGGCCGGCGGCCTGCCCGCCCACCCCGACAACGCGTATCGATTACTGCACAACCAGCGTCAGTTGGTGCTGGTCTTTCCCGAAGGCATCAAAGGAACCTCGAAGACGATCGGCAACCGTTACAAGCTGGCCCGGTTTGGCAGAGGTGGATTTGTGGAGATCGCCATGCGGGCCGGCGTGCCGATCATTCCCATCGCGGTGATGGGTAACGAGGAGGCCAGCCCGGTGCTGCTGCGGCTGCCCGGAGCCAAGGCGCTTGGCATGCCGTACCTTCCGCTCACCCCTCAGAGCCTGGTGCTGGGGCCACTCGGCACGCTGGTGCCGCTCCCCGCCAAGTTCAAACTGCGGGTCCTCCCGCCGATTCGATTCGACGATCCCCCATCTCAGAAGCGCTACTCCCGAACCCGGGTGATGGATCACTCCCAGGCGATACAACGCCAGATTCAGGAGACGCTGTACGAGATGGTGGCCGAGCGACGTACCTGGTGGGGTGGCTGAGATGGCTCGACGAACCGGCCCTTCGAACGTGCTGATCACCGGCCTGGGCACGTTTTGGGGCGGACGGGTGGCCAAGGCGCTGGAGGCCGACGACCGCGTCGGCCACATCATCGGCCTCGATGTGGAAGCGCCCACGATCGAACTGGATCGCACCGAATACGTGCGAACCGATCAGAACTACTCGATCCTCAGCAGAATCGTTGACAAGTGCGGAATCGACACCATCCTGCACACGTTTCTGGTGGTGGACCCGACGCAGTTCACCAGCCGTCGCATGCACGAGATCAACGTCATCGGCACCATGAACCTCTTCGCGGCGGCCAGCGCGCCGAACTCCACGGTGCGCACGGTGGTGGTAAAAAGCTCGGCCATGGCCTACGGCACGGCGCCTGAGGACCCCACCTGGTTCTCCGAGGACACACCCCGCAGCCACAACCCCCGATCCACCGTCGAGCGTTCAATCGCCCAGGTGGAGGGCTACGTACGCGACTTCAACCTGGACAACCCCGAGGTTGCGGTGTCCGTGCTGCGCTTCGCCAACGTGCTGGGGGCCGACATTCGCACCCCACTCACCCGGGCGCTGGAGTTGCCACTGGTGCCGACCGTGTTCGGTTTCGATCCGCGGCTGCAGTTCGCCCACGAGGAGGACGTGGTCAGGTCCATCCTGTTCGCCATGAACCACCGCCTGGCCGGCACCTACAACGTGGCCGGGGACGGGCTGCTGCCATGGAGCGAGGTCATCTCCATGGTCGGCAAGCGGCCCGGCTACCTTCCGGCGATCGGTGCGGACCTCGCCACGCTGCCGTTGCAACGCCTCGGGCTGATCGACCTCCCCCCGGCGTACCTTGCGCTGCTTCGCTACGGCCGGGGCATCGACAACTCCAAGCTCAAGGCCGCCGGGTTCAAGTACGACTTCACCTCCGCACAGTCCGTGGACAGTTTCGTGCGCGCCCTCCGGCTACGTCGCACGATGGGACGGCACCGGCCCAAGTATCGCTACGAGAGCGACGTCGAGCAGTTCTTTCGCCACTCACCCGCGGTGATCCGCAACCGTGCCGCTCAGATCGAGGACGAGCCGGATGGCGCCTGAAAGCCGGCCCGCAACGACGGGTGACCCCCACTCGCTGGCACGGCTGGAGGTTCACGAAGGGGGCGTCGCCGTGCTCACGCTGGATGACCCCAGGCGGGCCAACGCCTTCACCCTGGACATGTGCCACCACATCACCGCTGCGGTCGACCGAATCGAGGCAGATTCAGGCGTCTCATCCCTGGTCGTGACCGGCGCCGGATCGGTGTTCTGCGCCGGAGCCGATCTGTCATCGCTGGGAACCTCACGCGAAGCCGGTCTCCGGGCCATCTACGACGGGTTCCTGCGCGTCGCCCGCTGCTCGCTGCCCACGGTGGCGGCGGTGAACGGCGCCGCCGTCGGTGCCGGCATGAACCTGGCGCTGGCCGCCGACGTGCGGTTGGCCGCCCGTTCAGCCCGGTTCGACACGCGGTTCTTGTCGCTCGGCATCCACCCGGGGGGTGGCCACAGCTGGATGCTGAGGCGGGCGGTCGGCCACCAGACCGCTGCCGCCATGATGCTGTTCGGTGAGGTGCTCGACGGCGTCCAGGCCGACCAACGCGGCCTCGCTCATCGCTGCGTACCCGACGACGACCTGCTGGAGAACGCCATCGACCTGGCGGCCGGCGCAGCCCAGGCCCCCCGAGAGCTCCTGATTCGGGCCACCGAAACACTCCGCACCATCGACACGGCGGCCACCCACGACGAGGCGGTCGACCGTGAACTCATCACCCAGCTGTGGTCGATGGACCAGGGGGATTTTGCCGAGCGACTGGCGGCGATGTCCCGAAAAATCAGCTCCAAGGGCTGAGCCTCGCTACCAGACCCACTCGGTCAGCAGGGATTCGCGGCGTTCGACCCAATCCTCGGCCACCATGGCGAACCGCTCATGGTCCTCCCAGCGCCCGTTGATCTCCAGCATGCCCCGGCTGATGCCTTCGTGGGCCAGCTTCAGCTTGTCCATCACCCGCAGGCTGGCCGCGTTTCGGGGCAGCACGCCCGCCTCCACCCGATGCAACTGCAAATCCTCGAAGGCGAAACGCAGGGCCAACACCACCCCTTCGGGAACCAGGCCTCGACCGGCGAGGCCCTGGTCGACCCAATAGCCAAGGAGGGCCGTCTGAGCCGGACCTCGACGAATGTTGGACAGGTTCACCTCTCCCGCGAAACCCTCTTGGCAGAACAGGCCAAACCCATAACCGCCTCCCACCTCGATCTCACGCAACCGGGCGGCGCAGCGAGCAGCGAAGGACCCCTTGTCCTCCACCGGATCACCCTGCGACGGCTGCTTCATTGGCTCCCATGGCTCCAGCCAACCGGCCGAACGGCGCCGTACCGTCCGCCACGCCTCAAAGTCGTGGGCGGTGAGCACGCGCAGCGTGACCCGTCGTCCGACCAAAACCGAGGTGGAGCGCCGCTTGCCCGATGCCGACCAGCGGGGCAACGGTCAGGTCGCTTCGGAGCTCGACCCGGCGACCGGACTCGACGATTTGTCGACGGTCCCGGCGTTCGCCGGGCCCACCATCTCATCCCAGACCGCATCCCGGACCGACCCGATCGACACGAGACACTCGGCAAACCCCATGCGCCGCATGATGGTGACGAGGATGCAACAGCCGGCCACGATGTAATCGACGCGCTCCGGCGGCAGACCCGGATTGTGTCGCCGATCGTCGGCAGGCTCGGTGGCCAGTGTGCGAAACACGTCTTCCACCTGGGCCTTGGACATCGCCAGGCCGTGGAGCTCACGATCGTCCCAGCGGCCCAGTTCCACGGCGCCGATCGTCTCAGCGGTGCCGGCGACCACCACCAGCGTGGTCGCCGAACCAAACGACGGTTGAACCGACAGCACCTCGTCCAGGGTGGCCTCAGCAACCGAAAGGCAGTCGGACAGTTCCTCCGGACGGGGCGGATCGGAGTGCAGGTAGCGTTCGGTGAAGCGCACCGAGCCCACCTGGAGTGATGCCGACGCCGTGAACGTGGCGGTGCCTCCGGCGAGGTGGCCCAGCGCCAACTCGGTGGAGCCGCCGCCGATGTCCACCACCAGAACAGGCCCCTCCAGCGAAGCGACCAACGAATCTGCCCCGGCGGGCCCAAAGGTCTCAATGCCGCCGGTGACCGCGCCCATGAAGCTCAACCGTGCCTCCTCGTCGCCCGAGACGACGCGGGGCACGGTGCCCAGCACCTCACCCACTCGAGCGAGAAACGAGCCGCCGTTGGAGGCGTCTCGGCACGCGGATGTTGCCGTCGCCCCAACCGAGGCCACGCCGGCCTGTTCGGCAAGGCCCGCAACCTCCCCCAGAACGCCCAACGCCCTGCCCATGGCCTGCTCTGAGAGCGACCCGTCGGCGTCGAGCCCTTCGCCAAGACGGGTGTAGTACGTCTGTCGCACCGGCGTCTCGCCAGGCGCCGCCAGCAACGTATTCACCGTGTTGGTGCCAATATCCACCGCCAGCACCGGACGATCAGAGGTTTCGGAGGTCACGGATCACACCCTTCGATGTCGTCGTTCTCATCGCCGCCGTCGTTCTCATCGCCGCCATCGCTGTCGGCGCTGCCGTCGCCGTCGGCGCTGCCATCGCGCGCTTCGGGCCACAGCACCGGCTCATCCCCACGTCTCAGGTCGGGCGCCTGGCCTCGTTCCACCAGCCGGGTCGCCACCCACGCCCCAGTGGGGTCGTCGCCACCCGCCAGCCACCAGGCCAGGTGCGCGTGCAGGCACTTGCCACCGCGCCGCGTGCCGCCCACCCCCCCGGTGGGACGCGGGCCGTGGTGATCCTGGGGCATCGCCCGGTCGCGCAGCATCTCGTAGCGCCGATGGGCGTCCGCCATGACCGCCTCCCCCACCTCCGCCTCAGCCCGCCGCACACCACCCTCGGCTTCCAGGGTGCCCACACGCCGACACAGCTCAGCATCCACCAGCCACCAGCGGGTGGGCATCGGCCGACCGCCGGGCAAAACCGGCGAATTCTCGATCACCACCGGGGCACCACCGGTACGCCGAACCACCACCTCGAAGTCTCCCTGCGGCTCGCGCCCCAGGAGCGCCGCCACAGCAGCCTGATCAGCGAGGCTCGCGGGATCGGCAGCCTCGGCAGCCTCGACCCAATCGACGGGTGGCGCCGTCACGACGTCGTTGGTGGCGTGCTGCGACGCCCGAAGTAGGCCACCAGGGCCGCGACGATGGCCATCACGCCGGAGGTGGCAATCGCCCGGCGCGCAGCGCTCGGCTGCTGTTCATCGGAGGCGGGAGTGTTCACTGGTTGCTCCATAGCGGCGCCGTTCAGCCTACGCGACGAACGTCCCAAGCCTCGTTCTCCATCAATCCTTCGACGACAGATCGAGACGGCACTGCCCAGTCCGTGCCGGAGATACACCTTGTGGGATGCCTCGGTTAGCTGCCGGTTAGCTGAGGGCGTCGGCGATCAGGTTACCGACGGCCGTCTGGCCCCGATGGGTGGGATGCAGCGGCGGGATGTCGATTACCTTGTTGACCCACGGTGTGGACGAGCACGGGTCATGACCGGCGCTCGGGCCGTACACGTCGACGTAGGTGACGCCCTTGGCCTGGGCCGACGCCTTCAGCATGACGTTCAGCTCGGCCTGCTTTGCTCGCAGATACGGCACGTCGGACGAGGCGAAGGTCATGCCCAGGCAGGTCGAGCTGCCGGTCATCGGCAGCAGCGTCGGGTAGCCGTACAGCACGACCCGGGCCTGAGGCGCCCGCGACTTCACGGCAGCGAGCACCTGATCGACCTTGGGTCTGGTGGCCGCCACCTTGGCCGTCAGCGAATCGGTTCCGCCCTTGACGTAATCACCCTGACAGGTCTTAAAGGTGATGGCCCGCTTGGAACACTGCACAGCGATATCGGAGAACCCCAGATCATTGCCGCCGATCGAGACCATGACGACACTGGCAGATGAGGTGACCTTGTTGATCTGCGGGGTCGAACCGCCCATGATGTCGCCGGTTTGGGCGCCGTCACAGCTGGCATCGGTGACGTCCGCAATGCCAAGGCGGGATGCAACCAGCCGTGGCTGATTCTGCTTCGACTGATTACAGCCGTTGGTCGTGGTAGTGGGCAGCAGCGTCGAGTTGGCGGTAAAGGAGTCGCCCAACGCCACCAGCTTGCCGGGGCCGTTGCCTGGTGTCGGCGCCGAACCACAAGCTGCGCCCAAGGTTGCCAACGCCATCAAGGCGGCGGCCATCCTGATCGAACGACCTGTAACAAGCTTCATGATTCCCCTTGTGCTGCGTCTCGGCGGACCCCACCTCATGCGCAAACTCACACTAGACACGATCCGCAGCCATTGGAACGCCTCGTGAGGCTCTTCCTCGAACCTCGTGGGAAGTCTCACCCGTCGAGAGCTCCGAGTGGGCCGCATCTTCAGGTGCAGGCGAGTGATGCAACGCTCTCGAAACGACTGCACGTCCCTCTCTTTGCAGATCATCGTTGGCAGTCGCCCGCCCATCCGGTGATGCGGCCCACGGCATGTTCCAACTCAGGGTCTTGTGGCGGCTTCGTTGTCACAGGCCATCGTCATACTGGCCTCATGCTCGACGTTTTCGACACGACTGAGGCGAAAGACTTTTCGGTGTATTTCGCCGAGGTCGACGCACGGTGGCACCCCGATTGGGGGTCCTCGGTGCCGGTCAGCGTGTTGGCGGGTTCGGTGGCCGACGCGGCACGCCTGTTGGTCGAGCGAGGCGTCGGCAAAGCACAGCCCCGCCAACCGTTGTGGGGTTCGGCTGTGGTTGCCGACGTTGCCGACGTTGACGACGATGCCGACGATGCCGACGATGCCGACGATGCCGACGGTGCTGGTGCTGGTGCTGGTGCTGGTGCTGGGGTGGATGTGGCTGATTTGATGGTCGCGGTCGAGGCGATCGGCTTGTGCCGCCGGTTCCTGGCATCGGCCGAAGCCCAGATGATCGCCCGCCTTGAAGACACCAACGCGTCACTCAAACAACTCGGTGAACGCACCACGTCCTGGCTGAGCCGCACCCAGGAGGTCCCAGGCCCCCAGGCTGCTGAGACCACCCGGGTCGCCGCCAAACTCGATTCCACGTTCCACCGGTTCGCAGCAGCCTTGGCCGCAGGTGAGATCGATCACTCCTATTGTGCGGCGCTGGTGCGTGCCTCCAACGACCGCACCGAAACAGCGTTGGTTGATCTCCAGGACGAACTGTTGGGCCGTGTGACGGGACGCCGGTTCGGTTCGTGGCGACGCGAACTGTCTGCGGTGTGTGCCCTGTTGGACACTGAGGGCCCCGAACCTGCGGTCGAACACGACGACAAGGTGTTTCTGTCCGAAACCCTTGACGGTCTCGTTGATCTGAAGGGCACCTTCACCGGGTCGACCGCGGAGGAGATCCGACAGTTGGTCGAGGCCCACACCGACCGGTTGTACCGCCAGGCCCGCCGAGACACGAACCTTACCCCCGACCTGAGAGTCCCAACCCGGGCGGTCCTCCGAGCACGAGCATTGCTGGACCTGTTACGCCGGGGTTCCTCCGAGCAGTCCACCGGCGGTCCCGTCACCCACATCAACCTCGACATCGAAGCCGCACCCATCCCCGCCACCAACACCAACACCACCAACCCCGCAGACCGCAACGCCCAACATCCCGCCGTCGGGGATCCGCCCCCCGAGGTTCCCGCTGCCGAGGTTCCCGCTGCCGAGGTTCCCGCTGCCGGGGATCCGCCCGCCGACGATCCCGCTGCCGAGGTTCCCGCTGCCGGGGATACTGCTGCCGAGGTTCCCGCCGCCGGGGATACTGCTGCCGAGGTTCCCGCCGCCGGGGATCCGCCCGCCGACGGTGCCGCCGCCGGGGATACCGCTGCCGGTCGTGGGCAGGCTCCCACACCGAACGACCGTGACGTTCCCACGAACGGTCGCAACGACGAGAGAAACAACAACCCTGCCAACCCTGCCAACCCGGCCGATCCGTTGGTGGTGTCGCAGGCCCCACCAGGAGGAGAAACCTCCCGTGACTGGTTCCGACGGATCCTCGGCCAACGCGGCGACGTCCTCGCCGGAACCGCCAAACTCGCCGACAACAACCTCTGGCGGCTCCTCTGCAACCCCACCATCCACACCTTCGTCACCACCTCCGCCCACGAAATCCTCCAAATGGGCCGAGCAGTCCGCACCGCCACCCCCGCACAACAACGCGCCCTCCGGGTCCGCGATGGCGGCTGCGTGTTCCCCGGCTGCGACACCCCCATTGGCTGGACCCAAGCCCACCACACCATCCACTGGTCCAAAGGCGGCCCCACCAACCTCGACTCAATGGCACTGCTCTGCACCACCCACCACGACATCACCCACCGCCACCACTGGCAGATGTCACCCAACCACCACCCCAACGGCCAACCCAACGGCACCTTCCACTGGACCACCCCCTCCGGACAAACCCTCCACTCACAACGCCACAGCGAAACCATCCCCTCAAAACCAGGCGACGAAGAGAGCGAAACGGCTGCTACAGCACAGCCCTCGGCTGCTACAGCACAGCCCTCGGCTGCTACAAAACAGAGTCCCGCACGTCGAAGCGACGGCGAATCACGTCGCCGAGATAGTTCAGGGTGAGCACGGTGAGAAAGATGAACGACGATGGCCCAAAGATCACCCAGGGTTGATCGAGGTTGATCGCATTGCGGTTGGTGGCGATGATCGCACCCCACGACGTCGCCGGCGACGACACACTGGCCCCGAGGAGGGCAAGGCCGCCCTCGGCCACGATGGCAACCCCCACCCCAAGCAGCCCGATCACCAGCATCGACGGCAACACGTTGGGCAGGACCTCGCGAATCATGATTCGCAGCGGTTTGGCACCCATGGCCTTGGCCGCCGTCACGAACTCACGGTCGGCAACCGCCAGGGTGGACGCGCGTGCGATCCGGCCAAGGACCGGTACGGCCACCACCCCGAGCGCAAACGCCAGCACCCACATCCGGCGCGTGGGATCCACCTTGCTGGGGTCGGACGGGTCGAATGCGGCCACAAGCGCCAGCGCCAGAATGATCGCCGGGATGGCCAGAAACGTGTCGAAGAGGATCGACAGCACGGCATCGGTTTTGCCCCGCAGGTATCCGGCGATGATGCCCATTGAGCCACCGACCAGCATGCCAACCGTCACCGAAACGAACCCGACCAGCAGCGACACCCGGCCGCCGTAGATCGTCAGGCTGAACACGTCCTTGCCGATCTTGTCGAGGCCAAAGGGGTGACTGAAGCTCGGCCCGAAGTACGGCAGGCCGTCGGCGCCAACCGGAATGTCGACCGTCTCGGTGGTGCTGGGGATCGGCAGGTACGGGGCCAGCAACGCGCCACCGACCACGAAGATGATCCAGGCGATGGCCAGAATGGCGGCAGGCCCCAGCCGGCGCTTCTTCGACGGCTGGTCAGGCGTACCGAGGTCCACCGGTATCCCGCCGGTCGGAACGACCGCCACGGAGCCGCCGACCGCACCCATGCCGGCACCCTCTGGCGTGGGAATGCCACCGCCAGGATCGGGATGGTCGAACGGGCCTTCCCCGATGTACTCAGCCACGGCGAATCCTTGGATCGATCACGGTGTATCCAAGGTCGACCACCACGTTGACCAACACATACAGCAGAGCAAATATGGCCACGATCGACTGCACCGCCACCAACTGACGACCACCGATGGCGGTCTGCGCCAACAGGCCCATGCCCGGCAATTGGAAGACGACCTCGATGACCAGCGCCCCGCCGATCAGCGTGCCAACGTTCAGGCCGGCCGCCGTCAGCAGCGTGATCGAACTGGGACGAAGAGCATGGCGCCACAGAATGCGCTGAGTGCTGAGGCCCTTGGCTCGGGCCATCGTGATGAAATCCTGTTGCAGCGTGGCGATCATGTCGGTGCGCAACAGGCGTGCGTACACCGCCACCTGCCCCAAGGCCAGACTGAGAGCCGGCAGAAACATGAACTGCAGGTTGGTGGCCGGGTCCTCCCAGAACGCCACGTAACCACCCCTGGTGCGGAACAGCCCCATCTTTAGGCGCACGTAGTACGACAGCATGAAGCCCAGCACAAACGCCGGTAGCGCCAGGAACAGGAACAGGCTGGAGGAGACCACCCGATCCACCCAGCCGCCGGCCTTGTAGGCGGCGATCACCCCCAGCGGTATGGCCAGCGCCAAGGCCATGATCTGCGCGTACACCATGAGCGTCAGGCTGACGGGCAACGCATCACCCACCTGTGTCGACACCTCCGTGGACGAGGTCGGTCCGGAGTAGGTCTTTCCCAGGTCGCCGGTCACGAAGTCGCCAAGCCAATGCACGTAGCGCACCGGCAGCGGATCGGAGATGCCAAGGTCGTCGGCGATCTCAGCCCGCTGCTCGTCGCTGGCGAACGGAGCAACCACCGCCGCCGGATCGCCGGGCAGGAAGCTGACCAGCAACGATGCAAACAACGTCACCAGGAACAGCACCACCACCAGGCGTCCCAGCCTCGGAAGGAGCGACCTCACCTGCTCATGCCTCCCGCACGTCGTCCAGCAGCCCGAGGGCGTCCGATGTCACGCACCGCCGCCGTCCACCCACAGGCCCGTGACCGGGTGGCCGGACGCCAGGCCGGTAAAGGGCTTCTCGCCATCCACATCGGGCCCGAACACGCCATGGACGTTGGGCTGGGACGAAACCGTCCACAGGCTCCAGACCAACCAGATGTTGTGGACCTGGTCGGCGAAGCGCTCGTTCATCCCCTCGTAGATGCCGGCCCGCTTGGCCTCGTCGGATTCGACGCGGCCATCGTCGAGGGCCTTGTCCACCTGGGGATCGTTGATCTTGCCGAAGTTCACCGGTGAACTGCTGTGCCACCACACGTACTGATTGTCCGGGTCGCCGCCAGGGTGGTTGCGGAAGTACGCCAGCTCAAAGTCGCCGCCGATGGCCCGGTCGATCAGGGCCGCCTGATCGGTGGATGTCAGCTTCATCTCAATGCCCGAGTCGGCAAGCTGACTCTGGAGCAGTTCGGCGGAGATCTTGGTGGATGCATCGGCGGCGTAGGACATCGTGAAGCTCAGGTCTTTGCCCGTGGCCTTCTTGTAGGCCGCCGCATGCTCCTTGGCCTTGGCCACGTCGAACTCGGGAAAACCGGTGTCTTCGAGGTATCCGAGGTTGCCTGGCGCGAACGGGCCCGACGCGACGTCCTGCAATCCGGCGGCGCGCAGCTTCTTGAACTCCTCGCGATTGATGCCGTAGGCCACAGCCTTGCGGGCATCGAGGTTGTCGAAGGGCGCCTTGGCCTCGTTTGCCATCAGGTAGGTCACCTCGGCGGCGTCGGAGTTGGCGATCATGTTGATCGTGCCCGAGTCGGCGAGCGGCTGCAGTTGGCTGACCGCTTCACCACCGTTGGTGTGGATCATGTCGAACTGGCCGGTCTGAACGCCCTCCACCCGGGAGTCGGTATCGGGAACCGGGCGATACTCGATCTCGTCGAGGTACGGCAGTTGCGTGCCGTCGGCGTCCTTCTGCCAGTAATCGGGGTTCTTCACGGCCGTGAAGTGATCGTTGAGCTTCCACTCCTTCAGCTTGAAGGGCCCGGTGCCGATCAGGTCCTTGTCGCAGTTGTCCTTGCTGTCCAACTGGGCCTGAGCCGACATTCCCAACCGGCCGCTGGAGTACAGGAAGCTGGGTAGTGCCGGCCAGGGCGTCTTGGTGGTGATGGTGACCGTCATCGGATCGGTCACGTCCACCGCTTTGATGTTTTGGAGCACGAAGACGAACAGCAGCGGGCTACGACCGTCGTACTTGCCGCGGTAGGCGTCGAGGTTGTTCTTCACCACCTCGGCGTCCAGCTTGGTGCCGTCGTGGAACTTCACGCCCTCTCGAATCTTGATCGTCCACGAGTCAAAAGTGGCGTTGGGCTCGACCGACTCGGCCAGCATGGGCAACATCTTGCCCGACTCATCGGGCTGGACGAGGGTGTCGTAGATGGTCTTGGCCACCTGGATCCCCGAGATGGCCAACTGCGACTCGGCCAGGCACCAACCGGCGTTGGTTTCGGCCTCCAGGGCGTAGATCACCCGGCCACCGGACACCGGCGGGCCCTCATCGCCGGGCGCACCCCCGGCCTTCGCCCCAGAACCGCTGTCACCACCACCACCGCAGGCCGCCGCCACCAGGCCCATGGCCAGCGTCGCTGCGATTCCTCGCGTGCGCCGAGACATCTTCATGTTCGTTCCCCCAACATTTAGATATTCCCCACCGAGACCTGCGGCCAGATGTGACCGATGACGCTGCACTGTACCCGTCCCGACACATGATGCAACGGGGATGGGGTTCAGGTTTGGACGACCGGGAGCCCGACTACCCGTCGACCCACATGCCTGACACCGGATGCCCGGTGGCAAGGCCCGGGAACGGCGGCTTGCCGTCAACGTCCGGCCCCAGGATGCCGTGCACCTTGGGCGCTGAGACCACGCCCCACTTCACCCAGGCAGTCCACACGTTGTACAACTCGGACCCGAAGCGTCGGTTGAGCTCCTCATAGATCTTGGTGCGCTCAGCGGGGTCGGCATTCTCCCGGCCCTCATTGAGCAACTTGTCGATCTCAGGATCGGCGAACTTGCCGAAGTTCACCGGTGATTCGCTCTGCCACCAGACGTACTGCAGGTCGGGATCACCCCCGGGATGGTTGCGCCACAGCAATGCCCCGAAGTCACCGGCAATCGCCCGGTCGATCTCGGCAGACTGCTCGGTGGGTTGCAGCTTCAGTTCGATGCCGGCCTCGGCCAACTGCGACTGATACAGCTCGAGGGTGGCCTGCGCCTCGGCGTTACCAAAGAAGGGCACGAGGAAACTCAGCTTTTTACCCGTCGCCTTTTCGTAGGCCGCCACATGGGTCTTGGCCGCCTTGAGATCAAACGCCGGCAGACCGGCATCGGCGAGATATCCCATCGACCCGGGGGCAAATGGGCCCGAGGCAACCTTCTGCTGACCCTTGCTCAGCAGCTGATTCGCCTCCTCGCGGTTCAGCGCCTGGGCAACGGCCATGCGGGCGTCCGCATTGTTGAATGGGGCCTTGGCCACGTTGAACAACAGGTAGCTCACCTCGGCGAAGTCCGAGTTGGCGATCAGGTTGACCGCGCCGGCGTCGGCCAACGACTGCGACTCGATCAGCGCGTCGCCACCCTGCACGTGGGCGGCATCGTAGGTGCCGGTCTGGATGCCCTCGGTGCGCTGGCTGGGCTCCGGCTGAGGGCGGAACTCGATCTCGTCCAGGTACGGCAGCTGCGTGCCGTCGGCATCCTTCTGCCAGTAGTCGGGGTTCTTCGTGGCGGTGAAGTGGTCGTTGATCTTCCATTCTTTTTTGACGAATGGCCCGGTACCCACCAGGTTCTTGTCACAGCCCTTTGCGTCGTCCAGTTGGGCCTGCCCGACGATGCCAAGGCGTCCGTCATTCCACAGGAAGTTGGGGAACGACGGCCACGGGGTCTTGGTGGTGACCGTGACGGTCATGTCGTCGGTTGCCTCGACGGTGGCGATGTTCTCGAGCACGAACACGAACAGCAGTGGTGACCGGGCCTTGTACTTACCTCGATAGGCGTTCAGGTTGTTGGCCACCACCTTGGCGTCCAGCTTGGAGCCGTCGTGAAAGGTGATGCCAGGCCGAATCTTGATGGTCCAAGAATCGAACGTGGCATTGGGCTCGACCGACTCGGCCAGCATCGGCTGCATCTCGCCGCTCTCATCAGGCTGAACGAGCGTGTCGTAAATGGCCCGGGCGACCTGGATGCCGGAGATTGCCAGCTGGGCCTCCTGCAGGCACCAGCCGGAGTTGGTCTCGCTCTCGAGGGCGTAGATCACCGTGCCGCCGCTCTGGGGTGTGCCCTCATCGCCTGCGCCGGCGGTTTGTGACCCGCTGGAGCCCCCGGAGCCCCCGCCGCCACAGGCACCCAGCAACAGGGCGGCCGATGCCATGGCGACCAAGGACACCCTTCCCCAACCACGCCGCTGCGGCTTGATGATCCCTTGATGTCGGTGGGTGCTCATCTGCTCATCATCCTTTGGTGGGAGGCCTCACGGCGAGCTTAGGGCTCCGACGCCGGCTGAGCGGCCGGATCGAAGCTCCACCCCTTGGCCACCCACGGCGGCACCTCACCGCCCACGGTCGGGGGAAGCACCACATAGCTCTCCTCGCCGGGAAAGACCATGCCATGGTTGCGGCGGGCGAGTATCTCCACCTGCTCGGGATCCTCAAGTTCGGCCTGGCGGCGCTCCAACTTGGTGTTCTCCGCCCGCAGGCCAACCAACTCCGTCTGGGCACGGCCCAACTCGGCTGATTGACCGAAGAGGTTGCGCACCGGCAACGCCAGCACGGCGAGGAACAACGCCACCACCGACAGAGCCGCCACCCAGAACCAGCGGCGGCGCGATGGCATCTGGAGCACGCGCGGCGCAGAGCTACGGGTCGCCTTGTGCGCCTCCGACCTGGGCGAGCGAGCTGTGGCCCGCCCGCTCCTAGGTGCCATTGCCGCGCCGGTTCACAGGTCGCGGCGCCAAGGCGGCACCACCCTCGAAGACCGCCGACTCGCCCAGTTGTTCCTCGATGCGCAACAGCTGGTTGTACTTGGCCACCCGATCGGAGCGTGCCGGCGCCCCGGTTTTGATCTGAGCGCAGTTGGTTGCAACCGCCAGGTCGGCGATCGTGGCGTCCTCGGTCTCGCCCGAGCGGTGACTCATCACCGACGTGTAGGCATTCCGGGTGGCCAGTTGCACCGCCTCCAACGTCTGGGTGAGCGTGCCGATCTGGTTGACCTTGATGAGGATCGAGTTGGCAACGCCCACCTCGATACCCCGCTGAAGCCGAACCGGGTTGGTGACGAACAGGTCGTCACCAACCAGCTGGACACGATCGCCCAGCGCCTCGGTGAGCTGAGCCCAACCGTCCCAGTCCTCTTCGGCCATACCGTCCTCGATCGACACGATCGGGTAGCGGTCACACAAGTCGCTGAGGTAGGCCACGAACTCGCCCGCATCGAGGCTTCGGCCCTCACCGGCCAGCTGGTATTTGCCATCGGCATAGAACTCGGTGGAGGCGGTGTCGAGTGCCAGCGCCACCTCGTCGCCGGGGGTGCGTCCCGCCGCCTCGATCGCCTCGGTCAACAGGGCCAGCGCCTCTTCGTTGGAGCCCAGGTTGGGGGCGAAGCCACCCTCATCGCCGATGGCGGTGGACAGGCCCCGCTTGGCCACCACCGACTTCAGGCTGTGATAGCACTCGGTACCCCAGCGCAGCGCCTCGGAGAACGAGGCGGCACCGACGGGAACCAGCATGAACTCCTGCAGGTCCACGTTGTTGTCGGCATGCTCGCCACCGTTGATCACGTTGAGCATCGGCATTGGCAGGACGCAGGCCGAGACACCACCGACGTAGCGGTACAACGGCAGATCCAGGCTGGCCGCAGCCGCCTTGGCGGCCGCCAGCGACACGCCCAGCACCGCGTTGGCACCAAGGCGCTCCAGGTTGTCGGTGCCGTCCAGGTCACACATCGTCTGGTCCAGGTCGCGCTGATCCAGCGCGTCGAGGCCCAGCACCGCGTCGGTGATCTCGTCGTTCACCGCACCGACGGCGCCCAGCACCCCCTTGCCGCCGTAGGCCTCGCCGCCGTCGCGTCGCTCCACGGCCTCGAAGGCCCCGGTGGAGGCGCCCGAGGGCACAGCCGCTCGTCCAACCGAACCGTCGATCAGGCCCACCTCCACCTCCACGGTGGGGTTGCCTCGGGAGTCGAGGATCTGTCGGGCCAGTACGTCATCGATGATGGTCACGCTGGTCTTGCCTTTCCTGGGCGGGATCGCCTTGGGTGCCTGTGCCGCAACGACGCTAGCTGCGCTGCAGTAGCCGACCGCGGACGCCGCCCGACCCGAGCCCGGCACGGGGTTCGCTTTGGGCGGCGCAAGGCCGGCCTGGTTACGGTGAGCCTCGTGCCAGGGCCAGATCCACTGCCCACGGCAGACACTTCGCGCCGGCGCCACCGGATGCTGGTGCAACTGCTGGGTCCGCTTCGCGCCACGCTCGACGACACCAGGATCAACCTGGCCGGCACGAAACAGTGCGGCCTGTTTGTACGTCTGGTGCTGGCCAACGACGAGGCGGTGGGCTTCGACACCCTGATGGACGACCTCTGGCCCGGGCGGGACACCGTGTCGGCACGACGAAACCTGCAACAGCAGATCCATGCGCTCAGGGGCCTGGTGGGACGCGGCCGCATCGTGACCGTCGGCGGGTGCGCCTATCGCCTGAAGCTCGCAGCGAACGAGTTGGACTCGGTAGTGGCCGACGACGCACTCCATTCAGCCCGCAGCCTGGCCGAGGTCGACCCTGCCGCAGCGCTTTCGCGGGTGAGCGAGGCGCTGACGCTGTTCCACGGGCCGCCGCTGACCGAGTTCGCCAGCCACGACTGGGCTCGCAGCGACGCCGTTCGTCTGACACATCTCCGAGAGGACCTCAAATCACTTGAGATCCAGTTGCGCCTCGACAACGGCAACGACACGGCGCTGATTCCGGAACTGACGGTGCTCACCGAGAACCATCCCGAGAACGAGCGCTACTGGGCTGCCCTGATGAAGGCCCTGTATCGCGATGGCCGCCAGCAGGAGGCGCTCAACTGTTTCCAGGATGCTCGCCGACGGCTGGGGCAACAGTTTGGGCTTGAGCCAAGCCCCGAGCTCTACACCCTGGAACGCCAGATCCTGAGTCACGAATCGCTGCTGAAAGCACCGCCGCCCGCCCCGGCATCGACCATTCTTTCCGGATGCGACTGTTGGATCGATCGAGCCGGTGCGCCCCTTGTGGGGCGGGGCCCCGACCTGGAGCGCATCGACCAGGCCGTGGCGGGCGGCGCCCGACTGGTGCTGGTGAGCGGCGAGTTGGGCATCGGGAAGACCCGGCTCGTCATGGAGTTTGCTCGCCGCAATCCGACACGCAGGGTCTTCTACGGCGCCGGCGACGACTCTGCGGGCCGGTCGTTTCCTCCGATCGCCGACATCGTGGAACACGTCAACGTGCACAATCCCGGGCTGCTCCAGCGGCTCGAGGCCGACGCATCCATGGACGCCCTCCATCAGCTGATTGGGATCGAGGACACGGGTGCGCGGCACACGACCAGCCGCAGTGCGCTGTTGGGCGCCTTGGGCACCCTGCTGAAGCACCTGTCCGACGACGAGCCGCCGGTGCTGGTGATCGACCAGTTGGCCCAGGTCGATGCGGACACCTTGGAGGTGTTGGGCCGCCTGATCGGTCCGCTGGCCACATCGCCGGTGCTGGTGATCGGCATCGCCCGGACGGCCGAGTTGGTGCCGGACGCCCCCCTGGCCACGTGGCTGAACGCCTTACCCCACCAGACCCACGTTGCCGAGGTGCCGGTTCGGCCCCTCGAGCAGGCGGCGGTGGCTGAACTCGCCAGGTCGTTGGGCGACGATCGACTCGACGACGCAACCCTGCTTCGCCAGAGTGGCGGCAACCCCATGTTTGTCGAGCAACTCGCGCGCACCAGGGACGTCGAGGACACCACGTCGTTGGCGCGACTCGCATGGCGGCGCGTTGCAACCTGTTCCCCGCAGGCGGTGACCCTGCTGCGCGCCGCAGCCATCGACGGCCTCCATCCCCGCGGTTGGCTCACCATCGAGTTGGCGTCGTTGAGCCCGGACGAGTCGGTGGCGGCGCTGGAAGAGGTGATTGCCGACGGGCTGCTCAGCGCGCTGCCCGACGTGGACGCGGTCTCAGCCCGCAACGGAACCAACCCGTCAACGGGCCGCTACTGGTTTGTTCACGGCTTGATCAGGGACGTGCTCCTCGACCAGATCGGACCGGAACAGCGACGAGCGTTCCATCGCCGGGCCGCCGAGCTCCTGGCGGAGCGTCGTTCGGGCGGCGATCTGGTCCCCGCCGGAGACATCGCCCGTCATTACCTGTTGGCGGCTCCATCGTTCGGTCGGGGGGCGGCGATCAAGTGGTTGCGCGCCGCCGCAGCATCGGCCGTGCGCAACTCCGCCTACGACCGCGCCTCCAGCAAGCTTGCCTCGGCACTCGCCCTGATCTCCGACGACGCCGACGACCACGAGACGGCGGCCGAGCTGTTGATCGAGCGGGGTCGGGTGCTGTCGACCTACATCCACCAGGGCGAAGGGCGCATCCTGCTCGACCGTGCGATCGAGCGGGCCCGGCGCTCCGGTAGGACCGATCTGGCGGCGATCGCCGCGCTGGAGATTGGCGGGGTGCTTGCGATGGGCGACGTGAGCGACCCATCGATTGCGGACGTGCTGTCCGCCGCCCTGCAGGAGCTCGGGGCTGAGAACCCTCACCTACGCGCCGAGTTGCTCGCCCGCCTGGCGCAGTTGCGCTACTGGGACACGCCTCTCGCTGAGCGGACGGCAATGTGCGATGAAGCCGACCGTCTGGCAGCAGGCGCCGGCGCGGCCGTCCGGACCCGGATCGGCATCAATCGGTATTGGGCATGCGACATCGACGCCGACACGGTCGTGACCTGGAGCCTGATCGAGCGCCTCGGGTCACTCGCCGCCCAATCCGGCGAGAAGATGTTGGCCCTTCAGGTGCTCAAGTGTCGCCTCCACACGACGCTGGAGGGCGGTGACCTTGAGGCGGCCGACGACGTTGCCGCCCGCTTTGCAGCCTCGGCCGCCGAGGTCGGCAGCGCCGACATGC
This sequence comes from Candidatus Microthrix parvicella Bio17-1, assembly GCF_000299415.1. NCBI lineage: Bacteria > Bacillati > Actinomycetota > Acidimicrobiia > Acidimicrobiales > Microthrixaceae > Candidatus Neomicrothrix > Candidatus Neomicrothrix parvicella. Next base: position 827,370 of record NZ_AMPG01000002.1, read on the forward strand.
TGCGACTCGACCGGTTGTACGCCGCGATGCGCGCCGGCTCGCGGGGGGAGTACCACCTGGCATCGGAGTTGGCAGTCGAGTCGAGCCGACTGCTGGCCGAGACCGGGCGGGCCTTACACGCTCAGGTGGTCGACGGTCTGGTCCGCTTGCCCTGGCAAACGATGGTCGGCGACCATCGGGCGGCCGAGATGACCATCGACGTGCTGCGCATGTTCTCCGAGCGCGGGTCGCTGTGGGTCATCTTCGATGCCTGGTTTCACGCCGTCTCGGGCAACCTTGACGCGGCGACGGCGGCGGCCGACGAATTCGACCTGGAGTCGTTCCTGGGTGAGGAACGCCAACAGAACCACTGGATCCTCGCATCGACAGCCGTCCTGGTCGCCCAATTCACCGGTCGCACCCAGTGGGCCGCACCGCTGGCCGCCTGGTTCGGCGAGCAGCCCGAGGCTTCCGTCCACTTCGGACAAACGATGTTCCTCGGGTTTGGCTGGCACTACCTGGGCATCGCCGAGTCGATGTTGGAGGGTGCCGAACACAAAGAGGCGGCGGTTCAGGCACTGGCGACCGCTGCCAACCGATCTGCCCGGGTGGACGCCACGCCTTGGCGGCTTTTTGCCGAGGTGGAACTCGCCCGACTCGGAGTGGGGCCCGATGGGCGGGGCGACGCCGACCCGTCCGCCATCGCCGCCGAGGCCGAGGACCGCGGACTCACCTTGCTGGCCAAGGGCGCCCGCTCGCTGGCCTGAGCGCTCGCTTGGCCCCTACTCCTGCTTGGTCTTGCCCTTCTGTTTCTGCGCCTGCTTCCACTGGCGCACCAGCGTGAGCTCAGCGGCGCTGCCCACGTCTGCGGCTGATCGGGGCGCGTCGTCGGCGAACACCCCCGCCGCCTCCCGCCAGCCGTCCGGACGGATGCCAAGACGCTTGGCCAGCAGGGCGACGAAGATCTTGGCCTTCTCCTCCCCGTACCCGGGCAGGGCGCGCAGGCGCCGATACAACTCGGAGCCGTCGGCTGCGGTGGTCCAGACGGCCGACGCCACCCCGTCGTACTCGTCGACGAGCATCTCGGCCACCGCGTGTGCCCGCTTGCCCATCGACTTGGGGTAGCGGTGAAGGGCCGGCTTCTCGGAGAACAACTCGACCGCCCGATCCTCGCTCAGAGCTGCCAACCCTGCGGGCGAGAATGAGCCGGGCTCGGCCGCCTCCATCCGCTCCCGAAGCCGGGAAGGCGATCGGAACGCCCACTCCATGGGTACCTGCTGGTCGAGCAGCATGCCGAGCAACAGCGCAAAGGGATCGTCCAACAACAGCGCGTCGTCATCGGGATCGCCGGTGATGGGAAAGGTCGCTTCGGTCATGGCCCGAAGTTACCGGTGGTCTCCAAGAAAGTCGACGATGTGAGGAAACACGTCACGATGGGCGCGACGCCCCAACAGCCCGTCCAGGTGTGCGTATCCAGGCAACTCGATGCGGTGGTGCAGGTCCGGACCGTGGTGCGAGCGCAGCCAGGCCACCGAACGGGCCGAACCGGACGGCAACACCAAACGGTTTCGGGTACCGGCCAGAAACAGGATGGGGAGCTTCAATCGCTCCACGTGGGGCATATAGGAGTCGTCACCGGCGGCGTCCACCAATCGCCCGGACGTGAACATGGCGCCAACGTGGTCCATGCCCCGAAGCGACCCCTCCCCGAACAGTTCGGCGATGCGGTCGTGGGTGTACCGGTCGAGGTTGGCATGAGCATGGGTGGGTCCATAGAAAAAGAACACCCAGCGACACACCGGCGAATCGCACCGCTCACCGTGAGCCAGCGGCGTCGACCGCACCGCCAGGTCGGCCAGCCGCGCCGAGAGCCCGGTACCACGGTCGGGAAACACCGAGGTGAAGCCCAGCGCCTCCAGCTTGGGCCCCGGCCGCAGGCGCGCTCGAAGCCGGGTGAACCCGGGCACGTCAAAGTGCGCCGACATCTGGGAACACACCACCGAGCCCACCCCCTCCAACCCATCGAGCAGCGACATCAGCACCGTGGCCGAGCCGACGCAGTGGGCCACCACCGACACCTCCTCCGCGCCGGCCTCGCTGCGAACCCGGTTGACGGCGGCCGGCCAATCGAGGCGTGCGATCTCGTCCAGGTTGGACGGCGAGCCCGCCCCGGGAAACAGGATCGACGATCGGTAGTCGAAGAGCCACACGTCGTAGCCCGCCGCCACCAACACCTCGGTGAGGTTGGGTGCCGCGGCGTCCAGCAAATAGTGATCGGACGACATGCCAAAACCTGGTGCGAGCAACACCGGCCCGGCGGTCCCGCCCCGGAAACGCGATAGACCCACCACCGGTTCGGCAGGCATCGCGTCGGACCAGGTGCCGTTGCGATCGAGCCAGCTTCGGGTTGGCTCCGGCAACGCCAACTCACGCCGTCGTTCCAGTTTCCGTTGTGCGTCGCGCAGTTCCTTGCCGGCCACCGCCACCTTGCCGAAGGCACCGGTCATCGGCAGCGCGAAGGCCCCCAGGAACGAGCCGATCGCACCCGCCTGTTCCCTGAACGACCCACCTTGGGGACCTCGGAACGACAGGCCCATGCGCACCGCGTCGAAGGGGGCCAAACGTGCCATGCCGTACGACCTGATCGCTCCCTGCTCCGGCGGATCTCCAAATTCGGGGTGAATGGCCACCACCATTTCGGTGGCGTCCCACAACCAATCCATGCCCGGCTGGTCAAGAATCAACTTGTCGGCATCCAGCCGGTACCGCCCGCCGGCAACGTCACGAAGGCCCAGCCGGTATTCCATGCGGTGCCCCACCGACTGATCAGGGTCCTCAACCACCAACCGCAACGTGCCCCAGGTGACCGTCATCGGCGCGGGGTGCAGTAGCGGCGCCTCCACGGTGCCGGTGACCCGAAGCGTTGTGCCCTCAGGGTCGCGACGCACCTCAGCGGGGTCGTCCACCGCCACCCGCAGCGACAGCGTGATCGGCGAGGCCTGACCATCGACCATCACGTGACCACCAAGGCGCTCACCAAAGCGAACCTGTGGGCCGACCACCACCGGCGCCGTCCCTTCGGCCGATGACCCCTCGGGCGGGGACACCGGCTCGACCGGGTCCGGATCGAGGCCCAACTCCAGCAGCAACAGCCGGGCTGTCCGCTCAGCCAGGGCCGCGATGGTGAGCGACGGGTTTGCCCCCAACGACCGAGGAATGATCGACCCATCGGTCACGTACAGGCCCCGATGCACGTGTCGACCCATCGCCCCGGCGTACACCTGCCCGCGATCGTTGACGACGCCGTCGCCTGCGTCACACGACATCACGCAGCCGCCAAGGGGATGCACCGACACCGGCCGGTTGCCCAGTCGACCGCGGTGGCCCGGGTTACCCACCGGGCGCCCGCCCAGTTCGCGCGCCGCCGCTGCCAGCCGCCGTCCGCCCTCGGTGAGTGACCGCTGCATGCCGGCGCCCGGCCAGCGGATATCGATCCCCGAACCGGCCAACACCACCTCGCCCTCGGCATCGTCGGCCGACATGAACAAGGTGGTGGTGGTGCGGCCGACCGCCCCGGCATACGGACCGTCCATGAGCGAACGCAACCAGTCGCGAATGCGTCCGGGCCCCTCGTTCAGGGGCAATTTGTCGAGGATCGCGGAGATTGCGATCAGCAGGGGGGTCAGCCGGGCGAAGGCCACCGGCACGGTGCCGTCCTGCATCATCCAGGCGTCAACGCCTGGATCATCCGGCGCGGCGTCCTTCGGGGTACCACGGATCATCCCGGTGATCGTGGGTCCGACCCCCAGCCAGCCATCGCCGGAATCGCCGGGCACGCCCACCGAGCCCACATGGGCGTCGGTGTCGAACCCCCACGCGATCAGGTCGCCGTTGCCGGAGAAGCGTTGACCCAACATGGGCGAGACGTCCAAACCGACCGCTCTGGATCTGAGCAGGATTTCGGTGGAACCAAGGGCGCCGGCCGCCAGCAGCACCTGATCGGCCTCCACGCGGCGCTGCACCGATGGGTCCATCGTGTCGGCCACCACCACCGCCCAGCCGTGCGCCGTGGCCTCAACCCGTTGCACCGAACACCGGGCGAACACCGAGGCGCCAAGGCGGCGTGCCCCATACAGATAGTTGCGGTCGTAGGTTTGTTTCGCTCCGACATTGCACCCGGTCATGCAATTGCCACACCCGTTACATGCCGTCATGTATTCGCCGGTGCTGTTGAAGCCGTCCTCAAAAGCCACGTTGAGGGGCGCCCGCTGGACCACTCCGCCAACCTCCTCGGCCTCGGCCATGGCCTCCAGCGCAGTCAGCTTGTCGACCCTGCGCCCATCGGGCAACGGCGTGGTGCCCACCATGGACCCCACGCGGTCGAAATCATGTGGCCACTCCGGATCCTCCCTGATCGCCGTCGGCCAGCGCCGGTCGCCCATCACGCTCTCGTCGGGCACCACCGAGACCGACGCGTTGATCAACGAGGTCCCTCCCACGCCGCAACCGGTCAGCACCATCAGGTCGTCGAAGACGCGCAGATCGAAGAGCCCGTCCGCCGGGCCGACCCGGCGACCGTGACGCCACAGTTGGGCCTGGGACAGCAGCTCGCCGGGCGATTCGGGAAACGTTCCGGTTTGCTGGGCCCGCCCGCGCTCGAGGACACCGACGTTCAGCCCGGCGCGAGCCAGCCGGTAGGCCAAAACGGAACCGGCGGGACCGGTGCCCACCACGAGCGCGTCATAGCGCGTGCGCAGGCACTTGGGCCCGGTTCGAATCGGACAGGGTTTCGGGGGCTGTGGGTCGATGTACCCACAGTTCATCGCCAGAGCGTGAGCACGCAACCAGAATGGACGGCGATTGAGTGGAAAATGAGTGGCCATTGACCAGATGCCGTCCATCGTTGTGCAGCATCGGGCACACTATTGAAACCTCATTCGCTTCAGCGCTCATTGACGTACCGCACCCGGCCCACCGGCCCGGCCGGTACAAAGGCTCGCCATGCTCCTGTCCAACGTTCCGTCGTCAGTGCTTCATCAGGCCGATCATCGGCACGGTAGCTCCGATCTGGCCCCCATCGGTCAGGCGGCGCCCCAGAGTCGACATGGGAGCTTTCGAGTGGTGCTGGGCGACGGCTTCGCCCGAGACACCGTGGTGGTGCGGTACGGCGGTGTCGAGTTGGCTCGGCGCTGCGGCGTGTCCACCCGTCCCGATGGGAACGCCGGGGTGATCGTCGCCGAGGTGCCGGTGGGCGCGGCGGACCACCACCTCACCATCGAGGTGGTCGGCCGCCTGATGTCGGGCTCGATGCAACTCTCGCCACCGACCGCGGGTGAGGTTACCGTCAAAGCCAACCTCGACCGCCTCAACCTGCACCTGACCCTCGTCTGAACGGAGAGCGGAAGGCGGGGCTGGGAGCGCAGCCGCCTACTCGTCCTCGGCGTGGGTGACGGGCTCTTCGCCCAGCCATGCACGAAGGGTGTTCTTCAGCTTGATCTGCTGGATGAAGATGTCGTGCTCGGGTGGGATCCCACCGAGGGCGTCGGGCGCCTTCCAGTAGAAGCTCAGCCACTCCTGAAGCCCGGACTGTCCGGCGCGCTGGGCCAGGTCGAGGAACAGCGCCAGGTCCAACACGATCGGGGCGGCGAGGATCGAGTCCCGACACAGGAAGTCCACCTTGATCTGCATCGGATAGCCCATCCAGCCGAAGATGTCGATGTTGTCCCAGCCCTCCTTGTTGTCACCCCGGGGCGGGTAGTAGTTGATGCGCACCACGTGGTCGAGGTTGCCGTACAGGTCGGGGTACAACTCAGGCTGAAGGATGGTGTCCAGCACACCCAGCTTGGACATCTCCTTGGTCTTGAAGTTCTCGGGATCATCCAGCACCTCGCCGTCCCGGTTACCCAGAATGTTGGTGGAGTACCAGCCACGCACGCCCAGCATGCGGGCCTTGAACCCTGGGGCCAGGATGGTCTTCATCAGTGTCTGGCCGGTCTTGAAGTCCTTGCCGGTGAACGGCACGCCTCGCTCGGCGGCCAGCATGGCCGCCCAGGGGGTGTCGACCGCCAGGTTGGGGGCGCCGTTGGCAAACGGCACACCCGAGCTCAGCGCCGCCCACGCATACATCTGCGAGGGGGAGATGTTGGGGTCGTTCGCCTTCATACCGGCCTCGAAGGCATCGGGGTCGGCGTGCACATCGGATTCCACCTGGTAGGCCTCGGTCGAGCCGGTCCACACCATCACCAGACGATCGCAGTTCTCCTCCTCCTTGAACCGGGCGATGTCCTCAACCAGTTGCTGGGCCAGGTCCCACTTGTTGGCCCCTTCCTTCACCCGGATGCCCTCCAGCTTGGACACCCAACGCTGATCGAACACTGCCGGCATCGACGTAACGCCCTCCATCTCGCCGGAGATCGGGGCCAGGTCTGCCTCCTGCAGCACCCCACAGGTGCGTGCGGCCTCCAGCGCATTGGCCGAGATGGGGTCCCACCCACCGAACGCCATGTCGTCCATGCCGGCCAACGGGGCGAAGTCCTTGATCATCGGGTTGCGGCCCTCCTCGCGACGTCCGAGGCGAATGTGGGCCATCTGGGTGAGGCTGCCGATTGGCGCGGCCAGCCCCTGGCGGGCGGCCATGATGCCGGCGATCGTGGTGGTGGACACCGCCCCCATGCCCGGCATCAGCAGGCCGAGGCGCCCGGTGGCGGGCGCGATGTCGAGCGGTTGTGGGGTACTGCTTGGCTGGGTCACGGCTGGATCCTTGGGTGTTGAGTTGGACAGTGCTTCGTTCGAGTCCACCGGGCGGGCGCGCCGGCGGTGGGTTCATCAGAGTGTTGTTGACAGCTTCCCTAGAGTCAATGCCATGATTCATCGGCATGTCTTATGAATAGCCCCTCGCTCTTCGCTGTTCCCTCACTGTCCACGCAGCAGTTGCGCTACCTGCAGACAGCTGCCCGCGCCCCCAGCTGGACCGAGGCCGCCAACGAACTCCGGGTCACCCAATCGGCGCTCAGCCAGGGAATCGCCGAGTTGGAACGGCGCCTCGGCATCGAGCTGTTCGAACGGGTGGGGCGGCGCCGGGTGTTGTCGTCGGCGGGCAACGAGATCCTGGTCCAGGCCGACCGGGTGCTGGCCCAGGCCGCCGATCTGGGGCGGCTTGCGGAACGTCTTCGTCACGGTTTTGCGGGCGCCTACCGGCTGGGGCTCATCGACTCGGCTGCGGTGGCCACCTGCCGACCTGCCCTGGCTGCCGTCCGGCGGCTGGCGGGCGATGCGCTGAACGTCATCGTCGACACCTCGGTGCCACTCACCCGGGCGGTCCAACGAGGCGAGTTGGACCTGGCCGTCGTTGTCGCCGACAACGCCGCCCTCACCAGTGGCGGGTCGCAGCTTGGGTCGGAGTCCAACGTCGCCGTCACGGCGGTGGCCGAGGAGCCGATGGTGATCGTCGCCCCCGCCAACGTTTCCACCGAGGTGGTGACCGACCCGCGACGTTGGGGCCCATGGGTGATGCCACCCGAAGGGTCGACCACCCGGGTACTCCTCGACGCCGCCCTGCGTGCCCGGGGTGCCGACCCGACGACCACCCTCGAGAGCTCCAACCCCACCGTGTTGTTGTCGATGGTGGAGCTGGGGCTCGGTTGGGCCGTGCTGCCCGACCATGCCCCCGGACTGCAACGACGCGGGACCGGCGCCAAGCCGACCGGCGCCAAGCCGACCGGCGCCGAGGTGGTGATCATCGGTGAACTCATCGCCCGGCGCTTGGTCGCCGTGACCCGCACGGGGGCGCCGTCCGACCCGCGCACCGAGCGATTCCTCGTCTCGGTGTAATTGGAGTCGGCCGACGGGCTCAAACAGACCAGCCGACAGGCTCAATCGATTCAGCCGACGGGCTCGAACAGCAGGGTCTGCACCGCACGACCGAGGCGGCCACGCTCGTCGTACAGGTCGGCTTCGGCGGTGCCGATGCCCTCGTCGGTGAATCGGGTCACCGCGTCGACGGCCACCCACTCCCCCACCGGCAGCCGGTGCACGGTCACGGTGAGGTCGGGGTTGATGAAGGTCGCCTCCGAGAGGTCGACGACGCTCGAAATGCCGTTGAGGAAGTCGGCGGCCGCCACCACCCGCTGAAACCCGGTCGGCTCCACCCCGGGCAGGACCGGCACCCTGAGTCGGATCCAGTCGGTGGCCGGGCCGGGCTCGCTGAACGATCCCTTGACCACGCGGTGTTCGGTCCCATCGGCATGAAAGACGAGCTGGTCGTCGGGAAAGTCCCAGTCGAGGCTGCTCTGCCCGACGGATCGATCGGCGATCTGCGGCTCGACCGGGCGGATCAGACCGTCGGGCAACGTCATCTCGCGACGTCGGATGGCCAGGATCGAGGCCCGCGCCAGCCGACGACCCTCGTCGTCGGCGATCACCACCTCGGCCACCTGCACCTTGCGACCCGGCCGCACGATCTCGGCGTGAACGCTGAGCGGGGCGAGGGGCACGGCCCGTTCGAGATCCAGGGTCAGCCGGACGGGCAGGTGCGCGTCCGCACCGCTGTCGACCAGCACGGTCTCGGCGGCGTGGGCCACCAGCGCCGCGGTCGGACCACCGTGCAACGCGTTGGGTGACCACGGCCCCCGGCTCAACCCGGTGGGCTGGTAGCGGCCGTCGCCGAGCGGAACGAACAGCGAGTCGGCCATCAGAGCAGGTCGCGCCGGAGGTCCTCGGGCGACCGGGGCGACAGCAGGCCGGGTGCCACGTCGAACGGGGTCTTGGCCCCGAAGTCACCCCCCTGATTCATGCGATGAGCGGCACGGGCGTAGGCCACGACCACGCCGGCGGTGAACGACGGGTTGTGGCCGAGCTCCAGGGAGAACTGCATCGTGTGATCGTGGCCGTCGGCGGTCGAGGCGCTGCGGATGACGACCCCGCCGTGGGGCATGGCGTCGTGCTCGGCAGCCAGGGTGTCCGCGTCGATGAACGTCACCGTGGTGTCGTAGTCGACGAAGTAGTCGGGCATCGTCACGATCGCCTGCTCCACCTCGTCGGCGTCGGCGCCGTCGGTCAGCACCACGAAACAGTGGCGGGTGTGCTTCTCCCGGGTGGTCAGTTCCGGACGTTCGCCGCTACGGGCTCGCGCGACCGCGTCCGACGTCGGGTTGGTGTACTGCACGCCGGCGGCCACGCCGTCCACGCGACGCACCGCGTCGGAGTGCCCCTGGCTGAGGCCCCTACCCCAGAACGAGTAGGTGGCACCCTCGGGCAGGATCGCCTCACCGATCAGCCGATTGATCGAGAACAGGCCGGGGTCCCATCCGGTGGAGATCACCGCGGTGGTGTTGTTGTCCCTGGCGGGCGCATCGACCGACGCGAAGTACTCGGGGATCCTGGCATGGGTGTCGTAGCTGTCGACGATGTTGAACATCGAGGCCAGCAACGGCCCCTGCACCGGCAGGTCCTCCTTCGAACCGCCACAGCACAACATGACGTCGACCAAGACCTGGAGGTCGGCGACGTCGTCGAGGTGCACCACCGGGGTCTCCGGGTTGGCCGGCGTCACCGTGGCCGGGTCCCGCCGGGTGACCACAGCCACCAGCTCCAGGTCGGGGCTTTGGCTGATCGCCGCCTCCGCCCCCCGCCCGAGGTTGCCGTAGCCGGTGATTGCGATCCTGATCGGAATGCTCATGGTCATCCATCATGCGGGCCGACCGACCTCCGCTCCCAACCGGCGTCCGATCGAGCTGCGGGTCACTAGGATCGGTCGACCGACGGCGACACGCACGACTCAAGGGGATTCATGTCCGACCTGCATCACGACCACCTCTACATCGGCGGAAACTGGGTGGCGCCCGCCACCGACGGTCGCATCTCGGTGATCTCGCCCATGACCGAACAGGAGCTGGGGTCCACCCCGGAGGGGGCGCCCGCCGACATCGACGCTGCGGTCACCGCCGCCCGTGGTGCACTCGACGGCGACTGGGGCCGCTCGACCGCCGCCGAGCGGGCCGACGTGATCGACCGGCTCTATGCGCTCTTTCTGGAACGGTCCGACGACCTGGCCAACCTGATCACCGCCGAGGTGGGCAGCCCACTGCTGTTCAGCCACTTCGGCCAGGTGGGTGCCACCGGCATGGCGCTCGACTACTTCGCCAAGCTGACCCGAAGCTTCGCCTTCGAGGAGGTGCGCGACGGCATGATGGGCCCGGCCCTCGTGCGCCACGAGCCGGTGGGCGTCTGCGCCGGCATCGTGCCGTGGAACGTGCCGCTGTTCATCTCGATGCTCAAGCTGGCCCCGGCGCTGGCCAGCGGATCGACGATCGTGCTCAAGCCCGCCCCGGAGACGCCGCTAAGCGCCAACGCCCTCGCCCAGATGTGCATCGACGCCGGGGTGCCCGATGGGGTGGTCAACATCGTCCCGGCCGGACGGGAGACCGGCCAGCACCTGGTGACCCACCCCGACGTCGACAAGGTCAGCTTCACCGGCTCGACCGCGGCCGGTCGCAAGATCGGCGCCGCCTGCGGCGAACTGCTCCGCCGGGTCACCCTCGAGCTCGGCGGCAAGTCCGCCGCCATCATCTGCGATGACGCCGATCTCGACGCGATCATGCCCGAGCTGATCGCCGCTTCGACGATGAACAACGGCCAGGCGTGTGTGGCCCAGACCCGCATCCTCGCCACCCGCAACCGCTACGACGAGGTCGTCGAGGCGCTGACCGAAGCGGTCGCCGCCATTCCCGTTGGTGACCCGGCCAACATGGAAACCGGCTGCGGACCGCTGATCGCCGAACGCCAGCGCGAGCGGGTGGAGGGCTACATCCAGGCCGGACGCGACGAGGGTGCCCGCGTCACCACCGGCGGCGGCCGCCCCGAAGGTCTCGACCGCGGCTGGTTCGTCGAGCCCACCGTGTTTGCCGACGTCGACAACTCGATGCGCATCGCCCAGGAGGAGATCTTCGGCCCGGTGTTGGCGGTCATTGCCGTCGACGATGCCGACGACGCCGTGCGGGTGGCCAACGACTCGGCGTACGGCCTCTCGGGCACCGTGTGGACCGCCGACGCCGACGCGGGCCTCGACATCGCCCGCAAGGTTCGCACCGGCACCTACACGGTCAACGGGTTCGCCATGGAGTGGGGTGCGCCATTCGGCGGCTTCAAGGACTCCGGGGTCGGACGGGAGCTTGGCCCCGAGGGTCTGGCCGCCTACCTCGAGTCGAAGACGATCAACCTGCCCGCCGGCACCGAGCCAACACTGGCCTACTGACGCCGCGCGTTGGTCCGCTGCTTCTCGATGCTGATGCGCTGTCAGGATCGATCCAGACCGCACGAGGACTAGCCTGAACCAAATGCCAGTCGGTGAACCCTCCCTCCCCAAATGGAACGAAACGTTCTGGCCAACCATCTCGGCGCTCAAGGAACTGGGAGGGTCTGGCACCATCCAAGAGATCGATGACGAGGTCGTTCGACAACAGGACTATTCGGACGCCCAGCTCGCAGTTCTTCACGGCGATGGTGAAAAGTCGGAAATCGCATACCGGCTGGCTTGGGCCAGGACGAACCTGAAGAACCTTGGCGCTGTTACCAACAGCGCAAGAGGCGTTTGGGCGATTACCGACTTCGGACGCGAGGCTTCAGCAGGTCAACTCATCGATCTCGACCGCCAGTGGCGGCGCGAACTTGCTGCAAAACGAGCCCAGAAACTGTCCGCTGACGCTGAGCTTTCGGACGAGGACGGCGATGGCGGGTCGACTGAAGACGACTGGAAGGCGATCCTCTTGGCCCGCCTCCTTGAGATGCCCGCGGACGCCTTCGAACGGCTCTCTCAGCGGTTGCTGCGTGAGGCTGGATTTGTCAATGTGAACGTCACGGGTCGATCCGGTGACGGCGGCATCGATGGGACGGGGATATACCGAGTGTCGCCTCTCGTTTCCTTTCCGACCTTCTTCCAATGCAAGCGTTACCGAGGCAACGTCGCTCCCTCTCAAGTTCGAGACTTCCGAGGGGCCATGGCGGGGCGCGGTGACAAGGGCTTGTTGATCACTACGGGAATCTTCTCTAAAGAGGCCCAGGCCGAAGCGACCCGCGATGGCGCTCAGCCAATAGAACTCATCAATGGCGACCGACTCTGTGACCTCCTGAAGCAGTACGACTTGGGTGTCAGCACCGAGCAACGGGTCGTCGAGGACGTCACAGTCGACCCATCCTTCTTCGACACGATCTAGGCCCGTTCTCAGGATGAAGGTCGGAATCGGATAATTCGCGAACTCGCTCGATGATCGGTGATCGATCAACGCCAGGATTTTGATACGTGACTAACGTCATGAATGAATCTCGCCGGTCCACTGGAGTGGATCCTTAACTGTCACAGGCCTTCCGCATACTGGACCTATGAGATCGGCAGCGGAGAGCGACTCGGCCCAGAAGGGCCCCGACCCACTGGAGGAGTTGCGCGCCAGGATTCGTCGTGACGAGATCGCAGCGTTGGATGCAGCACTCGCTTCCGGGACCGATGGCGACGGGGTGCGCGAGCCCGAGGTCGGCGACCCCGCAGGGGCATCGGCACTCGAGCACGCCGAGGCGGCGTTGGACGAACTGTTCGCCGCCGGAGTCCGCCCCGACGACGCCCGCGACGCGGTCGTGTGGATCGACCGACTCGAACACTTGGGCCGCAGGATTGATGCCGCCAAATCGGCGCTGGTCGGCGAGATCACCCGATCACGGTTCCACCTGACCGACGGACACGGCTCACCCAGGATCATGGTCCGACACGTCGCCAAGTTGTCCGAAGCCGAGTCACTCAACCGCACCCGGGCCGCCGAAGCGTGTGCCGACCTCCCGAAGGTGGAAGCGGCGTGGCAGGCCGGGACCCTGCCCACGTCGGCTGCCAACACGTTGGGCCGTGTCCACGCCAACCAGCGGGTCGCACCAGCACTCGAGGCCCGCCAAGACGAATTCATCGCCGACGCGACGACAATGTCGTCGAAATCGTTCGCGAGCAAAGCCCACCGCTGGGAACGCCTCATCGACGAAGACGGCCCCGAACCGGCCAACGAACGCAACCACAACAACCGCGACACCCGCCTCCGTCCGAACCCCGGTGACCTGTCGTGGGACCTCACCGGGTTCTTCGCCTCGGCCCAGGGCGCCCAAATGCGCGAGATCTTCGACCGGTTCGTCGACGCCGAATTCGAAGCCGACTGCGCTGCAGCCAAAGCCGCAGCGATCGCCGCCGGTGGCACCGGTGAGATCACCAAAGCCGATTTGGACCGTACCGACGCCCAACGCCGCGCCGATGCCCTGTTCCGGATCTTCCAGAACGCCGCCACCGCACCCGACGGTGCGATCCCACCCGGGTTCGTGCACAACATCCACTGGTCAGCAACCGCGTACGAAGCAATGCTCCACGCCATCGACGAGAACCGGCCACCCGTCTTCGATCCCGACACGTTCATGTGCCGCACCGACGACGGCCACGACCTCGACCCAACCGAGACAGCCGCCACCAGCCTGTTCTCAACGTTCCGTCGGATCGTCGTCGACGCAGCCGGCGTCGTGATCGACCTGGGAAGAGCCCGCAGGTTCACCGGCTCAGCACGAACCGCCGCCACCGCCACCCACACCCACTGCATCTGGCCCGGCTGCCACGCACCCGCCAGCCGCTGCGACATCGACCACCTCACCGAACACTCCCGAAACGGCCCCACCAACCCGGCCAACGCAGCACCGTTATGCGGCCGGCACAACCGCTGGAAACAAAAAGGCTTCTCGATCCGCCGGAACCCCGACGGCACCTGGCAAACCACCCGCCCCGACGGCAGCCAACTCGAGTAGATCCGGGCATCGATGCACCTTCGGCTTCGGAGCGAGGGACTGCACCACCGAGGGACTGCACCACCGAGGACTGCGCCGGTTCAGCGAGGCCGGCGTTCAAGGGCGGCCAGGTCGAGCGCCGGGTCGACCAGTCGCCGGCGTTGTCGACCGTTGATCGAGACCCACGCATCAGCGCGCACCTCCACCCGGGGGTGGCCATCGGCGCGGGCCTCGGCAGCGACGACGTGGGCCGCGGTGATCAAGAGGTCCCGGCGCGAGGCCAGCTGGCCCACCTGCCAGGGTTCGAAGTAGTCGCCGGGGGCGACTGTCCATGCCTGGTCCGTCGTGGGATCGGTCACCAGGAACCGGGCCGTACCGGTCTTCTCGGTGAGCATGACCCGTAGTGACCCGTAGTAGCCGGCCTCGTTCTCGGTCACGTCACCGGCGTAGGCGTAGTGGCGCAGCGGCACCACCAGGTTGACGACGACCAGCCCAAGCGCCGCTCGACGAACCCAGGTGGGGGTTGTCGGCGCATCGGCCTGCGGAGGTCGTGGCACGACGACGCCGATCCGGCGGAGCATCCGCTCCGGCCAGGACGGTGCGAAGAACACCGGGGTCAGGGCCATCATCGCCCACGGAAACAACCCAATCTGGAACAACGCTGCGGTGCTGAGGTGGAACACGACGACCGCCACATACGCCCACGGCCGGGAGCGTCGCCACACGAGCCAGCCGACGATGGTGAGGTCGAAGATCGCGCCCGCCCACGACACCACCAACGGGGTGAGCGGCAGGTCGAACAGCGATCCCACCAGGGGCCGGTCGCCGCGGGCCGCCAACCACATGCCCAAAGGCTCGCCCCGCAGGAGCCAATCGGCGTTCAGCTTGGCGATCCCGGCAACGACATAGACGATCCCGACTTGGGAACGGGCCGCCCACACCATCCACACCGGCACCTCGCTCGACGGGGTGACCCGGCCCGTCCACGCATCGAACGACCAGGCCCTTCCCACCGGCAGCACGAACAGCAGCGCGCCCAGCAACGTCATCAGCCAGTAGTGGTTCAGGTAGAGCGCAGCATCGATCAACTCCATCCACACGAAGGCGACCAGGAACACCCCCAAAGCTGCGCGCGTGCGCCAGCCGACGGCGATCGCCAACCCGGCGAACGCCACCACGGCCACGTGCAGGGAGGCGCCGGCCCCGGGCAGCGGCGCCACCCAATCGAAGCCGGGGTAGGTCAGGTGATGCTCGGGAGCGAGGTGCAGCGACCCCACCCAGCCCCGGGCCAGAAACCGCAGCGCCGACGCTGCGACGAGCAGCCCGAACGCGATGCGGAGCGCCTCCAGCGAGGCCGACGACACCGCTCGGGCGTGAGCGGCCGTGACCTGCCGGACCGCCCGATCAACCGGCGCTGTCGCCGTCAGCATCGCTGAACGTGACCTTGATACCCAGTTTGGCGACCACCTCGGAGGCGACGGTGGCCCGCAGCGCCTCGGCGGCCTCCTCAAACCCGGCCGGCTGCTGCTCAACTGACGGCTGCTCAACCGGGCCTGCCACAGCGACCATGCGATCGGCCTCGACGCGCAGTCTGGCGGCGAGGTCGTCGTCGACCATGACCGCCAGCCCCGAGTCGCCATCGGCGCCAAACAACACCCGCTCGATCGACGCACTCCGGGCACCGAGGTGGGCGGACTCCCGGCTCGACAGCAGCGTCAGCAGGTGGTTGACCACCGCGTCGAGGCCGCCGGTGGCCGTCAACTGCTCCTGGTAGGACGCTGCATCGGTGGACTCGGTCCAGGCGCTCGCCACCTCATCAATGGTTGACGCCGCCAGAACGGTTGCCGCGGTTGCGTAGTCACACGCTCGATCATCCAGCGGAGCGCCGTCCAGCAGGTACGCGGCCGCCCCGTAACCTCGGGTGTCGGCGCCGACGAACTCGGCGAGGTAGTCGGCGTCGATCGTCACCGGCTCGGCGGCCGCGAGCAGTTCATCGACGTCGTCGGTGTTGACCGGCCAGTCGACCAGCGCGTTGGCCCGCAGGTCGGTCGCCGGGCCCATCCACCACGCTTCGGTCTCGTGCCATCGGGTTTGGGCGACGGCGACCTGGTCGGCGGCTGCCTCGACGTCGCCCGGTTGGCCCGACGCACACGCGTCGGTGACGGCGTCGGTGGCCTCGCGGGACACGGGTACCAAGGCGGCCATGTCGTCGGCGCCAAGCTGTGCGATGGCCGCGGTCGTCTCCTCACGACTGACACCGCCCGCACACCCTGCGGCAATCAGCAGCACCGTTACGCCAATGGCGATCGGTCGGCGGATTTCACGACGTGTCACAGGACCTCCAGGTAGGCGATCAGGTCAGCGCGCTCGTCGGCATCGAGTGCTGCGAACGCGTCGGCCGCGGCCTGCGCTTCTCCGCCGTGCCACATGATGGCCTCCTCGAAGGTTCGCGCTCGACCGTCGTGCATCATGAATCGCTCGCCGTTGACCACCGGAACCAGGCCCAGGCCCCACAGGGGCGGCGTACGCCATTCCGTGCCGGAGGCCGCAAAGTCGGGACGGCCGTCGGCAAGGCCGGGGCCCATGTCGTGCAGCAACAGGTCGGTGAACGGGCTGATCGTCTGCTCGCTCAGCATGGGCACGTCGGCCGGTCCGGTCGTCTGGCTGGTCGTGTGGCAGCCGGCGCAGCCGACGGTGCCAAACTGCTCCGCCCCGGAGCGCACGTGCGGCGACTCGAAGTCTCGCATCGCCGGCACCGCCAGCGTCCGGTTGTAGAACACGACCCGATCAAAGGTCTCCTGCGGGATCTCGGGACTGCCGCCGCCGATGGCCGCCACGCACGACGGGTCATCGCTGTGGCAGTTCTCGTCCGGAAACAGCGGCGAGGTGATGCCCATGTCACCGTGGAACGCCCCGGCCACCTGGCCCTCGACCTTGCCGACGTTGGCCTTCCACCCGAAGCGTCCCAGTATCTCGTCGCCGGTGTGGGGGTCGGGCACCAGGTTGATCCGTCCGGAGATGCCGTCGCCGTCGGCGTCGTCCGGATCGGCGGCAGCGCGCACCGAGGCCTCCGGGATCGCCTCGAGCAACCCGACGCCCATCACCTGCGGCGCCAGCCGGGGCGAGATCATCACGTCGTCACCCAACGGCCCGTGGGCCAAGTCGGAAGTGTCGATCTTCGGCCGACGCAGCTCGTAGGTGGCGCCGTCGTCGAACGAGCCGGTCTCGGACACCCAGTCGATCGCAACGATGCCCTCGGGCTGGACGCCCGGCACCGCCCGATCCTGCAGTTGGTCGCCATACGTGGGCTCGGGCATCGGACCACCTGCAGGCGAGGTTCCCGGCACCGAGAGGCGTAGCAACAGCCCCAGCGTCGAGGTGTCGTCGGCGTCGATCGGCGGCGCTCCCCGCCCGTCGAGCCCGTGACACGACGAGCAGGCCTGGGCGTTAAACGTGGGGCCGAGCCCGTCTCTCGCCTTGGTCGAAGCCGGCGACGTCACCCAGTTTTGGTTGAAGAAGCTGTCGCCCACCTCGAAGTCCAAGCGCTGATCGTCATCCAACCCTTTGACCGGCAGCCCAAACGCGTTGCGGTTGGTGGCCGAGCGGGTGGCTTCGCCCCCCAGCTTGGGGTCGATCGCCACCGGCTCGTCGTCCGAGCCGGCGCAGGCGGACACGATGAGTCCGGCGACGAACACCACGGCGACAGCCCGTCGGGCGAACCCGGTCACGACACCTCGACGGTCAGCCCGAGCGCGGCCGCTTGATCGACGATCAGGTCGGTCTGAGCTCCGAGGTTGCCCATCGTGGTCTTGATGGCGGCGCGACCCGGGTCGTCGTCGCTCACGCCGTCGAGCAGGTGCTGATCGAACGGCGCGGGAATCGACTCGGCTGAGGTGACGCTCGTCTCGACAGCAGCGGTCAACTCGGCGGCGGCGGCCTCATCGTCGTCGGCGAGAAGTTGCGCCAGGCCCGGTCCAGCGAGGCCCCCGGGATAGTCACCGGTGATCACGTTGGCGACCCCCTGGGCATTGGCAACGATGTCCTCGGTGGTGTTGTCCGAGAAGCACGAGTGCTCCTCTTCCTGGGTTCGCTCGGTGTAGGCGACCGACATCCGTTCGCCCGCCAACTCGCCGCGGCTCAGCTCGCCGATGCCACCGATGATGTCGGTGAGCGCCTCATCGGACGGCTTGGCCAGGAACTCGGCCCGGTAGTTGTCGTCGGCCTCGGGATCCCAGGCGTCGGCCACGTCCTGCAGGTCGGCCAACAGCAGCTCGGTGACCGATCCCAGGTACTCGACCCGACGGTCGGCGTTCTTCGCAGCAGCAGTTCCAGTGGTTGCGAAGTCGGTGGCCGGACGCTCGCCCGGCCCATCTTCGGACAGGTCCTGGCCCCACAGCAGGAACTCGATCGCGTGCCAGCCGGTCGACACGTTGGTCTCGCCGCCGGCCTCGTTCAGTTCCGCCAACGCCCCGGGGGTGAGCTCCGGATGTTCTTCCGGATCATTGATGATGCCCGAATTCGCATCTCCCTCGACATAGTCGACGTACGACTCATCCATCGGCCAGGCGTTGATCTGCCCCTCGGGGCCTGCGTCATCGGCATCGATCGGCCCACCGTAGAAGCGAAACGCCTCGGTCACGCCGTAGTCTGGGCGGGCGTCGAGCCACGACTGCCGGGCGGCGGTCAGCGTGTCCTCGGTCGGCGTGGCCAGGAACGTGTCGATCGTGTCGCTCATCGCGGTGGCACTGTCCAGGCTGGCGCCATAGCTGGCGAAAACACCATCTGCGTAGTGTTCAACCACTTCGGCGCTCAACGTTGCGTCCGCCCCGGAGGGCTGAGACGCCGCCGTTGTCGTCTGATCACCTCCGCCGCACGAGGCGGCGATCAACACGGCAGCGAGGGGGACGGAACTCAACAGGCCACTCTTCATGGGACGTGTTTTAGGCGTCCCTAACAAATCCTGTCAAGGTTGGTGCCGCGAGGTGTGATCTGCTAACCGGTGACGGTGATCGTTGCGGTGGCGTCGCTCAGCTCGTCGGTGGCCTGGTACGTGCCCGGCGCGTCGATGGTGAAGGTCTCGGTCAACCCGCCGGAGATGGTCGCCGCGTCCGCGCCGTTGATCGACACAGCATGGGTGCCCGCATCGGGGGCGGCTTGAAAGGTGAACTCCTCCCCCACCCCGACCTCGAGTGTGCTCGGCTCGTAGGCGCCGGCGGCGGTGAGCGTGACCGTCTTGTCGGCGGCGGCCGGACCGTCGACCAGGGTCGCCGTGCCCGAGCCCGATGCGGCGTCGGCGGGTTCGGTGCCCCCGTCGGAGGTGCCCGCCGGCGCGGCCGTGGTGACGGATGCGCCCTCGGGGTTGGCCGACGGCCCATCGTCCGAACCGCACGAGGTCGTGCCGAGCATCAGGGCGCCGCAGGCGATGAGTGCGGCGAGACGGGTTTGACGTGACATGAAACGCTCCTTGGGTCTGGTCCTCACAGAGCATGGCGGCACCACGCACGTTGTCGGCGCTGAAACCGGTCCCAAGTCGGTCCCAAGGATGCTCAGTCTTTCGGGCACCCACCGTTGACGACGAGGTTGTCAACCGTTTGCTCCACCGTGCCGCCGGGGCCGGAGACCTGCACCACGACGGGGTGGGTGCCCACCTCGGCGGCAGTGAAACCGGACGGGATCTGAGCGGAGAACGACGGTCCGCCACCGGACATCGGGGCGCTGAACGACGTGCCCGCCACCGATACCTGCGCGCCGGTGGCGTTGCGTGCCCGCACCGACACGGTGGCCGAGTACGGGCAGAACGAGTACTCGTAGACGGTGCCCGACACCGAGGCACCATCCACGACGGGCGGTGGTTGCGTTTCGGGTGGCTGGGTTGCGGGTGGCTGCGTTTCGGGTGGTTGCGTTTCGGGTGGCTGGTTTGCGGGTGGCTGCGTTGCGGGTGGCTGCGTTTGGGGTGGCGGCGTAGCAGCCGGGCCCGTCACGGGTGGCGCACCGGTGGGGCTCGGGTCGATACCGGTCGGCTGCGTTTCCGGTGGGGCCACCACCGATCCCGTTGCCGGGTCGGTGATCGGCACACCCGACGAGGTCGAGGCGGACCCACCAACCGTTGTGTCCGACGGGTCGCTGGTGGTCGAGGCGTTCTGAGCCACGGTGGTTGAGGTGACGGCACTGGTCGGGACGGCGGGGGCGTCGGCGCTGATCTCGATCTCGCGCATGGCCGAGGCGATGTTCGAGGTGCCCCGCGACTTGGCGACCAGTTGGTGCAGGCCGGGCTTGGCGCTCCAGGCGAAGTGCGCCAGCGCCAGCTTGCCGGACCGGTCGAGTTGGTCGTCGGTGGCCACGTCCTTGCCGTCGACCTCCAGGATCAACGCGTCGATCGAGGTGTCGGTGGCGTGTGCGGTGACCGTCAGGTCACCGGGGGGAAAGGCCCGATCGCCGGTGGGACCATCGATCCACACCTGCGCCGGGGCCGAGTCGAGGGCACCCGCGGGCGCGTCACGAGCCGCCAGCACCATGGCTCCCCCTCCGGCGGCGGCCATCACCACCGGGATGATCACCTTCGCCCAGAATACCGGCATCTCCAACCCCTGGCTTCCGGCAACGGTCGGGGTGACCTGGCCGGTGCGGTGACCGTATCGGTGCGTGACAGCCCCTTGGCCAGGCCACCAGGTCCCAAACCGGTCCCAGATCCGACGAGATTCGGGCTCCGGTCGGTCGCTGCTCGGTACGTTTCGTGGCTGTGACCACCTCTCGCCGGCTCTGGATCCTCGCCTACGTCACCGCCGGAGCCGTCCTGATCGCCGGCGTCGCCGTCCAGATCCGCCACCATGCAGACGGTGGGCGGGAGCAAACCGAGGCGGCCCCTGCCGCGGTCTACGCCGCCATGCCCTTCGAGGCGACCATGTCACAGGTGAGCGCTCCCGTCACCACGGTGGGCGGCTCGATGATGTTCAGCGTCGGCGGCTTCTCCAAATCCGGCATCGACCACATCGACCTGTACGACGGCGCCAGGATGGTGGCGAGGTCACCAGGACCGAAGTACTCCTCCGAGGCGTCGCTGAGCGCCCCCGCCCTGAGCACCGGCGAACACCTGGTGCACGCCGAGCTCGTCGACGGCAAGGGACACGTCACCAAGACCGCGCCGAGCACGGTCGGTGTGGCGCCCGGCCCGGGTGGCCAGAGGGCCGCCCTCGTCACGTTGCTCCCCGGCGAGACCCGGGAGGCGGTGGCCAAACGGCTGGGCCTGGCTCCCGATGCGGTCAGCGAACCGGAGCCACCCCCGGCCGGCGCAGGCCCCGACGAGCCGGAGGCAGATGGGCCGGAGGCAGATGGGCCGGAGGCAGATGGGCCGGAGGCAGATGGGCCGGAGGCAGATGGGCCGGAGGCAAGCGACGCGGCGACGGTCGTGGTCACCGTCGACGCCCAGATCGAAGGCGGCGACGACCGGGGTGTCCGGGAGGCCGTCGTGCAGGCGCCCGCCCAGGTCACGGCCGAGCGAGGCGCTCCCGCTGCCCCGACCACCAAGGTGGACGGCTGTTCGGTCAAGGTCTCCTCCACGAAGGGCGCCACCATCTTTCGTGCCGGTTCCGGCACCTCCGGCTGGGTCAAGGCGGGATCGGGCACAGCGGTCATCGATCCCACGGGTGGCTCGGCGCAGTCGGTGTTTGCCCGCGACCCGGGGGGCGACAGCAGCACCGTGAGCGTTCAGATGCCCCCCGCCTGCCAGGCGGCCACCGGCTGGACCGGCAACGCGTCGATCGTCAACGGCACCCTCAACCTGGACCAACCCAATGGCTCCACCTTCCTGTACCTGACCCAATCGTCAAAGCGCTGGATCAGGATTCCCAGCAATCCCAACGAAACGTTCAAGGCCGGGGTGCACACCGACATCGCCAACATGCTGCCCGCCCTCGCCGGGCGAAGCCTGGACCTGCAGGTGTGGAAGGCCGGAGAGTTCCCCAAACAGGTCGCCTCGGGCAAGCTCCAGGTGCCCGAGGGGCAAACGCTGAACTCCGTCGTGGGCGAACCGGCCGCCCTCACGTTGGGCCTCGCCGGCGAGCCCACCCGCACAGCCGTGGAGCTGGGCTCCACCGACGAGAAGCTCACGTTCGCCTGGGACGCCGCCTCCGACTCCACCGATCGCATCCAGTGGCAACTGCTCGCCGGCAAGCCCAGCCCCGCTGACGGTTCCCTGGCCCCGACCCAGCTGCTGGCCACCGGCCAGAGCCTTGCCATCCCGAACAGTCGGGTCGGACGACGGGGCACGTTCGTGCTCGACACCGCCGACATCATCCGGCGGCCGGGGAGCCTGCCCACGAAGTCCGGCGAGCAGGCCGGGGGCGCCGGTCAGCCGGGCGCGCTCAAGGTGCTCAGGCCGCCGGTCGCCGGTGCCGGCGCCACGCTGCCTTCATCGGCGTCGTTTGGCGCGCTGGTTCCGGCCGGCACCACCGACCCCGTCGTGCAGGCGACGTCGATCCTGCCCAAACCCGGCGACACCGTCTGGGTGCGGGCAGTGGCCAACCCCACCGGCGGTGGTCCAACGTCGACCTCCAACTCGTACCCCGTGACGCTTCCGGTGCCCCAGAGCACCGAGACCGGGGTGGACTTCACGGTGGACTCGCTGACGATCGATCCCGGGCGGGCACCCAACCCCAAGTGGACCGGCTGCCAACAGGTCACGGTCCCCTGGGCCGCCGGCGAGCCAAGTGCGAGCCTGGAAAACCCAGGGATGACGTTCCAGCGCGACGTCGCTCGAAGGTTCTACCCCACCTCCGGTTCCTATTGCGCCCGTGACTTCCCGCCGCCCACCCGTTGCGACGAGTGGTACTGCAAGGCCTACTACGCAGCGGCCGCCGGTGTGGCGTTTGTCATCGACCTAGCCGCTCAGGCCTGGGACATCATCAGCTACGCCTACAACAGCGTCATCACCGCGGTGGTCGACACCTTCGCCAAGTACAACCCCATCTGTTTGACCCTGGCCGCAGCGGACGAGGGCGCCGGCGACGGATGCGCAGCCGTCGCCTCGGTGGTGGCCGGCGTCGCGGTCACCGCCGTGCTGGCCTCCTTCGGCCTCCCCCCGAGCCTGCCGACCAGCGCGCAGGTGAAGGCGCTGGCCGACGGCGAGGTTGCCCTCCTGGCGGTCGAGCTGATGAAGCAGGCCGGCATCCCATGCGACTCGCTGAAGGCCGACCCCGCGTTCGCCGACGCCATCACCTCGGCCGGGGGCGAGCTCGGGGCACCTTCCGAAGCGACGGCGGCGGCAGCGGACCCGTGTCTGGCCGTGGCGAAGATACTGATCAGCTCGGTCAAGAAGCAGGTCTCGTCGGCGACGGCCGCCGCATCGGGCCTGCCGTACTTCGACATCCCGGGGTTCGAGATGGCGCCGGACAAGCGCGGGCTGGCCGACCCCCTCCTGGTGCAGTTGAGCGCTCACGTCACCGAGGCCGACGCCGACGCCACCGGGGCGGTCTGCCGGGTGCAGATGCGGGACCCGGCAAACAAGCTGGACCACGGGCCGACGCCCTATGCGTGGGAGACGTTCGTCCTCACCGAGGACGAACCGTTGGATGGAACCGGATCGTGGAGCGGCGCCGGCACCTCGCAGGAGGCTGCCGTGGATCCAGTCGCTGCGCTGACCGACGCGAACATCGCCGTCGAGACGCGCTCGGTGTACCCCTCGCCGTGCGACATACCCCCAGCGACCGCCACCAAGCGGGTGGCGCCCCCGGACCCGTAGCTCAACGGGCCGAGTCGGCGAGACGTTGCCGGGCTCGCTGCAGGTGGCGATAGAAGCTGGATCGGCTCATGTGCAGTTCGGCCCTGGCGGGGGCATGGCCGCCGTCGACGTCCAGGTAGGCGCGGACCAGCGCCTGGCGCAGCACCGCATCGGTCGGGCCATCGCCGAACGCTGCGTCGACCGCCGCCCGCACGACCGCCCTGACCTCGTCCGGATCGCCGTCGATACGGCAGCGCCGCAGGGCGTCGTCGTCGTGGAAGTGCCGGAGCGCATCGATCAGCTCCACGCCCCGGCTACCGGCAACGGAGGCCACCCCCAGCTGCTCTTCCTGAATCATCGCAAACACCATCCCGATCAACCCGTCGGGTCCGAAGTCCGATCGCAACGTGAACAGCTCTCGGCCGTCGTCGCTGCGTCGCAACTCGGGGAGTTCCCGGTAGCCCAACAGGTCAGCTGCGCCCCACTCGCGTCGGCCGACGGCGGTGAGGTAGCCGTAGCGTTGGGACCGGACCAGCCCGCGGGCGAACCCGGCCGAGTTGCCTACCTGCATCATCTCGGCGAGTTCGTCCGAATCGACGGGAGGGTCGATGACGACCGACGTATGAGCAAAGAAGCTCTCGTCGAGGTGCCCCGCACGGGCTGCGTGATCCACCGCCGGCGCCACCTCGATGAAACCGGCGGCCCAGCCGGGGAGGCTGGCGGGGGTGCTGAGCACTACCAGCGACGCCGGTGTTCCGTCGGCATGACGAACGATCAGCACCGACTCGGGGGCGTCCTCGCACCAGCGCCGCAGCCGCCCGAACCACCCGGCGGTCGGGTCGTGCACCCTGGCGACCGCGTCGAGGTCGCCGGCGCGTACACGGTCCGGAAAGTAGGACGTGCCGGGATCGAAGCTCAGCGGTAGCTCTGGGTCCTCCACCAGGTCGGCCAGCTCGAGCAGCAGCCGGTGATCCTCGGTGAGCGCGCGATGCCGCAAATGCTCGGCGGTGCGCATCACCAGCGTTCGGTAACGATCGGGATCGGTGGAGGCCAACCGGGCACGCACCGCAGAGCGGAGGAGTCGGTGCAGGCTGACCCGGGCACCCAACCGCTCCGCCGTCGACAGGTCCCGGAGCTGGGCCAGCCCGCCGCGCACCGGGCCGCCGGGCAGTGCGGCGGCCAACACTCGGGCATCGACCACCGAAGCGACGCCGGCGACGTCGAGCACGTCCGGGTCGACGCCGCTCAGCTCGCCACCACCCAGACGATCGGCCAGCAGGGCCTCGACGTCGCCGTCGACGCCCAGCGCCGGCGGCGGCACCGGCATGCCAAGGCGCCGCTCCTCGGCGGACTGGGCGGCGACGATGAGCGCCAGCGGCGAACCCCCCGACCAACGAACCAGCCGGCCGCAAACGGCAGCGTCGTGCACACCCAGGCGACACAGCAGTTCCAGCGCATCGGCGTGGCCGAGTGGACGGAGTCGCAACTCGACGACCACCTGGTCGAGCCCGGCATCGAACCACGTGCGGTCCGGGGCGCAGCGCCCGACCAGCACGACGACCGAGCTGGCGGGCATCACCTGCACCAGCAGGTCACGGACAGCGACCCGCATGGCGGCCAGCTGATCGATCTCGTCGATGATCAGCAGCGCCGAGTGGTCGGCCGCAGCGACGAATGCCGCCCGCAACTCGTCGGGGTCGGGGGTGAGGGTCCGTCCATCCAACCGGTGAACCCGGTAGCCGCCAAGTTCCGCGTCGCGGGCGACCGCCCGACACAGGGCGCTCTTGCCGACCCCACCCCGGCCGTGCACGTACACCAACCTGCTGCTGCGCGACCCCGCCAGCGCCTCCGCCACCAGCGCTCGCTCCGTGTGGCGCCCGACGAATCGCTGCGCATCGAGCTGCTGGGCCAGATCGCCCAACGAGACGTTGACCTCAAGCTCCGGCGGCACTCCCTCACGCTAGCGCCGCGCTCCGGATGTCGACAGGGCCAATCGGCGCCGTTCAGGCGCCGGTGTGGGCCTCGACCGCATCGAGCACGGTGTCCCAGTGCGCCTCGGGCAGCTCGTGGCCCATGTCGGGGATCTCCAACAGCTTTGCGCCCGGAATCAGCTCGGCGGTTCGGCGGCCACCGTCGGGCTTCACCAGAGTATCGGCCAACCCGTGGATCACCAGCGTGGGTGCGGTCACGCTGGGCAGGGCCTCGGCCCGCGACCCGCTCGCCAGGATGGCCGCCAGCTGTCGGGTGACCGCAGCAGGGTCGAAGCTGCGGACGTACTCGCGCTCCAGACGAGCCCGAACCGCCGCCGCGTCCCAGTGCTCGGGTGCCGACCAGATCTTCCACCGTTCGGCTGTGGCCTCGAGGTAGGCCTCGCGCTCGGTCGGCGCCGGGGTGATCAGCGCGGCCGCCGCCTCGTCCGACGGACGACCCACCTCGGGCTCGCCGGTGGTCGAGAACACCGACGTCAGGCTGAGCGCCCGCTCCGGGTGCGCGATCACCAGGGTCTGGGCGATCATCCCGCCCATCGACGCGCCGACGATGTGAGCCCGATCGATACCGACGGCATCGAGGACGGCAACCGCATCGGCGGCCATCTCCGACAGCGTGTAGGGCACCTCCGCCAACGGCGCACCGCCGAGCAGCGCCCCGACCAACTCGCCCAGGTCCACCTCGGCGTCGCTCAGGTGGGTGGACTCACCGGCATCGCGGTTGTCGAAGGTGATCACGTACCGGCCGCGCTCGACCAGCGCCTCGACGAACTCGGGCGGCCAGCTGACCCGCTGGGCACCCAGCCCCATGATCATGAGGACCGGCGGATCGGTCGGGTCGCCCTGGGTCAGATAGTTGACGACGATGTCGCCGCTGGCGGTCGTGAGGCCGGAGGAGGAACCGCCGGAGTGAGTTGCATCGGTCATGGGCACGATTGTGACGCATCGCGCCCCGAGCGTGTCGGGCTACTTCGAGCGCAGGGCTGCTTCGGCGGCCACGTCGGCCAGGTTGAACCAGCCCTGCCGTTCCGCCCGACGACCGATTCGGCCCACCTCACCGAGCGCAGCCCCCAGCGACGCCTCAAGCTCGTCGATGCCATCACCGCCCGCGATGTCGAGCCCGGTCAACGCCGCGTCGACCCGGTCTGCCGCGAGCCTCCACGTCTCGGGCGAGTGCCGCCACCGGCCGTCCGCGTCGCCGAGCGGGCCGCTGTCGGATGCGACCAGGACCTCGGCGAGCGCCTGCAACGACGCCGCCACCGGCGACGCCAAGGTGGGAACCCAGAGGGAGGTGAGGTGATCGGGGGGGTCACCGCGGTCCAGTTCCGCCCAGGTGGTCGGGGTCAACGCCTGGGTGGGCAACCCGAGGTGCGACAGCACCCACACCTCGCCGCCGGGATCGGCGGCCGGTTCGTCGAGCACCGCCAACTTGATGTCGGAGAGCACCTCGTTGCTGTGTGTGTGGGCCACCAACAGCGGGCCACGCTGGCCGGCGGCCTCGACGGCGAAACGGTGACCGTCCACCAGGCGCACACCGACGGTCACCGGGTCCACCCGCAGCGCCGCCCAGGCCAGATCGAGAAACGACATGGCCGGCAGCACCTCGAGGACGATCTCGCCCCGGTCGGCCGCCGCCGCCAACAGTTCCACGGCGCGTTCGAGCACCAGCGGCGACCCCGGCACCACGTAGCCCACCTCGCCGTGCTCGACGGCCTCGGCGATCAGGGCCTCGACGATGCGCTCGTAGGTGCGATCGAAGGTGTCGCTGGTGTCGTAGAACCCATCGAAGGACCCCGCTGCGTTCACCTCGCCGGCCGCCGGATGACGCGCGGTGCGCAGCCACCAGCGACCGGTTTCCAGTCGTTGCGACACCAGCGGCGGGATCAAGGTGGCGTCGGCCGGCCCGAGCCCGGCCACGGTGACCCTCGGGACGACGCTCACTCGCTAGGGGGCCTGGCCGGGTCTGGACGCCGAACTCGAAACCGCGCCGGAGCCGTTGGGCGCCACCCTGGCCACCTGCAGCCCGTCGGGCGGGCCGACGGTCAACACGTCCCCGTAGCGGGAGTCGATATCCACGCTGCCGGGCTGGAGCGCCAGCAACGTCAGCAGGGTCTCCCCGTCGAGCGACGAAACAAAGCTGGTTGCCTCGGTATCGTCCAACTCATGGGACCCGGTCGGACGGACCCAACGGGTCAGACTGATGCTGTCGCCGCCACCCTGTGCGGCCGGATCCGGGTTGGCAACCGTGGAGGCGATCGGCCCCACCAGCGTGTCGATCGGCCCCGACAGCACCGCACTCAAGGTGGGCCATTGGGGCGACGACCTCGGCACCAACCCGTTGGTGGCCGCCGCGGTCTGACACTGGTTGAGCTGCCCGAACTTCTCGAAACCGGCGGCCGGATCCTTGGCCATGAGCCGGTTCAGTTCGTCGGCATCGTCCGGCTGTGCCTGGGCGATGTCCGCGCACAGCTCACGAAACATCTGCGGGTGCTCGGCCCGAAAGGTGGCCCGCGCCGCCGGATCGCTCACCAGTGCCTGCTGGATGGCGGCGGCCACCCCGGGGGGCTGACTGCCATCGGCACCCTGTTGAGGCGGCACCACCGCCACAGCCGTGGACACCAGATCGCTCTGCTCACCGTCGGACAGCTTGGCGAATGCGGGATCGGCCTGCAGTCGGGCACCGAGAGCGTCGGCCAAGCCCGCAGGGGCATCGATGTTGAGATCGGCCTGCTCGTCCTGCAGCAACCGTCCCGCGATCAGAAAGCTCAATGCCCGCCGCTGTACCTCGAGGGGCACCGGGTCGTCCTCGGCCAGGGGCAGGTTGCCGATGGCCTGCACCCGCGCCGCCTGTTCCACCTGGGCGTCGGTGATCGTCTCGCCGTTCACGGTGGCGGCCGTGGTCTCTGCGGCCACGCCACAGCCGCTGAACGTCAGCGCACCGACGGCGACACAGGCGGTAAGTGTCCGGACTCGGGCGGGCGGGCTGATCAGCGACATGGTCAGAGGGGTTCCAGGCATGCAGGGGATGGTGCGCCCGCGATGGTAGCGCCGGCCGCCCCACCCGACCGATCGCCCGGCGAGCTACCGCTGCGAGCGCCGGGCACGGCGTTCGGCCACCCGCTTTGCTCGGGCCTCAGCCTCGGCGATGGCAGCTGGATCGCCGGGCGATGGGGCGGGTCTCCGATTTGGGGCCGGCGGCCGCGAGCCGATCGTGCTTCGCCGTCGCGGTGCCGTCGAGGCGTGACCGCCGGTGGGCCGGGGCAACGGAGGCGGCTCCGTGCCTTCGGGCGGCCAGAGCTGGGCGAACAGCGTGCCCAGGTCCTCGGTCAACCCGTGCCCGGCCCGCACCGGCACCTGGAGCTGCCCACCGCCCACCCCCGGGGTGGTGGCGGAACTGTTGGTGGACCGGGCCGGCTCCGCCTTGTACACGGCGCCCGAAAACGCGCGGTCGAGACGCATGTGTGCCGATGCGCCCAGCTCCACCGGCGCCAACACCGCCCGCAGCGGCGGACCCGAGAAGTCGGGGTTGCGGGTGGCGGTGCACTCGGTGATGCCGATGCGGGAGCATTCGGCTCGCACCCGGGCAACCGACAGCAGGGCCAGCGCCGGTTCGGGCGTTGGGCCAAACCGGTCGATCCATTCCGCTGCGATGTCGTCCACCTCCGCCTGGCTGGTGACCGTGGCCAAACGCCGATAGGCCTCGACACGCAGATCCTCCTGCGCGACGTAGTCGTCGGGCAGGTGCGCGTCGACCGGCAGGTCCAGCTTGATCTCGGCGGGTTGGCGCACCGGCTCGCCGGACAGTTCGGCGATCGCCTGGGTCACCATCTCGACGTACAGGTCGTAGCCCACCGCTGCGATGTGGCCGGACTGGCCGGTGCCCAACAGGTTGCCTGCGCCACGGATCTCGAGGTCACGCATGGCGATGCGGAATCCCGAACCAAGCTCGGTGCTCTCTCCGATGGTCTTCAGGCGCTCGTAGGCCTCCTCGGTCAGTTCACGATTGGGCGGGTAGAACAGGTAGGCGTAGGCCCGCTGGCCCGACCTGCCCACCCGCCCGCGGATCTGGTGCAATTGGCCCAACCCCAGCAGGTCGGCGCGCTCGACCACCAGCGTGTTCACCATGGGCATGTCGATGCCCGACTCGATGATGGTGGTGCACACCAGTACGTCGTAGTGGCCCTCCCAGAAGTCGAGCATCACCTGCTCAAGCGTGCCCTCGTCCATCTGTCCGTGCGCAACCGCGATGCGCGCCTCGGGTACCAACTCGGCCAGCTGGGAGGCCCGCCGGTCGATGTCCTCCACCCGGTTGTGGACGTAGAACACCTGACCCTCACGCAGCAGTTCGCGCCGGATCGCCTCCGCCACCGGCGCATCGTCGAACTCGCCGACGTAGGTGAGGATCGGCTGGCGTTCGGCGGGTGCGGTGTGCAGCAGTGACAGGTCTCGAATGCCGGTGAGGCTCATCTCCAGCGTGCGGGGGATGGGGGTGGCCGACAGGGTGAGCACGTCGACGCCCACCGACATCTCCTTGATGCGCTCCTTGTGGCTCACCCCGAAGCGCTGCTCCTCGTCAACGACCAGCAGCCCCAACTTGGGGATCGACACGTCTGCGCCCAGCAGGCGGTGGGTGCCGACCACCACGTCCACCTCGCCGGCGGCAAGCGCCTGCAGCACACGCTTGGCCTGGGCGGAGGTGAGGAATCGGCTGAGTACCTCAACCCGAACCGGAAACGGAGCGAAGCGCTCGCTGAACGTGGTGAAGTGTTGCGACGCCAACAGCGTGGTCGGCACCAGGATCGCGGCCTGGCGACCGTCCTGGACCGCCTTGAACACCGCCCGGAGGGCGATCTCGGTCTTGCCAAACCCGACGTCGCCGCACACCAGGCGGTCCATCGGACGGTCCGACTCCATGTCGGCCTTCACGTCGTCGATCGCCCGGTCCTGGTCCGGGGTTTCGGTGAACTCGAAGGCCTCCTCCAACTCGGTCTGCCAGGGCGTGTCGGGCGGATACGCGTGGCCCTCGCTTTGGGTGCGCAGTTGGTAAAGCACCACTAGTTCCTGTGCCACCTCGGCCACCTGGCTGCGCACCTTGGCCTTGGTGCGGGCGAAGTCCGAGCCACCCATACGCGACAGCGTGGGGGTGGATCCGCCGGTGTATTGCCGCACTGCGTCAATCTGGTCCGACGGCACGTACAGCTTGTCGGCACCTCGATATTCCAACAGCAGGTAGTCGCGGTCGACCGACGTGTTGTTGGGCCCCGGCAGGGAGCGGGTGACCATGCCCCCGTAGCGGGCCACCCCATGGTGGTGGTGCACCACGTAGGCGCCCGGCGCCAGGTCGGCGAAGAACGCCTGGGCATCACGCGACGCCTTACGTGGGGTCTTGGGCTTGCGGTGGGTTCGACGGCGCCCGGTCAGGTCCGATTCGGCCAGCACCGCCAGGCGGGCCTCGGACGCGATGAAGCCCTCGTGCAACGGTGCCACCGTCAGGTGACCACCGGGTCGGGCCAGCGTCAATCCTTCGGGATCGACGCCGGCGTCGTGCCGGGCAAGGGTCAGGCCGGAGTCACCCAACATCCCGTCGATTCGATCGAGCGAGCCTGCGTTGTGGGCGGCGACCACCACCCGGTAGCCATCGGCGAGCAACGACCCGAGCCGAGCGGTCAGGGCCTCGCCCCCGCCAACCGCAGTGGGCCACCGGTGGCTCTCCAGCACGGGCACGTCGGGACCCGACGCCGTGGCGAGCACCGACCAGGCGGGCGCCGCAGTGTGTGCCAACAGCCGGTCGAAGTGCAGGTGCAGACGACGGAGCGAGGCGCCGTCGGTGCCCCAGGTACGGGCGAGCGAATCGGCCAGGTCGGCCTCCTCCGCCAAGAGGTCGGCGCCCCGGTCGGCCAGTCGCTTGGGCTCCACCAAGAGCACCTGGGCGTCTGCGTCCAGCAGATCGAACAGCACGTGTTCGGTGTCGGTCAGCCACGGCAGCCACGACTCCATGCCGTCGAACGTCTCGCCGTCGGCCAGGCGCTGCCACTGCGCTGCGCCCCAGGGCTCGGCCGACACGAGCCTGGCGGCCCGCACGGCCACCTCCTCGGTCACCAACAATTCGCGGGCCGGGTGGATCTCCACCTCGGAGATCGAGGCCACCGAGCGTTGATCGCCCACCGAGAATTCGGTGAGTCGCTCAACCTCGTCGCCCCACAGATCGATGCGCACCGGCGAATTGGCCGTAGCCGGAAAAACGTCGACGATCGAACCTCGGACCGCCACCTCACCGCGGTGCTCCACCTGATACTCACGGCGATACCCCCACCCGACCAGTTCATCCACGAGTTGGGTCGAGTCGACCGTGTCGCCCACACCCACGATCACCGGCCGTGTCTCCTCGATGTGCGGGCCGAGCCGTTGCAACAGGGCGCGAATGGGTGCCACGACCACCCGGGGGCTGCGTGCAGGGTCGCCAAGACGCCACATGACCCGCATGCGGCGACCCATCGTTTCGGTCGACGGGCTCACCCGCTCAAAGGGCAACGTCTCCCAAGCCGGAAACCACTCAACCGCGTCGGGCCCCAACCACGTGCCCAGGTCGTCGCAGAGCGTCTCGGCCTCGGCCACCGTGGGCACGGCAACCACAATCGGCGAACGGCTGGAGGTCTCGGCGATTGCAGCGATGTAGGCCGCCCGCACCGCCTCGGGGACCGCCACCGTGGCGGCCGTCCGGCCCAGCGCATCACGCACCGACGGGTCGTCTCGAAGCAGCGCTGCCAGGGAGCTCAGGGGCACCCGGGGAGGATACTTGCGTGCTCCGGGAAGCACGCAGCCGTCATCGGGCCCACCGAAGGCCTGCGGAGGCCCGGCCTGTGTTACAACGCAGGCATGGAGATGCAACGGGTTGACGTCATCGTGGTTGGGAGCGGGTTCGGCGGATCGACCGCCGCACTCAGACTGACCGAGAAGGGGTACGACGTCACCGTGCTCGAGGCGGGCCAACGCTTCGACGAGTCCACGTACCCGGCAACCTCATGGCGGTTACGGCAGTTCCTCTGGGCGCCGGCGTTGCGGTGCTTCGGCATGCAGCGGATCTCGCTGCTGCGCAACGTCATGGTGCTCGCCGGGGCCGGCGTCGGCGGAGGTTCGCTGAACTACGCCAACACGCTGTACACGCCCAAGGATGCGTTCTACGACGACCCGCAGTGGGCGGACATCACCGACTGGAAACGTGAGCTCGCCCCGTTCTACGACCAGGCGTCCCGCATGCTGGGGGTCACCCGCTACAACCGGACGACCCCTTCCGATCGCGTGATGGCCAACGTCGCAACCCGGATGGGGGTGGGCGACACGTTCGGACCGACGCCGGTGGGGGTCTACCTGGGCACGCCGGGAGTGACCGAGAAGGACCCCTACTTTGGCGGGGTCGGCCCGGATCG
This sequence comes from Candidatus Microthrix parvicella Bio17-1, assembly GCF_000299415.1. Taxonomy (NCBI): domain Bacteria; kingdom Bacillati; phylum Actinomycetota; class Acidimicrobiia; order Acidimicrobiales; family Microthrixaceae; genus Candidatus Neomicrothrix; species Candidatus Neomicrothrix parvicella. The sequence goes on from NZ_AMPG01000002.1 coordinate 860,276, forward strand.
CACCGGCTGCATCCACTGCGGCGAGTGCATGACCGGGTGTCGCCACGGCGCCAAGAACACGCTGCTGAAGAACTACCTGTACCTGGCCGAGCAGGCGGGGGCATCGGTGCGGCCGATGACCACCGTGACCGCCATCGTGCCCCGGCCCGGCGGCGGCTTCCGCGTCGAGACCACCGCAACCGGGGGACGCCGCCGGACCGTCTTCAGCGCCGACCGGGTGGTGCTCGCCGCCGGAACGCTCGGTACCCAGAAGCTGCTGCATGCGATGGCCAACGACGGCAGCCTGCCTCACCTCTCACCGGTGCTCGGCCGGCTCACACGGACCAACTCCGAGGCGATCCTCGGGGCGCGCACGTTTCGCGACGACGTCGACTTCACCAAGGGGGTGGCGATCACCTCGTCGTTCCATCCCGACGCCGACACCCACATCGAACCCTGCCGCTACGGCAAGGGCTCCAACGCCATGGGGCTCTTGACCACCGCGCTCGCCGACGGCGGCCCTCGGCGGGCGCTGCGATGGCTGTCGGAGGTGATGAGGCAACCGGGGACGTTCCTGCGCAACCTGTCGTTGCGAAAGTGGTCCGAGCAGACGATCATCGCCCTCGTCATGCAGAGCCGGGACAACTCGATCAACCTGAGGCCCAAGCGCTGGGGGCGCGGCCTCACGTCCGAGCAGGGTCATGGCGAGCCCAACCCGACCTGGATCCCGGTGGGTCACGAGGCGGTGCGGCAGATCGCCGAGGAGATCGACGGTTTTGCCGGCGGCGGTTGGAATGACGTCGTCAACATCCCGATGACCGCTCATATCCTGGGCGGCGCACCGATCGGCGCCACCGCCGAGGACGGCGTCATCGACCCATACCACCGCGTCCACGGGTACCCGGGCCTGTCGGTCGTCGACGGCGCAGCAATCTCGGCCAACCTCGGGGTCAACCCGTCGCTGACGATCACCGCCCAAGCAGAGCGGGCAATGGCCTACTGGCCCAACCGCGGCGAGCCCGACACCCGACCGGAACCCGGCGACCCGTACCGCCCGCTCACCCCGGTGGCACCGCATCACCCGGTCGTGCCGGCCGATGCGCCGGGGGCACTGCGGGTGGGGTGACGCGCCTGGGTTGAGGGTGAGTGCGTTTGGGTTGAGAAGGCGGCTAACCGTCGACGACCAACAGCAGATGAGCCCGGGCGGCGTCGAGCACCGGACGATCGCCCAGCGGCTCGGCCAGGGTCACCGACGTCACGTGCACGGGCAGCACGCCCACCACGTCGTCGCCCATGGGCCCCCGCTGTGCGCAACCGGTGCGTTCCGGCGTGGCGAAGGGCTCGGCCGACGTGACCTCCACCAACACCTCGACCGGGGACTCGTGGATCAGGATCCGCTCGCCGCGACACGCCGCCGGTTCCTCCCAGCCCAGCCGAAACCCCTTGGCGGTGGGCTCCACGCCCACCGCCGGGACCGTGACGAGACGGCGTCGTCGCACCTCGGCATTGTCGGCGGACGCCACCAACGTGTTGTCGACAACGATCGGCACGTCGTCGGTCTCGATCAACTCGCCGGTACCCCATTGGTCGGCGTCGGCGCTTCGATCCTCCGTGCCTCGCAGCTGACCGAGCAGTGCGACCACCGTGGCCAGGACGGCCGCTGCAATCACCACCCCGTACCAGCGGCGGCTCACCCCTGCACCCGCGTCAGCGTCCGACCCGGTTCACCATGGGAGTTCGGCATCACCTGGCATTGATCCTTGCCATGGCGGCGTCCACGCCCTCGGTCAGGATCAACTCGACGGCGTCGGCCGCCTCGACCACGGCCACGGCCAGCAGTTCCTTGGTGGCGCCGGTGGTCTTGGACAGCACGTGCCCCACACCCTGCTCCTTGCCACCGGGCGGTTTACCCACCCCAATCCGAACGCGGGTGAAATCACGGGTGTGCAGGTGTGCCTCCACCGACCGCAGCCCATTGTGCCCGGCCAGTCCGCCGCCCACCTTCACCTTCACCCGTCCAGGGGGCAGGTCCAGTTCATCGTGCACGATGACCAGGCGATCGAAGTCCTCCTGGCCACCTCGGCGCCACAGCCGAACCACCGAGCGACCGGAGTCGTTCATGTAGGTGGTGGGGAACGCCAAAAGCACGCGGTGACCGCCGAGACGGGCTTCGCTCAGCAGCGCCTCGTCCTTCGACGGCCGCAACCGATCGCCTGCACGCTCGGCCAAGAGGGCCACTGCGTCGGCGCCGACGTTGTGGCGGGTGCCCTCGTAGCGGGATCCGGGGTTCCCCAGGCCAACCACCACCAGGTCTGCCGGGGTGCCCCGGCGCTTCGGTCGGGCGTCGGACGAGCCTCGGGGGCTCAGGCCGAGGCCTCCTCACCCTCGGCACCCTCGCCCTCGGCACCCTCGCCCTCGACGGCGTTGGTCGCCACCACGGCGGCCCGGGTCAGGTGGGCCGACGCCACGGCCTTGCGTCCGTCGGTCAGCACCTTGATGCCGTCGCCCAGGTTCAGGTCTTGGACCTGCAGCGAACGACCCATCGTCAGTTCGGAGATGTCGGCCTCGATGCGCTCCGGGATCGAGTCGGCCCGCACCCGCACCTCGATGTTGGACAGCTTGCGCTCTACCATGCCGCCTTCGGCGATGACCGCCTTGGCGGTGCCGACGAGGTACAGGGGCACCACCACCGTGACCTGCTGGGTGGCCGACACCCGCTGAAGGTCGAAGTGGGTGACGTTGCGCCGCACGGGGTGACGCTGCAGTTCCTTGACGATGACGGGCACGACCTCGTCGCCGACGGTCAGCGTGAGCATGGCGTTTTCGCCGTGCTCGGTGGCCAGCGCATGACGCAGGTCGGCCCGCTCGACCGTGATGGGCACATTACCCTTGTCGAGACCGTAGAGGATGCCGGGGATGCGACCTTCCTGGCGCTCACGAATGGCGGCACCCGAACCGATCTCGGTGCGCACCTGGGCGCTGATGGCGATGGTTTCTGTCTGCTGTGACATGGCTTGAGACGTCTCCTGGTTTCGTTCCCCGGGGGTTCCGAGGACTCCCGAGCGTCCCCGGGCCGGGGACGATGATAGACGCCGGATTCGATGGGCCCCCCATCGCCCCATCGGACCGACCGCACCAGCAGCGCCACGGCGGCAAGGCAACCCGGCGGCAGGGCAACCCGGCGGCAAGGCCTCGCCGTGGGAGCATGGCGCCATGGCCGACCTGACCCAACTTCGCTCGACGCTTGGCGATTGGTTTGACTCACAGGGCCGAAGCTGCGCCGCATTGGGCTCGCCCCTCTATGGAGCGCTCGTGCCCAACGTGGGCGAGCAGGTGCGGTCGGGGCGTTACGACGCGCTCCTGGCGCCGCTCGAGCGGTGGCGTTTCGGCGACGCCATGCCCCTGCGGCTCATGGGAGCGGCCCACGCGCTGGCACTGTCAGGAGACGCGCCGGCGCTCGCAGCCGCCTACCCATCGTGCCGGCCGAACACCCGCTTGGGCGGCGCTGCGCCGCCGGCGGACGCGGTGTTCGAGGCGCTCGCCTCACACCCCGACCACGCCGCCGACTTTCTGCATCGTGCTGTGCAGACCAACGAGACCGGGCGGGCAGCCGCCCTGGCCCTGGGTCTCTCGGCGCTCGCCGGCATGCCCGGTTTGAGCGGTCCGATCTCGCTGGTGGAGGTGGGCACGTCGGCGGGGCTCAACCTCCGAATGGACCGCTTCGCCTACCTCGACGGCCACCGGTCGACGGGCGAGCAACCGTTGGCGGGTGATCCGGCTTCGCTGGTGCGCCTGGCGCCGGAGTGGGTCGGCGGAGCCCCACATCTGCACGAGTGGCAGGTCGACGATCGGATCGGTCTCGACCCACACCCGGCCGACCCGACCGACCCGGACGTTGCGCTGCGCCTGCACAGCTACCTCTGGCCGGATCAGACCGAGCGGCGCAAACGCCTCGACGGAGCGGTCCAACTGGCGGCCGCCGTGCCGGCCACGCTGATCGAGACCGACGACACCGCAGCCACGCTGGACGGCGTGTTGGCAGACCGGGCGGGCTCTCGCCCCACGATGGTGTTCCAGTCGATCATGTGGCAGTACGTGCCCACCGCTGAACGCTGGCCGATCACCCGGGCCATCGAGGCGGCCGGCGAGCGGGCCACCAAGGCCGCGCCGCTGGTGAGGGTGAGCTTCGAACCCGACGAATTCCGTCGCGACCGGGCGGCCGTGCAGTTGCGATGTTGGCCGGGCGGCTCGGGCACGCTGCTGGCCCACGCCGACTACCACGGCCGCTGGGTTCAGCCGCTGCCCACCATGTACGCGGGACGACGATCAGCTGTGGTTTTGACCGGCGAAGATCTCTGACACCGAGGTGTCCTCGAACACCGCGTCGAGGGCGTCCGCGATGATCTCGGCCACCGACAACACCACCAACTTGTCGAAGTTCTTCTCCGGTGGGATCGGCAGCGTGTTGGTGATGACCAGTTTCTCGATCGGCGCGTTCTTCAGCCGGTCGACCGCCGGGCCCGAGAGCACCCCGTGGGTGGCTGCGGCGTACACCTCGGTGGCGCCCTCCACCTTCAACTGCTCCGCAGCGGCACAGATGGTGCCCGCGGTGTCGATCATGTCGTCGATGATCACGCACGGCCGACCTTTCACCTGGCCGACCACTCCTTTGGCCTCGACGATGCTCTGCTCGCCGTCGGCACCGGCACCCTCCACCTTCACCCGGCGCTTGTGCACCATGGCGATATCGGTGTTGAGGTGGTTGCCGTAGCGCTCCGCCACCCGCACCCGGCCCGAGTCGGGGCTGACGACCACCACGTTGGGCGGCAGGTTGGCCTTCATCCAGTTGACGAGCACCGGCATGGCTGTGAGGTGGTCGACCGGCCCATCGAAGAACCCCTGAATCTGGCCCGAGTGCAGGTCGATCGACACCAGTCGCTTGGCGCCGGCCGCGGCGAACAGGTTGGCGACCAGCTTGGCCGTGATCGGCTCGCGCCCCGTGGCCTTCCGGTCCTGCCTGGAGTAGCCGAAGAAGGGCGCCACCACCGTGATGCGCTTGGCGGAGGCCCGGCGAGCCGCATCCACCATGATCAACTGCTCCATGATGGCGTCGTTGATCGTGGTGCCCTCGATGCTGTCGTGGGTCTGCAGGATGAACAGGTCGGCGCCCCGGATCGACTCGCCATAACGGCAGTGGCGCTCGCCGTTGGGGAAGCTGGCCAGCTCCACGTCGCCCAGGGGAACGCCAAGGCGCTCGGAGATCTCGGTGGCCAGTTCGGGGTGGACCCGACCAGCGACCAGCAACAGCTTCTTCTTGGTGACCAGCTCCACCGCAGTGTGCTCCTCCGACCCGGAGGTCGACGTGTTGTTGGGGATACGTGCGTCGATGTTGTTCGCTGGCGGGGCAGGGATCGAACCTGCAACCTCCTGATCCAAAGTCAGGCGTTCTGCCGATTGAACTACCCGCCAAAGGTAGTTGGCCACACGATACCGGCCGTCCGCCGCCGGCGCCGCCTTGGTTCGATTCGCTGGGGACCGGTACAGTGCCCCCCCTCATGGGATCACTGATTAAGAAGCGTCGCAAGCGTATGCGGAAGAAGAAGCACAAGAAGCTGTTGCGGAAGACGCGTCACCAGCGTCGCTCCAAGAAGTAGCCTCCGCCTCGCCGCCACCTTCAGGGTGCGGCGGGCACCGTGCTGACCAGGCGATGCCCGGGTCCCGGGTGGTGGCCCTCGACGAACCACGTCGAACCGCTGCCCGCCAACCGTGGCACCTGGCCGGACGCATCGCCCAGGCGATGACGCCACTTCGCCAGCTCGGGCACTTCGGCCAACGCTGCGGGCTCCAAGTCGTTGCCGTTGTCGCCGGAGGGCCCGCCAAGCGCGTCCCAACGGGCATACACCGCAGGTGTTGATGCCCCCAGCGGGGGCGTCAACAGCGTGAGGTCAAGGGCCCTGAAGGGCAGCCGCTCGACCAGCTCCCCAATACCTCTCACCCGGGCGCGCCCGCCGACGACGCAGAACGGCACGTCGGCACCCAGTCGGGCCGCGGCGCCCAGGTCGGTCCACCCCGCCCAGCGCAGGATGGCGGCTGCATCGGCCGATCCACCACCAAGCCCCGCACCGGCGGGTATGTGCTTGGTGAGTTGCACCGAGGCCGTGCGCCCCACCAGCGCGAGTGCCCGTGTCACCAGGTTGTCGCTGGTGGCACCCACCCATTTCACCGAGTCGTCGCCGGCCGACGCACCCTCACCCTCGATGGTGAGACCCTCGCCGGGCCCCAGCACCAGCCGGTCGGCCAGGGACAGCGAGACCATCTCGGCGTCCAGTGTGTGGTACCCGTCCGGGCGAACCCCGGTGACCCGCAGGCTCAAGGTCATCTTGGCTGGAGCCTGAAGCGTCACCGCTTGATCGAGCGGGTCCTTGACGTGATCCGGCACCAGGCCAAGTTACCGGCCGGCGGGGAGCTGCGCCGCCAGCCGTGAGAAGTCCGCCAGGGCGAGTTGCTCGGGGCGATCGGTCGGATTCACGCCGGCCACCTCGAAGTGTTCGAGCGAGACGATGCCGCTCAGCGACCGCCGCAACATCTTGCGGCGGCCCCCAAACGCGGTGCGCACCACCCGATCGAGACGCTCATCGTCGACACCGTCCGTTGGGATGGGCGAGCGCTCGTGGCGGATAAACCGGACGAGCACGGAGTCGACCCGGGGCTCGGGCAGAAAGACGCTGCGGGGCACCTCGCCGACGATCGACGCCGTGCCCCATCGAGCCAGCATCACGGTGGGAATGCCGTAGGTTCGCGAGCCCGGCTCGGCCTGCCACCGCTCCCCCACCTCGCGTTGCACCATCACCAGGCCGCGGGTGATCATCGGCGCCCGCTCGGCCACACCCAACAGCAACGACGTGGCGACCGAGTAGGGCAGGTTGGCCACCAGGTCCCACTCGGTCACCTTCGGGGTAGTGGCGGATGCCACGGCGGCACCACTCAGCGTTTCGGCCCAGTCCAACGACAACGCATCGGCGCCGATCACCTCCACCCCCGTGCCGGCGGTGACCTCGGTCAACGGCTCCAGCAGCGACGGGTCGGCCTCCACCGCCACCACCCGTCCCGCCGTCATGGCCAGGCCCAGCGTGAGTGAACCGAGCCCGGGTCCGATCTCGACCACCGAGGACTCCTCGGTGACGCCCGCCAGCGTGACGATTCGACGAATCGTATTGGGATCGGCCACGAAGTTCTGACCCAGGGTCTTGCGTGGCAGATGTCGGTACCGGGCCAGCAGCTCCGAGATCGTCGAGCGTGTGAGCAGCGGCGGTCCGGCCTGTGGGGTCATGTACCGGTTCCGCCGCTGGAGGATCCGACACCCGACGTCGTCACCGAGGGCCCTGAGGTGGTCCTCGTGGTCAACGCCCCGGACTCCTCCAGGCTGATGACACGCTGTTCGATGGTGGTGGTGGTGATGTTCAATCGCGTCGGGGGCACGTTCTCCACGCCCTCGACCAACGGGCCGCGGCCGCCCGGTTCCCGCTTGCTCCGCTCGGCGTCGGCGAATCGGGAATGACCGCGAATGTTCCACGACGGATCGGTTTCGAAGAGCGGTGGCGGCAGCGGCACCCCCGATGTGGTGGTGACGGCGGTGGTCGTGGCGGCCTCCTCCGAATCATCGCCAAGGGTGACGACGAACACCACGGCCAGCACGGCGACAACCGCCCCGGTCAGTCCGGCGGCGATCCGGATGCGGGTCGGCGTGGATCGGTGCTGGGCCATTAAGGACAAGGTTACTGCGGGCTTTGGCATCCCGGTTGACGAGCAGGTCCGGAACGGCCTCAGCCGACAGTCGGGAGTGCCAGGCCGTAGGCCGCGTGGGTGTTGGCCCAGGCGTTGGCCTCAACCTCGGCGACCGTCTCGCCCCGGACCTCGGCCAGCCCGCGAGCCACGTCGACCACCCAGGCCGGCTGGTTTCGTCGACCCCGGTGGGGCACCGGCGCAAGAAACGGCGTGTCGGTCTCAACGAGGTACCGGTCGGGTGGCACCTGCTTGGCCGCCTCGCGCACGTCTGCGGCCCCCTTGAACGTGACGATGCCCGAGAACGACAGCACCGCCCCGCCGGCCAGGCACCGCTCCGCCTCCTGGGGACCACCGGTGAAGCAGTGAAGGATCGTGCGCCTGGGCCAGCCCTCGTCATCGAGGACGGCGAAGGTGTCCTGCCAAGCCTCCCGGGTGTGAATGACCAGCGGCACATCGAGCCGCAGAGCCAGCTGGATCTGGGCCGCAAAAACGTCCCGCTGGGTGTTTCGAGGGGAGTGGTCGTAGTGATAGTCGAGGCCGCACTCGCCCACGGCGACCGCGCCGCCATCGACCAGTTGTTCCAGCGCAACGATCAGCTCATCGACCGGTCCCTCATTCGAATCGTGCGGGTGCACGCCCGCCGTGGCCCACACCCCATCCCTCGTGCTCGCAAACTCAAGGCAGGCGCGTGACGACTGAATGGTGACGCCCACGTCGATGAACCTGCTCACCCCCTGCGACCGGGCCGCATCCAACAGTTCCTGCCCGTCATCCAGGTCCGCCAGGTGACAGTGGTGATCAAAGAACGCCATGGTCCAGCTTGGCGAATACGGCCGAGCGCCGCCACCCGGGTGCGAGACGATGCCGGCGTCGACGGCGGCGACGAGCTGGAGTCGGGTCGGGCGGCCTCCGGGGCAGTACCGTCGAGGTCATGGCGGAGCTGCGACCCAACGTTGACCAGGCCGGGTTGCGGGCCGCCGCCCGTACCTGGATGGCACTCGACCCCGATGCCGAAACACGGGACGCCACGACGCGGCTCCTCCAGCAGGGCAACGAAGCCGACCTGGCCGAGCATTTTGGTGAGCGTTTGGCCTTTGGGACCGCCGGGCTGCGAGCGGCGATGGGGCCCGGCCCCAACCGAATGAACCGGTTGCTGGTTCGCCAGAGCGCCGCCGGTATCGCCCGGGTCATGATCTCCGAAGGGGTGCCCAAAACCGCCATCGTGGGCCACGATGCCCGCCACCGCTCCGCCCGGTTTGCCGAGGACGTGGTGGAGGTGTTGGAGGCTCATGGCATCAGCGTGATGAAGCCGGCCGGGCCGGTCCCGACACCGTTGGTGGCCTGGGCGGTCTCCAAGCACGGGCTCGGCGCCGGGTTGTGCGTGACCGCCAGCCACAACCCGGCCTCCGACAACGGCCTCAAGGTGTTCTGGAGCGACGGGGCACAGATCATCCCACCGATCGACGCCCGAATCGCCACAGCCATCGAGGCGGCGGCCCGCGACCGCAGGCTGACGCCCCACCCCGGCTCCGGTGCGGTCAACACCCGCCGCCTCATGGTGGATCGGTATCTGGCCGACACGCTGGACCAGGTCGGGGCCGCCGGAGACCCCGACCTTCAAGTGGTAACCACCGCGCTGCACGGCGTCGGCGGGGCGCCACTGCTTCAGCTGTTGGGCGCCGCCGGCTACACCAGCGTCACCCCGGTGCCCGAACAACAGGTTCCCGATCCCGACTTTCCCACCGTCGCCTTCCCCAACCCGGAGGAGCCGGGTGCGCTCGACGCCGCCATTGCGCTGGCCACCGAGCTCGGGGCCGACCTGATCCTCGCCAACGATCCCGATGCCGATCGTCTCGCGGTCGCCGTACCCGACGCGGACGATCAGTGGCACACGTTGACCGGCAACGAGGTGGGCGCGCTGCTGGCCTGGTGGGCCCTCCAGCGAAGCCAAGGCCTTCCCGACCGCCTGTTGGCCACCACCATGGTGTCGTCCCAGTTGCTGGAGAAGATGGCCACCCAAGCGGGCGTGCACTACGCCGAAACGCTGACCGGCTTCAAGTGGCTGTGCCGTCCGGCCCTGGCCCACCCCCAGTGGCTGCAGTTGGTGGCCTACGAGGAGGCGATGGGCTACGCGGTCGGCCCCGGCTGTCGGGACAAGGACGGGCTCCTCGCCGCACTCGCCGTCGCCGACCTGTGCGGTCGGCTCTTGAACACCGGGTCCGATCCCCTTGCGGTGCTGGACCGCCTGACGCGTGAGCACGGGGTTCACACCACCTCCCAGGTGTCGGTGCGCTTCGACAGCACCGGCTGGGCTCGAAACCGCGATGCGCTGGTGGCCCGACTCGAAAGCAACCCACCGACGGCGTTGGGCGGCAGGCTGGTGGAATCGGTCGACCGCCCATCCGACGACCTGGTGCGACTGTTCCTTCGCGGTGGCGACCGTGTGGCCTTCCGGCCGTCGGGAACCGAACCGAAGTTCAAGGCGTACCTGGAGGTTGTCGAGCAGGTTGCCGGTGGGAGCCGCGCCGGTGAGCGGATCCTTCGAGCCGCCAGGCGACGCGCCGGCACCCGGCTGGAATGGATGGAACACGAGGTCCGCACGATTCTTGGCGCGCCGGTTCCTGGCGGCCCGGTTCCAACAGGCACGGCCGACGGCAATCCGCGGCTCCACGGCCGCAGACCACCCAACTGATGGGATTGCTCAGCGGTCTCCGCGACCGAGGCCTGTCCGGCGCACGCCGCGGCCTCGACCGGGCGATGCCCGATCGAGGCGCCTCGGAGCCCGACCCACCAGTCATCGAAGGAGGGAAGGGCGGTGCCCCGACGGCGTCTGCGAGCGAGAACGACGAGAACGACGAATCGGGACGAAGCCTCCGGTGGAGGCTCCTCGTCTTCGCCGCGGTGACGCTGGCGCTGCTCCTGCCAGGATCTCTGGCCATCGGCGTCGTGGGCAACGACGAGGGCACCGGAGCGCTTCCCGAAGGTTGGGAGCGGGCCGAGCGCATCGTGACCACCACCTCGGCCGATGGGCGCCCGGGGTCGTTGCGAGATGCGGTCGACTCGGCGACGCGAAGCGGCACCGACACGGTCATCGTGCTCAAACCCACCACCTACAGGTTGACGAAGGGGTGTCGCCGAACGGACGCTCGACCAGGGGAGGGTTCCGACGAGAACGACAACGAGGGGGGTGACCTGGACCTCTCAACGGTGGGTGGCGGTATCAGGATCGAAGGCAACGGGGCCACCGTGGTGCAGGAATGCCCCGGTCAACGGGTGCTACACGTCACGGGCGACGACCGGGTGGACCTGTCAAAGGTGACGCTCGCCGGCGGGCAGGCCACGGCGCCGCTCGGGCAGGGTTCGGGGGGCGCGCTGCTCTCCGAAGGCAGCTCCGAGATCACGATCAGCGATTCCATGCTGACCTCCAACTCGGCGGAGGACACCGGCGGCGCAGTCACGCTGTCCGGCCCACCCGCACAGCTGAACCTGATCCGTTCGGTGGTGTCGGGCAACTCCGCCGGATCGGCCGGCGGCGGCGTGTGGGTGCTGGGCGACCTCCATGCCACCAACTCCACGATCACCAACAACCTGGCGATGACCAACGGCGGTGCCGTGGCCACCAATGCCACCCTGGTCTTCTCGACCATCGTGGACAACTCGACCACCTCCCCCTCCGGCGGGCGGCAACTGGGGGCGGTCAACCTCGACTCCTTTGCCGGCTACGTCGCCGGGGGCGCCGGGGCGCCCAACTCGTGTTCGGTGGAACGGGCGACCAGCCACGGCTACAACGTGGGCGACGATCCCAGCTGCGGGTTTGGCTCTGGCGTCGGCGACCTGAGCGACGGCCCCCGGGACGGCGTCGGCCTGCTCGGGTATTACCAGGGAGACCTTCAGGAGCGTCCGCCGGTGCCTGCACGGCCGCCGGTGCCCAACGGTGTGCTGGTGGATCGCGTGCCTCCCCCGACGTGCCTCGCACATGTCAAAACGGACGGCCAGGGGCGCAGCCGATCAGGCGATCGCGGGTGCGACGTGGGCTCGGTCGAGCTGCCGGTCGGGCTTGACGTGCCCATGACCGCAACGCCCGCCAGGGTGGCCGCGGCGGTCTCCGGCCGTGCCACCTACACCGGCTGACCTCGCAGCGCCCCGTAGCGGGGTTTGATGACGTTGTCGATGATCGCCAGCCGCTGATCGAACGGGAGGAACGCCGACTTCATGGCGTTGAGGGTGAGCCACTGCAGGCCGCCCAGGTCGAAGCCCAATTCGTCGACCAACAGGCCAAACTCCTTGGTCATCGTCGTATTGGACATCAGTCGGTTGTCGGTGTTGACCGTGACCCGAAACCGCAGGTCGGTCAAGAGACCGATGGGGTGCTCTGCGATCGACGCAGCCGCGCCGGTGTGCACGTTGGAAGACGGGCACATCTCGAGGGGCACCCGGGTGTCACGCACGAACGCCGCCGTTCGCCCCAGGTGTACGGCGGAGTCCTCGGTGATACCGGGTGCAAGGCCGGGACCGCGGTCCTCGGTACCGGTGAGCACCAGGTCGTCAACGATCCGCACCCCGTGTCCCAGCCGTCCGGCGCCGCAGTAATGCAGGGCCTCGGCAATCGACGGCAGACCAAACGCCTCACCGGCATGGATGGTGATGTGGAAGTCCTCGCGCATCACCAACTGGAAGGCATCCAGGTGTCGACTGGGTGGGAACCCGTCCTCCTTGCCGGCGATGTCGAAGCCCACCACGCCATCGTCGCGGTGATTGAGCGCCACCTGGGCCACGTCAACCGATCGGGCGGCGGTGCGCATGGCGGTGCAGAGCAGCCGCACGGTGAGTTCGGTGCCGGCCGATCCCTGGGCCAGTCCCTCGAGCATGGCGTCGGTCGCCTCGTCCATCGAGAGGCCGCCCTCCACGCACAGCTCCGGCGCCATGCGCACCTCGGCATACACCACGCCGTCGGCGGCCAGGTCCTCGGCACACTCCCGGGCGATTCGCACAATGGCGTCACGTCGCTGCATCAGCGCCACCACGTGTCCGAAGGTCTCCAGGTACAGGCCGAGGTCGCGCCGGTCGGCGCCCTGGTGAAACCACTGCGCCAGCTCGGCCGCGTCGGTTCCGGGCAGGTCGTACGAGCCCTGCTCCTCGGCCAATTCAATCAGCGTTGCGGGTCGGGCACCGCCATCGAGGTGATCGTGCAACAGCACCTTGGGAGCGGTCGCCAACGCCTCGGGTGTCGGCGGCGTCGGGTCCAGGCGGCGGGCGCTGTGCACAAGCAGCGCACGGTCGAACTCCGAGGGGGTCCCGATGCCGCTGGTCAGTGCCATGTCGCCGGGTGACGGGTCGCTGGAGCCATATCGCACCGTACCTGCGAGACTGCCCGTCGTGAGCGCCGAGGTCCCCACCAGTTGGTTCGTCGAGGCACCTCGAAACCTGGATCTGGTTGGGCTGGACGCCGACGACACGCTGTGGGAGACCGAGGGTGGCTTCCAGGACATCGCAAGCCGATTTGAGGCGCTGATGGCGCCCTACCTGCTTGCCGATGCGGTGGCCGGCGCCCACCTGGACGACGTCGAGCGCCGAAACCTTGCCGTGTTTGGCTATGGGGTGAAGGGCTTCACGCTGTCGATGATCGAAACCGCCATCATGTTGTCCGACGGCGCCGTGGGAGGCGACGACATCGCCCGGATCCTCGACTGGTCGCGGGAGATGCTCGGCAATGCGTTGGAGCCCTATCCCGGCGTCACCGAGGCCCTGGCCCTGCTGGCACGCACCGGGCTGCGACGCAGCATCATCACCAAGGGCGACCTGTTCGAACAGGAGACCAAAGTGGCCGCCAGTGGCCTGTCCGAGTGGGTCGACGGCGTCGAGATCCTGCCCGAGAAGGACCTGGCGCACTACAACGCCGTGTTGCGCCGCTGGGGAGTCGACCCGGCACGCTTCGTCATGATCGGCAACTCGGTGCGCAGCGACATTGTGCCCGTGTTGGAGCTGGGCGGATGGGCAATCTGGGTGCCGTCGGTCAACCAGTGGATCCACGAGGTGGCCGAGCCGCCGCTCGATCACCCCCGCTTTGCGGTGGCAGCCAGCCTGGGTTCGGCCGTCGAACTCATCGGTCGCTGATCAGGCGTGGCGGGTCAGCCCTGGTTGCGGCCGGCGAGCGCCGGTGCGGCCAGCTCGGCAAGCGACACCTGTGGGCGGGCGCCCAGGTGGGAGATGACCTCGGCGGCGGCGATCGAGCCCAGACGACCACAGGTCTCCAGGTCGAGCCCGGTGGCCAGCCCATAGAAGAACCCGGCCGCGTACTGGTCGCCGGCGCCCGTGGTGTCGACGACGTTGGCCACCGGCTCGGCGGCCACTCGCACGGTCTGGTCGCCTGTGAGCACGAACGACCCGTCCGGGCCATGGGTGACGACCGCCATCGGGCAGCGATCCGCAACGATCCTGTGAGCCTCGTTGATGTCGTCGGTCTCGTACAGCGAGCACAGCTCGTCGCGGTTGGCCACCACCACGTCCACGTGGTGGTCGACCAGGTCGACGAACGCCGCTCGGTGGCGCTCCACGCAGAAGGGGTCGGACAGGGTGACCGCCACCTTGCGTCCCGCGTCGCGGGCCAGCCTGGCGGCCACCTTGAACGCCTCCTGGGCCGCCGGTGGATCGAACAGGTACCCCTCGAGGAACAGCACCTCGGTATCGGTGACCACCGCCGGGTCCACATCATCGGGCCCAAAGTGCACCGCCGCGCCCAGGTGGGTGTTCATCGTTCGCTGCGCATCCGGCGTCACCAGAATGAGGCACGAACCGGTGGCGGGCCCGTCGGTGGCCAACGACGTGGTGAAGCCCACACCGTTGGCACGGATGTCGTGGACGAACACCTCCCCCAGCTGATCCTGACGGACCTTGCCCAGGTAGTGGGAACGTCCGCCGAACGAGGCGACGCCCACCATCGAGTTGGCAACCGAGCCACCCGAGATCTCGGTGCCGGGACCCATGTGGTCATAGATCTCCGCCGATCGGTCGGCATCCACCAGACCCATCGCGCCCTTCACCAGGCCCAACTCGTCGATCAATTCCTCCGGGGCGGACGCAAGCACGTCCACCAGCGCATTGCCGATTCCGGCCACGTGGATCGAGGCGGGCGGCGGCGAATCATGATGTGACATGGGTGGTCTCCAGCTGGGTGATTTCGGGGGGAGGTCGGGGGAATGGGCGATGTTACCGGGCCGTTCCCGGCGGGCCGGAGCCGACGGTGCAACCCACCAACGCAGGGCCGGTCGGGTGGAGTCAGGATCTTGTGCACGCCGCCACATGGGCGCCTATCGTCACACCCACCAACGCGGTGGGGCGACGAGGGACAACCGGATCCAAGGAGATCTTCTGTGACATCACGACGGAGAGTGCTGGCAGCGGCCGCAATGCTGAGCGTGCCCGCACTGATGCTGGCATCGTGCGGCGACAGTCAGGACGATGCCAACGCCACGGACGGCGCCAAGGACAAGGGCAAGATCGGCCTGGTCTTCGATATTGGAGGCAAGGGCGACAAGTCGTTCAACGACGCGGCGTCCAAGGGGCTCAACGAGGCTGCCGACAGGCTCGGCTACACCACCAAGGAACTCGAGCCGGACGAGGGCGGTCAGAACCGCGCCGAGCTGCTCGAGAGCCTGGCGGCAGGCGGTTACAACCCCGTGATCGGCGTCGGTTTCCTGTTCGCCGACTCGGTTCTGGAGACCGCCCAGGCCCACCCGGACACCACGTTCGCCATCGTCGACAACGCCTATCCGCCCGAGGACGAGGCCAAGACCAAAAACATCAAGCAGTTGGTCTTCGCCGAGGAGCAGGGCAGCTACCTGGTGGGCGCCGCGGCGGCCATGAAATCCGAGAGCGGCCAGATCGGCTTCATCGGCGGCGTCGAGACCGATCTGATCAAGAAGTTTCAGGCCGGGTACGAGGCCGGGGCCAAGAAGGTCAACCCGGACATCAAGATCCAATCGCAGTACATCACCCAGCCGCCGGACTTTGACGGCTTCAACGACCCGGCCAAGGCCAAGACGATCGCCAAGAAGATGTACGACGACGGAGCCGACGTGGTGTTCCACGCGTCGGGCGCCTCCGGCAGCGGACTCTTCGAGGCCGCGGTCGAGGCCAACGGCGGCAAGGACACCACCAAGTGGGCCATCGGCGTGGACTCCGACCAGTACAACCTGGTGCCCAAGGACCAGCAGGCCGTGATCCTCACATCGATGCTCAAGAAGGTTGACGTCGCCGTCGCAGGTGCGATCACCGACTTCGATGCCGGCAAGACCGAGGGCGGGGTCACCTCCTTCGACCTCGAGGCCGGCGGCGTGGACTACTCCACGTCGGGCGGGTACGTCGACGACATCTCGGCCGACTTGGACAAGCTCAAGGAGCAGATCATTTCGGGCGAGATCGAGGTGCCCACCACCCCCGAGGGCTGAGTCACTCAGGGACCGGGGAACGGTTGTGGACAACGACGGCGGCGGGGATGTCTCGGAGCAAGGTCCGGGACGTCCCCCCGTCGCGTCCGGTGAGCAACCACCACCGGCAATCAGGCTCACCGCTATCACCAAGCGATTCCCCGGTGTCGTTGCCAACCGCGACGTCAACCTCACCGTGGCGGCGGGCTCGATCCATGCGCTGATCGGCGAGAACGGCGCGGGGAAGTCCACCCTGATGAAGACCCTCTACGGCATGCACCAGCCCGACGAGGGCACCATTGAGGTCAGTGGAACCGTCAAGGCCTTTCGCTCACCCGCGGCAGCGATCGATGCCGGAATCGGCATGGTGCACCAGCACTTCATGTTGGCCGACCAGTTGACCGTCGCCGAGAACATCGTTCTGGGCGCCGAGCAGGCCGACCGCGGCGTCCTGAACCTGGGTCGGGCGAATGACATGATCCGCCGGTTGGGCAAACGCCACGGACTTCCCCTCGATCCCGATCGCCTGGTGGAGGAGCTCAGCGTTGGTGAGCGCCAACGCCTGGAGATCCTCAAGGTGCTGTACCGGGGCGCACGCATCCTCATTCTGGACGAGCCCACCGCGGTGTTGATCCCCCAGGAGGTGACCGAGCTGTTCACCAACCTGCAGGCGCTGCGCGACGGCGGTGTCACCATCGTGTTCATCTCGCACAAGCTTGACGAGGTACTCGAGATCTCCGACGACATCACCGTGATGCGGGCGGGCACCACCGTGGCCACGGTGAAGCCGGGCGACGTTGACGAATCCGACCTGGGCACGTTGATGGTCGGCTCGGAACTGCCCACACCCTCCCTTGAGCCACACCTTCCCAGCGACACGGTCGCACTCCAGACCGTCGGGCTGACGCTGACCGCCGAGGGCGGACGCCGGCTGCTCGACGACGTCGACCTCACCGTTCATCAGGGTGAGATCGTGGGCATCGCCGGGGTGGAGGGCAACGGGCAGCAGGAGCTCATCGAAGCCCTGCTGGGTCTCCGGCATCCCGAGTCCGGCGAGATGCGGTTGGACGGGGCGGACCTCCGGCCGATGTCCACCCGGCAGCGCCGCGATGCGGGTCTGGGATACGTGCCCACCGACCGTCACCGGGAGGGTCTGGTGCTGGGCGAGTCGCTGTGGTCCAACGTCATGTTGGGTCACCAGGGGCGCCGCTATCGACGCGGCCCGTGGCTGCGACGCAAAGCCGCCCGTGCCGACACCGTCGACATCATCGATTCCTACGACGTGCGCACCCCGGGTTCGGACATCCCGGCGCTGGCGCTGTCGGGCGGCAACCAACAAAAGCTGATCGTGGGCCGCTAGATGACCGCCGAACCCACCCTGCTGATCGCCGCCCACCCGACCCGAGGCGTGGACGTCGGCGCCCAGGCGGCCATCTGGGAACAGTTGCGCATCGCCAGGGGCGATGGGCTTGGGGTGCTGTTGATCTCCGCCGACCTCGATGAGCTGATCGGCCTGTCCAACCGCCTGCTGGTGATCTTCAGGGGAGCGCTCACCGCCGACCTCGACCCGTCCCACGTCACTCCCGAGGACCTGGGCACCTACATGGCCGGACGCCGTCAGGAGCAGGTGGCGTGAACTCCACGGCGCTTCAACTTCGAGCCCGGCGGGCGGTGCCGTCGATCGCGGCACCGATCGTGGCGGTCGCACTGGCGGCGCTGCTGTGCGGGGTGATCCTGGCCGTGTCGGGCCACAATCCGTTCTCCGCCTACGCCGAGATGTTCCGCTTCGGCACCACCGAAGGCTCCTTGTTGGTGGCCGCCAACAAGGCCGTCCCGCTGTACCTGTCGGCCTTGGCGGTGGCCGTCGGGTTCAAGATGGGCCTGTTCAACATCGGGGTCGAGGGCCAGTATGCGGTGGCAGTGGTGGTGGCCGCCGCCGCCGGAGCCCAGGTGAACCTGTTTCCCCCGCTCCACGTGGCCTTCATCATCGTGGTGGCCATGCTGACCGGTGCGGCATGGGCCACCGTGCCCGCCGTGTTGAAGGTGACCCGCAACGTGTCCGAGGTGATCTCCACCATCATGATGAACGCCATCGCCGCAGGTACGGTGGCGTTCCTCGTCAATCGGTGGAGGGACACCTCCGAGACGCAGCTGATCAAGACCAAGCCGATTGGTCCCTCGGGCTGGGTGGGCAACCTGGCTCAGGTGTCGAGCGCAGAAAAACTGTCGGTGTTTGCGCTGATCGCAGCCGGACTTGGCGCCGTCATGTGGGTGGTCATCAACCGCACCCGGTTTGGATTCGACCTGCGCATGTCGGGCGCCAACCCCACCGCCGCAGCGGTGTCAGGGGTCAGCCCCAAGGCGATGACGATGAAGGCCATGCTCATCTCGGGGGCCATCGCCGGCACCGTCGGCCTGCCGGTGCTGCTGTCGGAGAACATCTTCCATCGCTACACCCAGGATTTCCCCACCGGTTTGGGCTACACCGGAATCGCGGTGGCGTTGCTGGGCCGCAACAATCCGCTGGGCATGGCCGCCGGCGCGCTGTTGTTCGGGTTTCTCGACCGGGCCGGGCAGGGACTGCAACTCGTCGACGTTCCGCCCGAGATCGTCACGATCATGCAGGGTGTCGTCTTGTTGACCGCCGTGATCGCCTACGGGGTGGCAGAGCGTCTGGGCGACGTTCAGATGCAGCGGGCGACCGCCCGTGAGCTGACCACCGGGTCCGAACCCAACGATCGCACCGCACCCGAACACATGGCGGCCTCATGACCACGGCAATCACTCCCCGGTCGCTGGACGAGGACCTGCTCGAGCCCGACAAGCCGACGAAACCCTGGTTCAGTCCCGAGAAGCGCTGGGCCCTCTTTGCCGTCACCGGGGTCGCCATCTTGTCGATCACCCGGGTGTTGTCCGGAGCCACCGACCTGACCTCCTCGGGCCTCACCACCGAGACGTTGCGGCTGACCGTGCCCTTCGCGCTGGCGGCTCTGGGTGGACTGTTCTCGGAGCGGGCCGGCGTGGTCAACATCGGCTTGGAAGGCATGATGATCCTGGGTACCTGGTTTGGCGCCTACGGCGGCTGGCACTGGGGTGTCTGGGGTGGCCTGGCCTTTGGCATGTTGGGCGGCGCGCTCGGCGGGGGCCTGCACGCCACCGCCACCGTGATCTTCAAGGTGGACCACATCATTTCGGGCGTGGCCATCAACCTGCTTGCTCCCGGCTTGTGCCGTTACCTGTCGGCGGCCGTCTACGCCAACGTCGGCGAGGGCGCGGGCGTGCGCCAGAGCCCGCCCGTCAGCGGCGACTTTCCCACGATCACCATCTGGCCGCTGTCGAACGCGCTCGGCTCGATCGAGCAACATCACTGGTTCTTCATCTCCGATGCGGCGGGCATGGCCCGGGGCCTGATCACCGACCTGTCGCTCTTCACCCTTGGCGCCATCTTCCTGGTACCCATCATCTGGTGGATCCTGTGGCGAACCACGTTTGGTCTGCGGCTGCGCTCGGTGGGCGAGAGCCCTTGGGCTTCCGAGTCGGTGGGCGTCAAGGTGATCCGCACCAAGTTCATCGCCGTCGTGATCTCCGGGCTCCTCGCGGGCATGGCCGGGGTGTTCATCGTGACGGTCACCACGTCCACCTACTCGGAGGGCCAGACCAGCGGACGGGGCTACATCGCCCTGGCTGCGCTGATCTTCGGCAACTGGCGACCGGTGTCTGCGGTTGGGGCCGCCACGCTGTTCGGCTACAGCGACGCGGTTCGGTTGCGGGGCGCCAGCGGCGTGGCCGTGCACGCGTTCCTGCTCTCCGGTGCCATCGCCACCGCGCTGGTGGCGATCGTGGCCGCCATTCAGGGACGCCGAAAGAACGCGATCATGTCCGGCCTCGTCTCGGCGGGTCTCCTCATCTGGTACCTCACCACCCAGACGCTGCCAAAGGAGTTCTTGCCCTATACGCCCCACATCGTCACCCTGGTGGTGGCGGCCACTGCGCTGCGCAAGCTGCGCATGCCGAAGGCACTCGGCATCCCGTTCCGCCGGGGCGAAGCCCAATAGACGCAACCGAGGCCTCGTGACGCCGGACCCGTGGGCGCTGTTGCTCGACACCGCACGGCGTGCGACCGAACGCAGTCACGCCCCGTACTCGGGCGTGCCGGTCGGCGCCGCCGCCGCCGAAACCACCGACAGCCGGGTGCTGGAGGGCTCCAACACCGAGTGTGCCTCGATCGGTCTGTCGCTCTGCGCCGAGTGTGCGCTGGTATCGGAGTGCTGTTGGACGACGGTCCCCACGGCATCGACGAGTTGTTGCCCTGGGGGTTCGGGCCGTCCGACGTTCGCCGGTTGCGCAGCGAGTCGTGACGGCGCCCAACCGACGTCCTGAGAATGTGTCGGGGCGGCACCGGCCCGGTTCCTGCGAGACTGGCACCATGACGACCGGGCCGACCGACGCAGCACCGCGGGAACGATTTGAAGCCGACGGCTACCTGGTACTGGAGGACTTCTTTCCATCAGACGAGGCGGCCACCCTGATCGCCAGGGCCGACGAACTGGTGGCGGCGTTCAAGCCGGATGAGGTCACCCGGTCGATCTTTTCCACCAACGAGCAGACCCGCACGTCTGACGACTACTTCCTGGCCTCGGGTGACCGAATCAGCTTCTTCTTTGAGCCCGAGGCCTTCGATTCCAACGGCAACCTCCAGGTGCCGCTGGACCGGGCGATCAACAAGTTCGGTCATGCCCAGCACGACCTCGAACCCGTCTTTGACGACTTCAGCCGCCACCAACGCCTGGCCGACTTGGCCGGCCGCCTGGGCGTCGGTGGTCATGCGCTGGTGCAGTCGATGCTCATCTTTAAGCAGCCGGGGATCGGCGGCGAGGTGTCGTCGCACACCGACCACACGTTTCTGCGGACGGAGCCCAGGTCGGTCGTCGGCTTCTGGTTTGCGCTGGAGGACGCCACGCTGGACAACGGTTGCCTGTGGGCGCTGCCCGGCGGACACCGTCGCAAGCCTGCCCGCCGTTTCCGCCGTGCCCCCGGAGGGGGAACCACGATGGAGGTGCTGGGCGACGAACCGCCGGCGGGTGGCGCCGAGGCCGGCTTTGTCCCCCTCGAGGTGCGGTCGGGCACGCTGATCGTGCTGGACGGGCTGCTCCCCCACTACAGCCTGGCCAACCGTTCCCAACGGCGTCGAGCCGCCTACACCCTGCACGCCATCGATCCGACAGCCCACTACCCGTCCGACAACTGGCTGCAACGCAACGACCTGCCACTGCGAGGTTTTCGTGACCGGCGCTGATCCCAAAGCGGTCGACCCCCGGAGTGCCCGCCCTGAAACCCCCGGCGCTGAAACGTCGGCGGCGGCGCCGACCAGGTCGACGTGGGTCCTCCCCCGGGAGGCCGGCTACCTGATCACCGCGTTCGCCGCGCTGGCGCCGGCATGGGGTCTGCGGGGTGCGCCCGGACCTCTGTACGAGGAGGGCTTCACCGTCCTGCACGCCGAACTCGTGTTGCAGGGACAGACGCCGGGCGTCGACTTCCACGCGCTCTACGGCCCTCTCGGCCCATGGTTCATGGGGCTTTGGTTCAAGGTGTTTGGTCCTTCGATCGGCGCGCAACGAGTGGTGGGTGCCCTGCTGCTGATCGCCATCGTGTTGGGAGTGCGCCAACTGCTGCGGCCGTGGGGACGCAACGTGGCCACGGCCGCAGCAGTGGTCACGTCGATCACCGTCTATTCGGCCGGCACCCTGGTGGCGGTCGCCTGGTGGTTCGGGCTGGCCGCGGTGCTGTGGGGCGTGCTTCTGCTCCGGGAGGTACCACCGGGCCTGTTGGACGGAGAGCAAACAAGGGGGCCGTTGGCAACGTCCTCAACCCCGGTTCAGTTTGCTCGTCTTGCCGGTGCGGGGCTGCTGTTTGGTCTGGCCCTGGGGTTCCGTCCCGACCTGGCCCTGGCCGTGGTGTTGGCAGGGGGCGGGGCGCTGTGGGCCGCACGCAGCCGCGCGGCCATCAGGCGAGCGTGGCCCCCGATGCTGGGCGGGTTTGCCGCCGGTTTGGCGCCCTTGGCGGCCTACACGCTGATCGTCGGCCCGGCGAAGGCCTGGCGGGTGCTGGTGACCGGCCCCGTATTCACGTTGCGCCCCTACCGAAGCCTGCCGCCACCCCCGTTCGCCGACCTTCAGGGGCTCAGCCGCACCCTGAGCCTCTCCCCGAAATGGCCGCTGCCCGCGCCGCCGCTGGCAGCCCAGGTGGCGCTGTGGTTCTGGGTGTCGGTGGCCGCCACACTGCTCCTGGTGGCGGCTGCCTGGGCGGCTCGGCGCAGCATGCCGGCGCTGGTGCCCGTCGCAGGCTTGGCGCTTGCGTTGCTGCCGCAGCTGGTGCAGCGGCCCGATTTGGGCCACCTGGCGCTGACCACCGCCGTACCCCTGGCCGCGCTGCCGGTCACCATCACCACGTTGCTCGTTGCCAGGAAGTCGTCCCCGAGGCCAGACATTCTGGCGCTGGCACCACTGGTGCCGCTGTTGCTGATCCTGGTGCTCTTCCCCGCACCTGTGCTCGGCCCGTGGAGCCGGGCGGCCACCGGGCAAAGCACGCGCGACGCGGGGGTGGTCACCGTAGGTGACCGTTCGTTGCCTGTGGCCGCGTCGGTGCAGTCGCCCGTTCAGCGAACCGTCAACGAACTGGCGGCGAGGGCCGGGCCCGGTGACCGGCTGATCGTCGCCCCCAGCGACCTCGCCCGGGCCTACGACAACCCGGTGGCCCTCTACACCTTGTTTCCCGACCTCGCCGTGGGCACCTACCACTCCGAGATGGACCCGGGCTTCACCAACGTGGCGGGTTCCAGCCTGCCCGACGAGTTGGCGCAGGCCGACTGGGTGCTCGTGTCGCCGTCCCGCCCCAACCTGGCCGAACCCAACCGCTCCGCCGAGGCCGGCGACCCTGCGGCACAGGTCGCATTCCAAAAGCGCTTCTGCCCGGTGGCCGAAACCCAGGTACTGTCGCTTTGGGGGGTTTGCGGCGATGGCTGAATCAACCGAATCAACCGCACTCGATCTTGGCCTGGCGTTGCCAACCTTTCTCCAATTCGGTGCACCAGACCCGGGTTTGGTGCGCTCGGTCGCACACGAAGCCGAGACGGCGGGCTTCGATCGACTCTGGTGCTTCGATCACATCCTGTGGCACAGCCCGTTCATCGACGCCCTCACCGCCACCACCATCGGCCTCGAGGCCACCGACCGCATCGCGGTCGGGCCCGGGGTGCTCCAGGCACTGCTGCGCCCTCCGTTGGTACTCGCCGCATCGTTGGGGTCACTGATCGACGTCGCCGAGGGTCGCCTCGGCTGGGGTCTGGGTGTCGGCGAGCACCAACGGGAGTACGACGCCGCCGAGCGACTCACCGCGCCGACACATCGCTGGGACGCCATGGTCGAACACCATCGGGCGGTCGCCGCCGCGCTCAGCACCGGCGGACGAAGCGCGCCGCGCCCATGGATCGGCGGACGCGGCCCCGGGTCGCAACGAGCCGTCGCAGCCCTTGGCGCCAACTGGCTGCCGGCGTTTCTGGGTCCCTCGCACTTCGCAGCTCAATTCAACCGTTTGAGCGGGTTGCACATCGTGCCGCCGATGCGGGGCCCGTTCCTCTTCTGCTGTCCCCCGGAGCATCTGGAGTCGGGCCGGCAGTGGCTGGAGTCCCTGTACAACCTGCCCGGCATCGGACCCCGCATGGTGTTGCCCGCCGATGAGCGACTGGCGCAGCGGGCAGGCGAGTTCGTCCAGGCCGGCGCCAACCACCTCAGCCTGGTGGTGACGATGGACGATCCTCGCGCCCACCTCGGCCAGATCGTCAAACTTCTTTCAACAGTGACCGGGCGTTCGGATCACACCACAGGAGGACCTCATCGTGGATGACCCGGTGATCACCGGCTGGCATGCGCTCCCGCTTCGCAGAGAGCCAGGCGACGTTGCCGCCTTGACGGTCGCCGCAGCGACCAAGGCATTGCGTTCCGCCGGAAACCCGGATCCGCAGTTGATTCTGGTGGCCAACGCCCTCGGCGGCCCGCTCCAAACCCAGGACAACATCCGGGGGCAGGCATGGTTGCGGGACGCCGGTCTTGGCGGTGCGGGCGTGATCAACATCGACAACAGCTGTGCCGGCGGCTCCACGGCGCTCTACACGGCGGACAAGCTGGTTCGGAGCGGGGTCGAAACCGTCCTCGTCATCGGCGTCGAACAGATGACGGTCGGATCAACCCGCGCCACCGTAGACGCCATTCATCGCGCGATGACTCCGGACGATCGGCAGATGTACACAGCCATGGCCGCGGGCCGGGGCACCCCGGTTATGGCCCTGAACGCCCGCTGGGCACGCGAGTACATGACGCGCCACGGCCTCGGTGACGATGTCCTGGTTGAGGCGGCAGTGCGCGCCGCCCGGCTGGGCGCCGCCAACCCCGTGGGCGTCCGAACTCAACCGATCACCCACGAGCATGCGGCGACATCCAGGCTGATCAACGACCCGCTGCGCGTCGAGATGTGCTCCGGCTTCGCCGACGGCGCCGCCGCCGTGGTGCTGAGCGCCACCGGTGACGGCCCCCGGATCACGGCAACGACCATGGTCGGCGGCGACGGCACCGGCGACTACCACTCCCGGGTTGGCGACGTGGCCGCTCGGCTCTGGACACAGCTCGGCATCGAGGCCCGGGACGCCGACGTCGTCGAGCTCCATGACGCCAACGCCTCGGAGCTGTTGTGGGCCACCGACGTAATCGGCATCACGGCCCCAGGTGAGGCAGCCGGTGCGCTCACGGCCGGGCGGCTGGAACCGGACGGTGACCTCCCGGCGGTCAACCCCTCGGGCGGTTTGTTGGGCCGCGGTCACCCGATCGGAGCGACCGGCGTGTATCAGTTGGTGGAACTGGCCGAGCAGGTCAGCGGCCTGGCGGGTTCCCGCCAACGCCTCGGCGCCGACCTTGGGGCGCTCTTCAACTGCGGGGGCATCATTGGAGAGGACACCGCGGCTGCGGTCGGTATCGCCGTGGCAGGCGGTTGAGGCACCCGCAGCCGCCGGTCAGGCTGACCGTTGGGCCCGCAACCGCCGCCTGCGTTGTGAGTACCAGTCGGCAATCGGACGCTCCAGGCCGTAGTAGGACAGGCTTCCCAGCATCAAGCTGATCGCCAGCAACACCCCTGCCCTCATCATGAGGGGCCAGGAGTTCAGGTCTGCAATCTTCTGATGCAGCATGGCCAGTACCGCCCAGTGCCACAGATAGACACCAAATGAAACGGTGGCGATCCATGCCAGGGCGGGGGTGCGGGCCACACGCAACCACGGGGTGTCTCGGGTGGTGAACCCCAGGG
Source organism: Candidatus Microthrix parvicella Bio17-1 (assembly GCF_000299415.1). Classification (NCBI taxonomy): domain Bacteria; kingdom Bacillati; phylum Actinomycetota; class Acidimicrobiia; order Acidimicrobiales; family Microthrixaceae; genus Candidatus Neomicrothrix; species Candidatus Neomicrothrix parvicella. The sequence goes on from NZ_AMPG01000002.1 coordinate 885,817, forward strand.
CCAACACCCCCAGGCCCGACACCCACGGAAGGATCGTTGACGACAGAATCGAGGGCACCAACGCGATGCTCCCCGGGGTCAACGCCAAGTGCGTCGAGTAGGTCAGCCACAACCCGGCGATCATCAACCCGGCGATCACCCTGGGCCGCTCCAGCAACCAGGACAGCGGCCGCGGCATCGGCACCCCCAGGTGGAGGCCCGCCCGCACAACCGCCAGCATCAGGCCGATGCCGATCCAATCGAAGAACGCAAACGGCCACCGCTGAACGCTGTCGCCGACGCCCATGAACTGGTAGCCCAAAACGGAGGCACTCAGCCTGAACGCCGGACCGATGATCAGCATTGGCGCGATGGCCCACATCAACAGGCGTGCCCGCCGTTCGGGTCCGGCGGCCTTGGGTAACGCCCGGGCGCCACACAGCGCCGCCAGCGGCAGTGCGAGGTAGAACAACCACTCAATACCCAGCGTCCACATGGGCGAGAGCCCCAACGCCAGCCATTCGGCCCGCCATTCCTGAGAGAACCCCAGCACGACCAACCACTCGCCCCAGCCGTCGGGAGCGGCCAGCGAGTGAACCACCCAGACCGACACGATGACGGCGATCCAGGCGGCCGGAACCACCCTGGCGACGCGGCGACCCATAAACGAGCCAAATCGTTCCGGGCTCGAATCCGAGAGCAACGCCGCCGCCATCGGCTGGCCCAGCAAGTAGGCCGAGAGCGGAAAGAACGAGAGGCCCAACAGCACCCCGAAGACGATGATCACCCGGTTGGTCACCGTTGGGGTAACCGCCAGATACGGGCTGATCGAGTGCCCGATCACCACCGCCAGAACCGCCAGCCCGCGTATCGCATCCAGTTGTGGCTGCGGCTCCGGTCGTGCGGCCGACATCAGGGGTCGCCGGTCGACGACGATGGCGGCGGAAACCAGAAGATGGCGTTGTCGAACGTTGGTGTTCCCACACCATCGCTGGAGAAGCCCAGTTGGTCGGCGTCCACAAAAGTGGCGTCAACCACCGTGCATTGCAGACGCCCCTGGGACCGCACCAACACCTCGTCACCGTTGAACTCGACCAGCAGTCGCACATCCTCGAAGCCCAGGAGGTCGGCCGTGCGGGTCACCCCGACGCTTCGCCCGTTTTCCATCCGCTCGACGACCCAAGGACCGTCCTCCAGAGGCCGGAGCCGCCAATGATTGTTGGCGTCCTCCCATCGAAACACCACCGCTGTGCCGGGTGTGGCATCGCGAACCTGCACCTCGAAGGCCCCAGGCCCACCAAGCACCCTGGTGAGCGCTACCGCCGGGCCGGTCGGTTTCGCCTGTCCCCCGACCACGTTCCAGACACCATCGGTCTGCCAGAAGTCGGGGTTGTCCGGGCGGGTCAGCCCCTCCTGGTCTGCCCGGTTGAACCCATCGGCCTCTGCCAGCACGGGCGATGCCCGCGCTTCGGCGCTGCCGAGTCGGTCACGGGCACCGAACCAACGGTCAAACCCCACCCCCAGGGCGACGACCGCAACCACCGCCGCCGACCAGGCCAACAGCGACATCCAGCGACGGCGGGTGTCGCTCCTCGCCGGTTGGTCAGAGCCGCTCACCGGGATGAGGCTAGCGCCCCGACGCACGCCGGGAGCGTGCCGGACCTCAGCAGGTGAGGCCGTAGTGTTGTTGCGTGACCGGTGATAAAAGTCCGCCGACCGATGCGGTTGGGTCGGACGAGGCCAACAGCCTCGACGCTTCTCCCCCGACGGGCCCGGCGAGGGCAAAGCGCCCTTCGAGCAGAACGGTGTGGGGGGTGGCCAGGTGGCCGCTGGAGACTGCGTTCGTGTTGCGTCTGGCCTTTGTGTTGGTGGCCAAGCGCGGCGACCCGCTGGCGGGCGACGAGCTCTTCTACTCCAACCAGGCGTTCGAACTCACCCGCGGCAAGTGGTACCTGTGGCCCAACACGCTGCTTCAGTCCTTCGTGGGTCACCCGACCGCCGCCCACCCGCCACTCACCAGCACCATGCTGGCCCCGGTTGCGGGACTGACCGGCGCCGCTCCTCTGGCCCTGCGCCTCGCCATGGTGTTGCTCGGGGTGGTGGTGGTGCTCCTGATCGGCCGCCTTGCCTTGGAGATCGCCGGCCCGCGGGCCTCCACGGCCGCCGCCGGGCTGGCCGCCGTGGCCGCACCGCTGGTGCTGAGCGATGGGTCGGTCATGTCGGAGACCCCCAGCATCGTGGTGCTGCTCGGAGCCACGTTGGTGGCGCTTCGCTTCCGTCGCGATCCCAGCGTGCGCCTGGCGGTTGCGCTCGGCGCGCTCGTCGGCCTGATGATGCTGGGACGCAGCGAGTTCGTGATCCTCGCCCCCATCGTGATGGCGGTTGGCATCCTCGGGGCGTGGCGGGCAGGACGAGCAACCATTGCGTTATCGGCCCTGACCGTCGGGGCCGCCCTGGTACTACCCGGCGCATGGGTGTTTCGCAACGCTGCCGTGTTCGCCGAGCCAACCTTCACCTCCTCCCAGGACGGTTTCACCCTCATCGGCTCGTATTGCGACGACGTCTGGGACGGCCCGGGCGTGGGGCTCTGGACCCTCGGGTGTCTTCGAGAGTTCGACCTCGACAACGACGGCACCGACGACCTCACCGAACTGCTGGGCGACACCGACCCCTACGGCGCGCTCGACGAGTCACAGGTCGCCGCCGCCTACCGCGAGCGCGCGGTGGAGTACGCCAAGGATCACCGTGGTGACCTCCCCCGGGTTGCCTCTTTTCGGGTACTGCGGATGCTCGGGTGGTACCACCCGAGCGACACGCTGCAGTACGGCACCGGCGAGGGGCGCCAGCCCTGGCTCGGTTGGATCGCCATCGTCGAGATGACCTTGCTGTTACCCCTCGCCGCCGTCGGGGCGCTCACCCTGTACCGGCGCCGGCAGCGGACGGTACTGGGCCTCCTCCTGGCGCAGATGGCCCTGGCCATCGCAATGGCGGCCATCGTGTACGGGCTCTGGAGGTTTCGTTCCACCTTCGACGTGTCGGTGCTCGTGCTGGCCGGGGTCGGTCTCGCCACCCTGGCCGAACGGTCACGTCTCGGCTGAGCTCTCCACCGTCTCGGGTTCGGCGGCCAACTGTTCGCTCAAGGTTGGGCCCGTGGCCGGCCAACGACGTCCGATCCAAGCTGCAATCGGCACTGCGGCCAAGACGCAGGCCACCACATCCAAACCCAGCCGGTACCGCGGGATGCCGAGCGATATGGCCACGGTACCGATCACGACGATCGAGAGCGTGCCGAACGGCCAGAGGGGACGACGGCCTCGCAGACGAAGCCATCCCATCACCGCCAGCGGAAGCGACGCCCACCAGAACACCATCGCAGCCCACGGTTGCCACGCGCCGCGACCTTCCACCAACGAATCGAGCCGCACGGTTTGCACCGGCCGGTAGGCCCCAACTGCCCGCCCCACCCTCGCCGCGGCAAGCATGGGGAGTTCCTTGGGGCGTTCCTTGTAATAGCGAATCGCACGCACGCCGGCGCCCGCGTCCATCTCAGCCTCACTGAATCCCGACAGTGCATTGGGCCCCACCTGCAAGAAGTCACCCGGTTGCAGCATCATGTCCGGATCACCCACCGGGCGACCATCCACCCAGATGCCCACGCCCCGCCTGCCATCGGGGAGCCTGCCCATCACTCGGGCATACTCCGCTCGGACCCCCTCCGAGGTCACCAGAGGGGTGGAGCTTGAGCGCGCCGGCCGATCGAGCGCGCGCGACAAACTCTCGTTGTTCGGGTCCAACACCTTTTCGGCGTATCCGGTCATGCCGATCGCGTCATCGACGGCCTCGGTGAGGACCACCGGCTCCTTGATGGTCTCCTCGACGGGGCACAGCGTCCAAAAGCCTCGAAGCTCGCCGTACACCACCTCGTCGCATGCACCACTCCACAGAACGCTGCCGCCACCCGGTGAGACCCCCGCGTTCCGACCCTGCCGCATGGCATTCATCGTCGACCAACCGACGAGCGGGACCACCACGATCATCAGCGCCATCACCGCCAGCCCCACCCGCCGCCCGATGCGTTCGGTGCGATGGTTGGTGATCACCAGCCCCACCAACAAGGCCAGAACCACCGCCGCACCTTCCAACCTGGTGAACGACAAAACCATCATGGCGGCGCCAAGTTGGGCGTATCGGGCCGTGGTTGGCGAGTCGAAGGCCCGCAAGGTGGCAAGCAACACCATCGGCAGCGCGACGATATAGAGCGACTCAACCGTCAACATCGATGCATTGACCCACACGGCCGGAGCCAGTGCGACCAGAAAAGCCGCCACCACGCCAACCCGCTCGTCGGCCAACCGTCGCCCAACCATGGCCACTGCCGGTATCGCCAACAATGCGATCGCGCTGGTTGCAACACGCGCCAGCATCGTCGGACGGTCGGCCAGAAACGACACCACGACCAGGATCGGAACGGCCACTTCCGCCACCCGTCGCGCCGGGTGCTTCCAACGATTCCGAAAAACCCACGCGACCGCCGCGCCGACCACCATCACGATCAGGGCCTGGACCACCAGCGGCCGCTCGCTCAGCCAGAGCACGGCGCCCATGTAGCCCACGAGTGCCGGAGGCTTTCCCACAAACGGTGCCTCGATGCCGCCGGCGAGTTCGTAGAGCGCCGGGCTGATGAAGAACTTGCCCCAACTCAACAACCGCGCCATGGAGAGCAGCCCCAACGCATCCCCAACAACCGCAAAGCAACCTGGCCGAACGGTGTCCTTGGGACATTGCGGTCGGACGACCAAAATGTCGAGCAGAACCACGGCCGCCCCCAACGCCGTGGCAATGCCCACCCAGCGTCGGAAGAACCCGCCGGTCGGCGCATCGGCGGATGATCCGGGAGGGAGGGGTGCGATCGGCAAAGTATAGGGCTGTCCATCTCCTCAAACCTCACCGCGGAGCGCCACCTGGTGAGGACCTGGCCACCTGGTGCGTCTCGGGTGTCAGAAGCGTCCAGCGACCCATGGTGCGCTACAATCGGTCGACGCCCGACGGCTACGACGGATGGAACTGAGACCTGCGATGAGTCAACGAGCCTGGATGATCGCCGGAGGCATCGTTGCTGCGATCCTGGTCTTGGGCGGGTTGATCGTCGTCCTCGGCGACGACTCCGGAAACGACGTCAACGCGCGCGATCAGGCGCAGTCCACCTCCGCCCTGTCCACACCCACCATGCCGCCGGCAACCACCACAACGGCTCCCGCACCCGCCACAACGGCTCCCGCACCCGCCACAACGGCTCCGACCACCGCTCCTCCCACCACTGCCGCTCCCGCTGTTGGTGAGAATCCCACACCGGCAACCGCAGGCGAGGCCGGGACGGATGCCGCATCGCCTGCGAGCGGCAACCCGCCAACGACCATCGACTCGCTGGCCGATATCAAGATCGCCCCCTGGCAGTTCGACGTGCCGGTCGAGGAGGTCCGTGCCAGGTTCGAGAAGGTTGGCGAGAGCGACGATCTGTGTGTCCCGTTGGTCGCATTGAGTTCCACCCCCGAGTTCAACGTGTTTCCAGACCTGTCAGCGGCCCAGTTCGACGAGTACTTCGCCAACTGGTTCGCCACCGCCGACCAAATCCGGCCGAGACTCAGCGATGAACTCGCAAACCAGATGGACGCTGCCCGCAAGGTCATCGAGTTCATCCAAAAGACCATCGCTGACGACGGCGGCACGGTCAACGCTCAAGCTGCCCGGATACTGCTCGATGCTCGGCCGACCGAGCTCCCAAAGGTTCTGCCGTTTTATGTGGCCGTTGCGGCTCAGTGTCCAAATCCAACATCGTGACGGTGCCTTCCCATGGGTGAGCGCCACCTCCTCGCCGCCGTCTGCATCATTGCGGCAGCGTTTGTCGGAGTGCTCACGCTGATCTCCGACGGTGGCTCCACCCCATCGGCAGCCGTCGACCAGCCGTCCACACCCAGCGAAACCAACTCGACTCAGGCCGAGGATGAAACCTTGTTGGGAGAGGACAATCCGCTGACCGCCAAGATCGCCCCGTGGCAGGTCGGCGCCTCATACGATGTCGTCCTCGCCAGGTTCGACAAGGCGGCGTCGGGGGGCACCCGCTGCGACAGCCTCGTCGCCCTCACCTCCCTTCCAGACCTCAAACTGCTCGCCACGCTCTCGCGCTCCGAGCTGGCGGAGTACTTCGTCGGGTGGCAGACCACCGCCGACCAGGTCGAGCCTCAGCTCAGCGGCCAACTCCTCAAGGAGCTCGGCGGCGCCCGTGGGACGATCGAGGCCGTGCAGGAACGGGTCGACACCTCCGGCGGGACGATCCGGTCCAGTGCGTTCGTGCAGTTTCTCTCCGACAACCAGAACCTTCTCGACGACCTGCTTCGGTTCTACGGCTCGGTGGCTCAGGAGTGTCCCGCTCCCACGCCATAGTGGGCTGCCGGTACCACGTCGACGATCTCCGCCTCAGCGTTCCGCCCTCAGCGCCAACTCGTAGACCCGTCGCTTGGGTACCCCGAACCTGCGCGCCACCTCCTTGGCGGCTCTCGACGGAGAGGTCCCCCCGGCGAGCAATTCCTCGATTGCCGCCGTCACCTCGGCGTCGCTCGCCTTGCCGGGAACCTCGGCTTCCACGATCAGCCAGCCTGCTTGCCGATCGGCGTCGATCGGCGGTTCGGCTCGCAGATCCGCGACGGTTCCAAAACTCCAATCCGACATCGGTTCCGCCACCGGTTCCGCCACCGGTTCCGCCACCGGTTCCGCATCAGCGGTCGAGGCTCCACCCGGAGCAGCCGAGGGGTCGGCGACCCAGGCGACACTGCCTCCGGCGTCCAAGTCATCGAGAACCATGCCGATGCCACCCGGCGGCACGGCGAGCACCGAGGTCATCGATCGATCCAGGCGACCCCTGGCATCGCCGACTTCAGCGAGCACCGTAAACCTGGTGCTGTCCAGCCCCGAACCGGCCAGTGCGGCCAGCGCGCGCTCCATGCGCCGGCGATCGTCACCCTCGGGTGGCCGGCTGCTCACAGTGCGCCCGTGTTGTTGGGGACACCCCAATGAACGTCCAGCAACGACCCTTCAGCCAGCTTCAGGCGGTCTGGGACGCTTGGATGCAACTCGAGGGTGACCGGTGGTGGCCACGACCAACGGCCGACCCGGCCCGGGGACAACAGCTCAACCCGCTGCACACGCAGTGCCCCAGGCCGGCCGCGTGTCGTTCCGCGGTGGGTGACACCGGCGGTCAACACTGCGATCGGGCTCGCCAAACCAACGGTGTGCACTTGCGGGGTTCGCCCCAGCCACAGGGCCGCCGGAAGATCGCCGACCGGATCGTCATCCTCATCATCGCCACCAGCATCGTCACAGCCGAGCAGACCGGGATGGGCATGCAGCCCCCTGGCCCGCCCCACCGGTCCCCCGGCCCGGCGAAACAACAGCGAGGTTCCCAGCTCGGTGGTCACCACGCCATCGGGTCGGGCCACGTCCGGGCATCCCCCGCCTGGCGGCACCGTTTGCCTAGACGTTGAAGCGGAACTCCATGACATCACCGTCCACCACCTTGTAGTCCTTGCCCTCGATGCGCAGCGTGCCCTCGTCGCGGGCCTTCGACCACGAACCGGCCTCCAACAGCACGTCCCAACCAATCGTTTCCGCTCGGATGAACCCACGCTCAAAATCGGTGTGAATCACGCCTGCCGTCTGCGGCGCGGTGAAGCCCTCTCGAAACGTCCATGCCCGGCTTTCCTTCTCGCCCGTGGTGAAGAAGGTACGGAGGCCAAGCAGTTGGTAGGCGGTATGCAGGAAGGTGGGAAGCGCTCCTTCCCCCAGCCCGAGGGCCTCGAGCATCTCGGTGCGATCCTCGGGGTCCAGCATGGCCGCTTCGGCCTCGAGCTGGATCGACAATCCGATCACCGGCGCCGTGTCTCCCAGCAACGCTCGCACGCCGGCCAGATACGTGTCCGGTTCGTCCAACTGATCCTCGCCAAGGTTCACCAACGCGATGACCGGTTTGGAGGTCAGGAGCTGCTCGGCCTTGAGCAGCGCCATCGTGTCCTCGTCCAGGCCCGCACGCCAGACGGGCGTTCCGCCGCCGAGTACATCGATGGCCGCCTCCATCGCCGCCACCTCGGGTGCCTGGGCGGGGTTCGACCGGGCCGCCTTCCGGCGTTTGTCGATGTGCTTCTCCAGCGCCTCAAGATCAGCCGTGATCAACTCGAGCTCCAGGATCTCCAGTTGCTCGGCCGGGTCGGACGATCCGGGCACGTCGGTATCTTCAAAAGCCCGCAGCACGAACACCACCGCGTCCACCTCTCGGATGTGTGCCAGAAACCTGTTGCCAAGCCCCTCGCCCTGCGACGCACCCTTCACCAGCCCCGCGATGTCGACAAACTGCACGGCGGTTGGCACCACGTTCTTGCTCTGGCTCATTTCCGCCAGCGCGTCCAGGCGGCTGTCGAGCACCTTCGCGACGCCGACGTTGGGGTCAACGGTGGCGAACGCGTATGGCGCTGCGAGGGCGCCACCACCCGCGAGGGCGTTGTACAACGATGACTTCCCGGCGTTGGGCAGTCCGACGAATCCGAAGCGTTCCATGAGGTGCGGCAGCCTACCGGAGCCATGCAAGCGGGCCGACGGGCAGCGCGACCCGCCCGGTTGACCACGCCGAACGACCGTCTTACAGCACGTCGAAGTCCAACAGTTCGAAGCTGTCGAAGCGCAGGTCGCTGGTGCCGATTCGCCGGGGCACCGTCTTGAAACACAGGTGCAGCGGCGACGGCAGGAAGCGTTGGGGCACGGTGGCGCCAACGACGCTCACGTCGGAGTTCAGCCCCACGTGGAGGGCCAACGGCGTGCGATGGTGGGCGCACACCTCTCCCACCATCGACGGCGTCAACCGCGTCTTGGCCAGCCCATCGGCCTTCCGTCGCCCGCTGCGCACCAGCACCTTCATCAGCACCGCCACCTTCGCCCCGCGCCATGTCGTGGTGGTCGATACGGCCACCAGGTCGTCGGCGACATGCAGGGTGTAGGTGCTCAGCGGGCTGGCCAGGCGCCATCGGACGACGTCCAGATGCCACCACAACCGCACCCCTCGGCGCGGCGCCAGGTCGGTGTCGGCAAAGAACTCGTCCAGGCGGTCGCTGCTCAGCAGCAGTTCGTCAACCGTGTGGTGGCTGAAGGACGCCCGCTTCCACGGGGCGGGGCTGAGCACCTTGGTCGGCAGTTCCGCCTCGGTCACCACCCCGAATGCCGCCAGGGCCTCGCGGGACTGGTCGTTCATCACCCCGTAAATACCCGCCTGGTCGAAACCTTCGATCATCAGCCAGGCCTGCATGCACATGCGAAGGAAGGCCCCCTCGCGCCGCGCCCCGGGGATGGACCCCACGTTGGCGATCAGCCACATGTCCACCGTGCCATCCACCGTGCGCAGCCGACGCGGCGAGCCCGCCAGGTGGCTGATCGCCTCCGACCGACGTCGTGTGAGCGTGCTGAAGGTCTCCCCAAACGGGCACTGCGTGTAGTACCACCGCAGATAGTCCAGAGTGTCGAAACGTGGCACCTCGAATGCCGCGCTCAGCAACCGACGAATCTCTTCGAGGTGCTCCTCCCGGGTGCATGGCACCGACTCGGTGACCTCCTCGCCGTCGTGCACCACCTCATCAACGTCGCGCCACCAGCCGGGCGATACCCGTAACGGGCCCGCCTCGATCATCGACCGACCCAGCGTTGTTCCCAGAAGGAGGCACCCACCGGATCAACGTTACCGGGAGGGTCCTGCAGCCCGCGGTCGTTGGCCCCACAGCTTGGGGGCGCGGCCCGGGGGCGATACCCTTGCATCATGTCGCAGCGCACCCAACGCAAGAAGAAGAACGCCCGCAAGAAGAAGGCCAACCACGGCCGCAAGCCCAACCTGGGCCGCAACTGACCGGCGGCGGGCTTGTCGGCCCGCCCGGTTTGAGCCAACTACCTTGGCAAAAGCGCTCTCCGGAGCGCTTTTTGCGCGTTCAGGGTGTTCCTCGTTCCCGGGTTGGCGCCGGTCCTGACCCACGCAGGCCCGACCGTACATGCCGGGCTCGATGACAAGCCGCACACCGAAGCTGCAGTTCGTCAACGTACGTGTGCCCGCTGATCGCAAACTCCGGCACATGATCGAACTCCAGCAGATCGTGACCACCGCAGTCCACGCAACGACGGTCGCGTTCGGTGACCACCCGCTTTTGACGAGTGGTCGGGTGCCGTTGGCGACCCGATGCATTCACCGGCGTGCCGGCCGCGTCATGGATCAGTGCCCGCACGAAACCACCTGACAACGCACCGATAACGGCCGACTGAGAGATCGGGCTGCCGTCGTCCAACGTTGCCCCGTCGCCACGCACGTGGAGGACCACCTCGGCGACCAGGTCCGCTCCACCGCCGCACAACACGCTGACCAACGCATCAACCCGTTGCTGCGCCAGGGTCGGGAAAGGCGCGGTGCCCCCCAGGTCGTCCTCAATGAACTCGGGGTCGGAGACATGAGCTGCGTCACGATCTCCTCTCGACCGTCGGTGCCGCATCACCGCCGCATCGATCAGTGCCATCACCCCACCGGCCACGTCCGCCGGCAGCCGAAGCGTGCCGGTGGTCAGGCCATCGGGCTCGACCCGCCACGGCAGACCCCGTGTTTCGCGGTGCCGCTCATCACGAACGTCCTCCGGTTCGTGGGCCCGCGACCAGGCCGCCACCGCCGACCCCAACGCACCGGCGGAGACGGATCGAGCCAACCCCACCAGTTCGCTCTCCGTCTCCGGCGTCGCCGTGCGCACCAGCATCCGCACCTTCGCGTACGACAGGGTGCGGTCGCTCAAGGCCGCATCAAGGACCGGCAGCCCTCGCAGCGCGCGACCGACGGCGATCCACTCTCGGGCCGTTCGCAGCGCCACATCCAGACGCTCGCTCATCCATTGGGCAGCCGAGGAACAACCCGCAACGGACCATTCGACGGTGCCGGCAAATTCGGCGGCCAGGCGGACCACCTGGTGATGGCTGTCCGATGCCCGCCAGCCCATCTCCACCAGCCGATCCCCCAACCCAACGGGCTCGACCGCAGACGGACTGACAAGTCTTAGGTTGGGACCGTGCATCGCGTCCTGAACGAGTTGAAGTGCCATGGCCGTGCCTCCCCCCGCCAGCGACGCAGCGCCTACAACGGAGTCGATGTGAGTTTGAGAGGACGGCCCGATCCGAGGCTGACGACGGCGCCCACACGACCGGTGACGGCCCTGGGCGATTTGTACTGCGAAAGGTGGGGTCACCGTAACGACGGGCAGGGACAACGAACGTCGTGGACGATGTGGGAGTCGTATAGTGTCCCCCACCGGGGGCAACCGGTCACCGCGCAAGCCAGAGGAGATTTTCGATGGACCCACAGGTACTCAACCATGCCCAGCAGGTGGCCGCCGACGTGATGTCCAACGTTTCGTCAGAGCAGTTGGATCTGCCCACGCCATGTGACAACTGGAACGTCGGGCAACTGATCGACCATCTGGTTGGCGCCCAGCACTGGGCCGCCTCGGGCATTCGAGGATCCGAGATGCGCGATGCCGCCGGTGCGTCCCAGGGCGACTTCAACGGCGCGTTCCAGGCAGCCGCCCAGGACGCGCTCGATGCGTTCAGCGAAGACGGCGCCATGGAGCGCACGGTCAACCCCGGGTTCGGCGACATGCCGGCCACGGGGCTGCTCGGCCTGGCCGTCACCGACACCATCTGCCACGCATGGGATCTGGCCACCGCCACCGGTCAAAACAACGACCTGGCACCAGAACTGTCGGCTCAGGCTCTCGTCGGCGCCCGCCATACCATCCAACCGGCATTCCGCACCGAGGACGGCTCGCTGTTCGGCCCAGAGCAGCACGCCCCCGCTGGTGCGAACAACGCCACGCAACTGGCGGCCTTCCTCGGGCGCAAGGTATAACAGCCGCCGGCCCTCACGGGGTCGGTCGCCTCACGCGCTGCGCGCTACCCGTAGTACTGCTTGAGGTCGGCGTTGACCTGTGCGTTCGCCTTCTCCAGCGCCGCTTTGGGCGTGGTGCCGGAGCGGGCAGTCGACTCGAGCGCGGTCTGCATGGCGCTGACGTATTCGGGGTAGGGGCCGATCAGTGGTCCGGGCCGCTTGGGGTCGATCAACGACAGTTGGTCGTACCCCACCTTCAAGAGCTGTCCCGCCCGATCTTCTGCCCAGAACTTCTGGATGCGGGGGTCCTTGGCAACGTCGCCGATGACCGGAAGGTATGACCCGACGAGGTGCCAGGTGACCACCTGCTCGGGTTGGGCCATGAAGCCGAGGTACCGGGCGGCCGCTGCCTGCTGTGCCTTGGGCACGCGGTTGGAGATGCCAAAGTAACCACCCGAGACGCGCACCTGGCCAGGCTCGCTGAGCCCTGGGAACGGCACCGCTGCGGGGTCCAATCCTGCGGTATCCACCGAGGACGCATCCTGGCCACCGGTGTCGAGGTTGCCTCCGAGAAATGCTTTGATGGAGGTGGACGCGGTCGAGGTCTCGATCAGCATCGACGACTTCTCCTGGGCCACGTTGAGGTACTGGTTGATCTGACCGGGCGTATCGGAGATGGGGTCGGCCAGGCCGTCGGCCACCATGTCCTGCACCCACTGCAGCGACTCGATGGCCGCAGGGTTGACCAGGTTGGCCGCCTTGGCCGGGCCCGACCGCCCATTGTCCGGAGTGACGATGTCCTCGCCGGCGCCGTTCACCCAGCAGGTGAAGAACCACGGCTCAAGCTTCAGAGCCAGGGGTTTCTCGATACCCGACTTCTTGAGGGCCTCCGCCGCCGTGCGCACCTCGGCAAGGGTCTTGGGTGCCTTGTTGACATCCAGGCCGGCTTTCCTGAAATGAGTGCGGTTGTAGAACAGGATCGGTCCGGAGATGTTGACGTAACCCGGGTAGAAGACACCATCGATCGTGTAGTAGCTGCGAACCGCAGGCTGTACCGCGTCGATGTCGAAGCCCACCTCCTCGGCGCAGGACTGAGCCGGAAACAGCGTTCCGGTATCGACCACGGTTTGGATGGTGGTGTCCTCCAAGAACACCACCGCTGGAACGCCGGTGCCGCTCGCCGCCGCGGCGGTGTACTTGCGGAGCACCTCGTCGTAATCGGCTCCCTGGTTTTGCAGGGTCACCTTCACTTTGTCCTGGCTGTCGTTGAACGACTTGGTGATCTGTTCGAGGGCCTTGCCCGGCTCGGCACCCAGGGCGTGCCAGACGACGATGTTGGTGACCCCGGTGGCCTTGTCCAACGCTGCCATCGGGCAGGCGGGCAGATTGTCGGCCGCCACCGGTTCGCCACCCTGGGCCTCGATGGTGGGGGGCGGTCCGCATGCAACCGTCACCCCCGCCAACAATGCCGCTCCCAGCAGACCGGCTCGTGCTTTGCGGAACATGATCATCCCTTCACCGCGCCGGCGGTCAGACCACGAACGATCGCCCGTTGGAACACGATCAGCAGGGCGAAGATGGGTACGGCGGCCAGCACGGCGCCGGCCACCCCCACGTTCAGTTGCTGAACGTTCTGCGCGGCCAGCCGTTTGAGGGCGATCTGCAGCGTCTGGTGGTTCTCCTGTTCGGTGACGACCCGGGGCCAGAGGTATTGGTTCCACGATGCCAGGAACGCCAGCAGGCCGACGGATGCAACCACGGGAGCGGTCAGCGGAACCGCAATTCGGGTCATAAACCTGAAGTGGCCGTAACCGTCGAGGAACGCCGCCTCACGCAACTCGTTCGGGATACCCAGGAATCCTTGTCGCAACAGGAACGTGCCCAGCGCCGACGCAAGGAATGGGGCCACCAGGCCCTGCAGCGTGTCGATCCAGCCCCACTGGCGGATCGTCAACGAGTTGGCCACGAAGGTCACCTCGAGGGGCAGCATCAGGGTGGCGACGAACAGGATGAACAGCAGCCGCTTGAGGGGAAACCGCAGGAACACGAAGGCGTAGGCGGCCAGCACGGCCGTGATCACCTGGGTCACGGTGATGACCACCGACATGGCGAAGCTCCAGAACGTTGCCACCGACAGGTTGCCGCCGTTCCAGGCTCGGCTGAACACGTCCCACTCGGCGTCGACCGGCCACGGTGGGTTGCCGGCCCTGGCGTAGGCGGCCGGATCGGACAACGCCCGCATCAACGACATGTACAGCGGGTACAGGATCACCAGCGCCAACACGGTCAGCAGCAGGTACCAGCCCGCCTTCTTCAACTGCGCAGTGACAGGTGGGGCCTCGACGATCGGTTGATCCGAGCCCCGACGATCGTCGGTCATCACCGCGCTGGTGGTCGCATCAGTCACGGTTCATCCCCCGTTCAAGCAGCACAAACTGTCCCAGTCCCACGACCAAGGTGATGAGAAACAGGCCGACCGCCATGACCGAGCCGGTGGTGATGTTGGTGGGGTCGAGCTTCTGGGCGATCGTGTACACCAGGGTCGACGTGCTGCCCTCCGGACCGCCGCCGGTGATGATGTCGGGGAGCGCAAACTCCTGCATGCCGAAGATGGTGAGCGCCACCACCAGAAACGTCAGCACCGGCTTGAGCGCGGGCACCGTCACCTTGAAAAATCGGCCGATGGCGCCGTAGCCATCGATCATGGCGGCCTCGGTCAACTCGTCGGGCACCGCCTGAAGCCCGGCGAGCACGATCACGAAGCTGAGGCCGAGGTTCTTCCAAACAGCCACCAACGCCAGGGCCGGCAACGCCGTGGACGGATTGGACAGCCAGTCAACCTTGAACACACCCACCGCCGGGTTGATCAGCCCGAAAAACAGCACGGCGGCGACCGCCACCGACGTGGCGATCGTCGAGGTGAAGATCGTCTGGTAGATCTTGATCCCCTTCAGGCGACGATGCGCTGCGACGGCCAGCAGCGTGCCCAGGATCAGGCCGGCGGGAACGGTCAGCAGCACAAACTGCACCGAGATCCAGAGGGCGTCAAGGAACTCAGAGGAGGTCAGCACGTCGACGTAGTGACTGAACCCCACGTTCTGGTAGGTCGCGCCTCGCTGGCGACTTTCGTAGAAGCCCCACGACACCAGCCGGGCGAACGGGAAGTAGAAGAAGACACCAAAGATCACCAGCGACGGGGCCAGAAACGCGAACGCCAGGCCCGTCTCCTTCAGGTCGTATCCGAAGACACGGCGACCGTGGACGCCGCTGCTCGCTGCGGCATCGGCGCCGGGCAACACTCCCATCAGCGCCCACCTCCAACACAGCCCGACGTCACCCGCCGGATCACAGGTGGACGCCGGTCTCTGCGTCGAACAACTGCACCGAGCCGGATGTTGGGACGGCCCTGACGGTGTCGCCGTTGCGGGCGTTCACACGGCCGTCGGCCCGGAGGATCACCCGACGTCGGGTGGCACCGACCGACTCGGGGTCGTCGTGGTCGATGGGCGCATCGCTCACGAGCGTTTTCGTATCGGATGAATCGCTGCCGGATGCGTCGCTTCCGGGTGAGGCGGCGGCCCGAGCGGAGGCCTGAGGGTCGGTCGGACGCGCCTCCACCAGGTCGGCGGTCACCAGGCTCTCGTAGCCCAGCCACTCGACCGCCCGAACCTCCACCGCCAAGGCACTGCTCGGTGGGCTGTCTCCATCGACAAGTGCGAGGTGCTCGGGGCGGATGCCCACGGTCACCTTGACGCCGTCGGCCAGATCGTGGGCAGCGCTCAGCATGGCCCCGGCCACTCTGACCCCGCCCGACGTGGCAACGCCATCCATCAGGTTCATCGGTGGCGTACCGATGAACCCGGCAACGAACGTGTTGGCCGGCCGGTCGTACACCTCTTCGGGGGTACCCACCTGATGCAACGCCCCGTTGGCCATGATGGCCACCCTGTCGGCCATGGTCATGGCCTCGATCTGGTCGTGGGTGACATAGACAACCGTGCCACCCAGCCGTTCGTGCAGGTCGATCAACTCCGCCCGGGTCTGGGCCCGCAGCTTGGCGTCAAGGTTGGACAGCGGCTCGTCCATCAGCAGCACCTTGGCGCGGGCCACAATCGCCCGTGCCAGCGCCACCCGCTGACGCTGCCCACCCGACAACGCGCCGGGTTTACGGTCCAGGTAGGGCTCGAGGTCCAGCATGCGAGCGGCCTCGACCACCCGGGTGTTGCGTTCCTCGGCGTTCAGCCTGCGGGGCGGCCCTCCGTCGTCGGGTGGCACGTCCTTTGCGTTGAGCGGCGACTCGATGTTCTTACGCACGGTCAGGTTGGGGTAGAGCGCGTAGCTCTGGAACACCATGGCGATCCCGCGTTTTCGCGGGTCGACGTGGTTCACCACCTCGCCGTCGATGCTCAGCGAGCCCTCGGTGATCGACTCCAGGCCGGCGATCATGCGCAGGGCGGTGGACTTGCCACAACCCGACGGGCCCAACAACACCATGAACTCGCCATCGACGATGTCGAGGCTCATCGAGTCGACTGCCGTCGTCTTTCCGAAGCGTTTGGTGACCTGGTCGAAATGAACCGTTGACACGCCGACAACCTAGACGAGTGTCCACCGCCCATGACGGGTAATCGGGCATTGTTCGACGAGATCCACCATCGACGGTTTCACGCCGCTCGGCGCAACCCTCACGTCGGCGGGGTTCGGTCAACCCAGCGATCCTTCACGGTGTAGATCAGCGGGGTGGAGGCCACTGCGGTCAGCCCCTTGATCACGATGTTGGCCACGATGATCGACCACACCACGCTCGCCGGCAAACGCCCGGCGAACGCGATCACAGCGAAGATCACCGAGTCCAGCGGCACCGACACGGCATTGGAGCTGAGCACCCGTCCCCATTGGTACTGCACGCCGTAGCGGGCCACCCAGGCCCGGTACACCTCGGTGTCGACCAGTTCTGCGATCACCTGCGCGATGATCGACGCCGCCGTGATGCGCAACACCGGGTTGAGCACGTTGCCGAACTCGCTTTGGCCCGCACCAACGGTGGCCGGGTCTCCCGGAAGCGCCGCCGCCGCCCACAGCCCCAGCGCCAACATCACGTTGAAGCCGGCGGTGGCCACCACCGTGGTGCGGGCCACCGCCGTGCCGCCAACCTTGTGCACCACATCGCGCAGGGTGAACGTCAGCGGATAGGTCAGCGTGCCCGCATCCACCGCCCAACCTCCCAGCGAGAGGATGCGCACCGACATCACGTTGGCCATCAGCGATGCGGCCACGTACGCGCCGCCCGCCACCATCAACGCCATGACGGCCCGCTCGGTCAACTGCGCCGGGACCGTCGCATCCAAGGGCTCGACCAAACCTCGAGGTCCGGCGCGTCGTGTGGCGCTGCGCATGCCGTCAGGGTAGGTGACCCGGGCCCAACGGCCCGTTGTCTTCCGGCCCGCAGGTGCGTACCGTGCCCTTGTCATCGAAACGGTCCGGCGGATGGACGTTTCTCACGGCCTCGAATGCCCGATGGTGTTCGACGCGGGTCAGAACACAGGCGGATACCTATGAAACTTGGCGGACTTTCCAACAACGGACCCCTTCGCGGCGTCCGGACCCTTGGCGGGCGGACTCGGGCGACCTCCCCGAAGCGCGCCGCCATCGGGGCACTGATGCTGGCGGGCGTGGTCAGCCCGGTGGTGGCATGGTCCGGTGCGCAGGCGGCCACACCCCCCGCCCAGTCCGGCGACGGCACCACGCCGGAGACGGCGGGTGCGTCCTGCTGGGGCATCAAGCAGCGCTTCCCCACCTCCGCAAACGGTCTCTTCTGGATTCGCACCGCCACGTTGGTCGCACCTGAACAGTTCACGTGTGACATGACCACCAACGGCGGCGGGTGGGTGCTGATCGGCCGGGGACGCGAGGGCTGGAACTGGTCGCCTGCCGCCCAAGGCGGCCAGGCCCTTCTCCAGAACGATCCAAGCGGTCTGGCCACCCAAAGCCCCGTGCACCTGTCGGCCGACAAGGTCAACGGGTTGCTCGACGGCGGAGCGGCCTCGGCGCTGCCCGACGGCATCCGGCTTCGACGTGCCGCCAACCCGGCCGGAACCTCCTGGCAGGACGTTCGCTGGTTCCTTGCCAACCGGGAGCCCTGGTCGTGGCATTTCTCCGCCGGTAAGCCGCTGGCATCGATGTCGATCAACGGCACCGTCTACCGGAAAGCAGGCACCACACGCGACACCAAGGGCAACGACGGCGTCACCAACCTGCCCCAGGCCGGCTCCGGGGCGGATGGCGCCAACCGCGTGTTCACCCACAGCTACTGGAAGGCACCCTCGAGAGCCAACCAGTCGGGCTTCTCATTGGGCAGTATCAGCGCCTCCACCAGCGGTTACTGGTATTCCCCCAGCGGCGGATGGCCGATCCCGTTCACCCAGGTGTGGTTGCGCCCAAAAATCCTGGACTCGGTGCCGGCCGCCCTGCCCCCCGGCGGCTCGCCGGCCCACCAGGTTCCCTGGGTGCCCAGTTCCAAGTCTGAGAACCTCGCCTGGGGGGTCGGCGGCCCACCCGACTGGACCGGCCGCATTTCCACCGCCGATCCATCCAAGGCCTACGTGTTGGCCATGAAGGAGGCCGGCGGCCGCATGTTCGTGGGCGGCTCCTTCACCAAGGTCACCAACAATACCGGCGGGTCGATCAACCGGAAGTTCCTCGCTGCCTTCGACCTGAACACCGGTGCGTGGATCTCTTCGTGCAAGCCCACCCTCAACGGGCGGGTCTGGGATATGGACGTTTCAAGCGACGGCGGGCTGCTCATCGCCGGCGACTTCACGCAGGTCAACGGCAACCCGGTGGCCTCTGGGCTGGCCAAGCTGAACCCTTCCACCTGTCAGCTGAACACCAACTTCCGGGTGCGCATCACCAAGGACGGCGGCCGGGGAATGGTGCGGACCATCGACCTGCTTGGCGATCGGCTGTTCCTAGGTGGACAGTTCAACGGGGTTGCGGTGAACGGGGGGCGGGTCGCGCCGGCGCCCAACACCTACGAGGTGAATGCGATCTCCGGTCAGGTGGGCGGCTGGCGGCCTCAGACCAATGGCACGGTCTTCGACATCAACGCATCCGAGCGCGGAGACCGGGTGTACATCGCCGGCTGGTTCACCAAGATCAACGGGGTGGCCGGCGAGCCCTACGCCACCCGCAGCTCGGACGGCGCCCCGCTGACCGGGCTGCATTGGCTCCGCACCTCGTCCAGTCCGTCGGGTACCTACAGCCAGACCGTCAAGGAGGTCGGCAACCAGGTCTTCGTCGGCGGTCGGGAGCACTTCTTCTCTGCCTACAACCGCGACACCGGCGCCAGAACCCAAGCCAACCTGGCCGTCCAGGGTGGTGATTACCAGGCCGCCGAGCAGGCGTTCGGATACATGTTCGGAACCTGTCACTGCGGCGGTACCGACGGGGTCAACATCTCCGGCAAGACCATCTACAACGGCAACAACCGCGACCTGAACAACGGGGCCACCCGCTCCGACCGCATCCAGCAGGTCGGTCTCTACGATGGTGCCACCGGCGCCTACCAGGATTGGTGGCTGCCCTCGATCAGCACGGGCACCGGCGACGGCCCGTGGGCGATGACCAAGGACTCCAACGAGTGCATCTGGCAGGGTGGCGACACCAAGCGGGACAGCTATTCGGGCAATGCCGCCCTGGACTGGGCCGGAGGCTTTACCAAGTACTGCTCGGCGGTTGACCGCAGCGTCCCCACCGCTCCCAACGGCCACACCACCCAGCTGCGCCCGGACGGCACCGTGGAGGTCACCTGGGGCGCGGCGAGGGACCCATCGGCCAACCTGCGCTACCTGGTGTTTCGCGATGGCAAGGTCGTCGGCTACAGCTGGGGCGGCAACTACGTCGACCGCAACATTCCCTCCGGCAAGCACCAGTACGCGGTGGCGGCCATCGACGCGGAGGGCAATATCGGCCCTTCAACCGTGCCATCAAGCCTGCAGCTCATCGCTCCTCCGAAGGAGACCGAGGTGATGCCGAGCAATGCCGCCTGGCAGTTCACACTCAACCCGGCGCTCGCACCCCCCGGCTGGCAGGCGCTCAAGGTCAGCCCCACCGGGTGGGTCCAAGGGCCGGCCAAGCTCGGCTTCGGCCGAAGCGACCTTGCGACGGTGATCTCCAACGCCAACGCCAGCCCCTTCCCGATGGTTGGTTACTTCCGCACCACGCTGAACCTGCCCAACCCGTCCCAGTTCAGCTCGATCCGGCTGGAGTTGGTGCGCGACGACGGCGCCGCCATCTCGATCAACGGCACCGAGGTGGTGCGCGACAACCTTCCCTCCGGTGTGCTCACCCCGTCCACCGGCGCTCTCACCGTGCTCTTTGGAGCCCCGGAACGGACACCCGTGTCGTACACACTGCCCAGCCGGGCCTTCCAACCCGGCGCCAACACCATCGCCGTCGAGGTGCACAACGCCAACAAGTGGTCGGGCGATCTGGCCATGTCGCTGCGGGTGGTCGGCGTGCAGTAGCCGTCGCGTAGCCCTTGGCCCGGCGCCGGGGATTGCGGCGTAGGCTGGAGGCCCCAGGGTCCGCTTCGGACGAGGCGAACCCACGGCCGACTACTGAAGGCTTGAGGTCGCCGCCCTGACTACCCGATCCGATGCGCAGTCCAGCAGCCCATGGCGGCTCTGGCGGCTCCCTGCACTCGTGGGCCTGCCTGCTCTGCTCAGCTTTGTGGTGATCGTCGCCTACTCCTTGAGCGGCGGCGTCACCCACGCTGGGGAGCCGAGCTCGCCCACCATGTTCGTCACCAACGGATTTCGTGTCCCCGGGCCGCTCGGCTCCCCAGACTCGAACGGCTGGACCGTGCCCGAGGGTTCATGGGTGTCGGACGGAACCGCCCTGCGGCCGACAAGCCGGCCTGCGATGCTCGAAGTCGGCTCCGAGAACGGACGGCCGGCGAGTTTCACGGTGCACTACCTCGGCTCACCAGCCGGGAGCGAGCTGCATGCCGGCTGGTGGCCGAACGAAACCTGGATCGTTGCGTTCACCGACGACGACGTTCGGCTGATCGCCGATCGCAACGGCCGTCGCCGCACGGTCCGCTCGATTCCGTGGTCTGAGGCGCTGGGCGACAGCCCAACGGTGAGGCTCCAGCGCCAAGGGTCTCAGCTCCGCGTGGAGCTGGGCACGGAGCTGCTCCTCGACACATCCACGTCGGGCAACGCCGGCGAGTTCAAGTCCGAGTCGACGGTCGTTGCAACCAAGCCTTCCGTGGCACTGGACCGGGTCGAGCTGGAGGTTCCCCGGCCCCCCACGGTCGGCTGAACATTTCGACCCACCCAGAGCGCGTCCACGCTCCACGCGATCAAGAGGACGAGCGCCACCCGCAACTGCAGTGCGGCGCCCAGCCCATGGCGCACCACCTCAACCGTGTCCGCGAAGAACGACACCCCCACGTGGACGGGCAGGATGTAGAGCATGAGCCAGCCGGTCAGCCACCTGGCATCGCGCCACATTTTCGGACGGAGCCGCAGCACCACCGTGGCCAGAACAAGGGTGTACCCGACGATGAGCCCCAACAGCAGGTGTGGCCTCACCCAGGCAAGCGATCCAATCGATCCGCCGATCGGCCAAACCGCATCACGCGCGGTCGGGGTGATCTTCTTGCCAAACTCCTGACCCACAATGATGAAGTCCGGCGGCTTCTCAGGAAGCGAGGCTGCAAACGATCGGCTCGCATCGGCGGTGAACGCAGCCGGGTCACGGAGCAACCACTTGGTGTAGGCGTCGAGCGATTCGTCCTCCACCCACTTGTTGAATTCGCGCAGACTCGGGTCGGCCGCCATCCTGCCCGCATAGTCGCCTGAAATGCCGGCCCCGTCTCCGAGGCTCAGCACCGTCTCGTTGATCGGCATGCCCTGCGCAACAAGAAACGCCCGAATCTCGGGGTCGTCCAAGCCGACATCAACGACCCATTTGGTGACCACCTGTCCGCGTTGCTGGGAGTGGAACACGGCAAACCCGGCACAGAGCAGCAGTCCGCCGGCTGCGAGCACCGCAATGTCACGTCGTCGTGACCTCGCGGCCCACACCACCGCCACGAGCGACAGGAGCAGCACAAACACGATGTTGGTCGGGCGGATCTCCACCCACACCAACGCCACGGGTATGACGAGCGCACACGCCACCTGGGATCCAGTACGCAGCAGTCGCAACATGATCGCCACCATCACGACGAACCCGCTCAGACCCAACGAGTCGGTCATGATGAATTGATGGAGGTAGGAAACCTCCGGCGCGAGGCTCAGCACCATGAGAAAGCCGGCGCTCACCACCCCGACCGACGCTCGGTGAGACCCGCGGAACACCTCCCACCCCAACACCAGCCAGGCCGCTGCAGAGCCGAGGGTTTGCAGCAGCAACATGCCGAAGCCCAGTCCAAACAGTTTCAGCAGCACCGGATAACCAAAAACGATGCCACCGCCGCCCCAGAGCTCGCCGGAAAGCCAGGGCTTGGAGCTCAACTGGATGAACAGGGTGGAGTCACCGAGCTCCAAAAGCTGACCGAAACCGATCGACCTTCCCACCAGGATGACGTTGGCGATCTGCACGAGGAGGTAGACGGCCGAGATCACCATCAGCACCCGACGCCAGCTCGACGCGCTCACCTGGTCACCTCGGCCTGCTGCACTCCCAGCACCGACGACGTGGCACTTCCGCCAACGATCAAGCGTTCCGGAGTTCCCACCACCACGTCACCGAGGTACTTTCGGTCAAGCCAAACTCCAATGCTCTCGTCGCGCCGCACGAGCAACACCTCGTCGCTCCCCGATGCCGCCGATTGCACCCAAGGCTTTAAAAAGGCGGCGGTGACCATACCGGCGCCGTCTTTGGCTTCAAGCGCGACATCGCCGGTTGCCGGACGGAACTCAAGCGTTGCGATGCCCGTGCTCCCGTGCATCGTCACACGCCCGTCGGGAGCAAAAGCGGAGTACTGCACGGTGATGGCCACTCCAACGTTCCAGTCGCGGATCGACGGTTCAATCTCCGTCCCGCCACCTTCCGACGCAACCAGCAGGTCGGTGGCGGCCCCAAGGTCCGGGACGAACGCCCACAAGAGTGTTTCGGGCAGGTCGAGCGGCTCCATCTCCTGGCTCGAGACCCGTTCTGTCGGAGACTCGCTCTCGGCGCCAAAGGGCGTCCACCCTGAGTCGTTTCTTCGACCCGCCACGTTGGTGGCAACTGCGCCGAGCAGGTAGGCCCCCATGATGGCGACCGCACCCACTCGGAGCGCGCGAAGGACACCGGGACGGAGGCGCCGCCAACGCTCGCTGGAGCCTCGGTTCAATCCAGCCACAGGTGCAGCGCGTGGGTCGCCCACAGGGTGCGCGGGGAGCCGTGGTTGGCGATCGCGGCATGGACCGGGAAGTTGGAGACGTGGGTGGTGAACTCGGAGATGTCGGTGTCGACGTCGTCGGCGATTGCGGTCACCAGGGCGCTGAACCCGCCGTGGCCGCTCGACACCGCCAGGCCGGTGCCGTAGATCTTGATTCCGCTCGCCTCGATGGCCAGGTCATCAAACTTGCCTGCCACGAAACCCACCGGTTCGGAACCTCGATAGGCGGCGATCACCCCGTCGGACCAGCGGCCGGCAAACGCCTCCCGGCACCAGCGGCTGTAGTACGAGCTGGCCAGGTCGGGGTCGAGCCGTCGATCCGCGTGGAACCGGCTGGTCCGGTAGTAGCGAAACAGCAGGTCCGCAAACGCATCCACCACGCTCGAATCGACGTCGGGCAGCAGTTCGGTGGTGTGCGCCATAATCGTCAAGTCGCCGTATTCGCGGCGCAACGCCATCGGCTGGTCGGGACGCCTGGGCTTGATCGAATGCGTCACCATGGTGTCGGTGACCTGGAAGCCGTGGCTCTGGAACGCCGCCAACGCGGCCAGATCATCGGCGCGCACCCGCACGCTGACCAACGATGCACCCCGCTCCCGGAGTTCGCCAAGCGCCGAGCGGAGCAGTTCCTCGATGCCGTCCGCACGACCGGACTCCCCGCCGTAGAGCACGTGATCAACCGACCAGGCGGCCACGCCAAAATGCTCGGTCACCGGTCGGTCGGTTCGCACGGTCAGCAGGCCCGGCCCCCCAGCGGAGCCCGCGATCATGCGGGCGAACGCGCCCCGGGTTTCCAGTGTCGACCGGAGGGCCGGCGAAAGCTCACCCGACCGGTCGATACCCAGCATCGCGTAGGCGGCGGTCGACGTGTACGGGTCGTCGGTTTCGATCGCTGCCGACGAGGCCAGCAACTCCTCGGGCGATGCCTCTACCGCTTCCAGCAACGCGTCTCCCCTCCGGGAACCTCCCGGCTTCCAGCCATCAAATCGCCTGTGAACACTACTTCAGGACTCATGGGGTCGCTGCGGGCCGTTTGGGCGGCCGAGCCCTCGCCGGGTCTCGGGTCGGGGTCGGCGTCATCTGACCACGGCTACCGGTGGCCGGACGCCGAAGCCTCCGGTAGGTTCTGTTCATCTCCCCCACTTCGCACCTCTCGACTGCAACGAGCGACGGCGATGTCCCCGGTTGAGGTCGGCGTGATCGCCGGTCAACTCGCAGCGGGTTTCGTGCTCTGGACACTGGTTGAATACTGCGGGCATCGGTGGTTGATGCACAGCGAGATGGGGCCGCGGTTCATCCGTCGATCCCACGCCCAGCACCACCGAGATCCATTGGGGTTGACGTGGCGCGATTCCATCGCGTTTGGCGGGTCCTTCCTGCTCGCCCTTGCCGGCGTGGCGGCGCTGGGCGCCATCGTCTTCGGTCGCTCCAGCTTGCTGCTTGCAACAGGCGTCGGCATCGGCTCGATCGCCTACTCCCTGTCGCACCGCTACGCCCACAGCGAGACGTTCACGCCCGATGCCCGGTCGCGCTCCCCCTGGAACGCCCACCTTCGTCACCACAACCTCGATGCCCGCGCCAACTTCGGGTTCACGACCGTCTTCTGGGATCGGGTGTTTGGCACCATCGGCGAGCGTCCGCTCGTGGCGCCCGAGGGTTGAGCGACGCCACACCCGTCACCGTGGTGATCGGCTCCGGGCCCACCGGCTTTGCCGCCGCGCATCGCCTGGTGAAGCTCGGGTACCGACCGATCGTCCTCGACGGGGGCACCACCCTCGACACCGACCGTCGGCGGATGGCGGACCGACTCGCCGCCCACCCGCCTGCACCACTCTCAGAGGCCGACTCGGCGCTGCTGACCGGTGACCGAGCGACCGTCCGCCCCCTTCCGCGGCACCTGGCGTTTGGCTCGGGCTACCCATACGCCGATCACGACGAACGGGCCCCGATCGACTGCGACTTCCCCGGCGCTCCCGTCCCATCGTTGGCCGTCGGTGGCTTGAGCAGCGTCTGGAGTGGGGCAATGCTTCCCATCGCCGAGGCCGACCTCGCCTCGTGGCCGATCGGTGCGGCCGACCTCGCACCGCACTATCGGGCCGTGATGCAACAGGTCCCGCTGAGCGGCGGCGAAGACCCGCTGCATCGCGACTTTCCGCTCTACACCGCATCGGTCGGCAAGCTGCCCATCCCCACCGCCGCCACCACCATCCTCACTCGGCTTCTGCGCCGGGGCCGGGCTCGTCCCGATCACGGCATCATCGCGGGACACGCACGGGTGGCGGTCCAGTCCGAACCCGAGAATTCGCTCGCCTGCCGGGCCTGTGGCCGCTGCCATCTCGGGTGCGCCTACGGATCGATCTGGTCCAGCGCCCCGCCCCTCGAACGGTTGGCCGCAAACGGGTCGATCGATCACCGGCCCGGCACCGTGGTGCGTCGCATCATCGAGCGCGACGACCGGGTCGCCGTGGCGGCCGACGGGCCGTCCGGGCCGGTCACGATCGAGGCCGACCGGGTCTTCGTCGCGGCAGGGGCCATCGCCTCCACCCGGATCGTTTTGGAAAGCCTCGGGCTGTGGGATCGCCCGGTCCGCCTGGCGACCACGCAGGGTTTCGGTCTGCCGATCCTGCTCCCGCCCGGAATGATCGTGTACACCCGGCCCACGTCGCTGGCATCGCTCTTCATCGAATCCAGGCTGGCCGACTCTCCGCACTGGGTTCACACCCAGATCGGGCCAGTCAACCAACTGACCCAAACCGAGCTGGCCCGACGACTCAAACGCCTGCCGGTCGGCGATGCGCTGGCCACCTTGGTGGCCCGGCGCTCACTGGCCGCGTTGGGCAACCTCCATTCGTCGGAGGCCGGTCATCACCTGCTGACGCTGACGAGGCAACCAGGCCGAATCCCGGAGCTTCGAATCCGCACCGTCGCCAACGACCGATTTCCGGCACGAGCGCGGATGGCGGCACACCCGGTTCGTCGTGCGCTGGCCCGCGCAGGCGTGGCGACCCTTCCGCCCCGAGGTCAGCTGGTCGATCAGCGCCCGGTGTCCTGGCACGTCGGCGGCTCGTTACCGATGCGGCACCAGCGACGTTCCCCGCTCGACACCGACGTCCTCGGGCGTCCAAGTGCCTGGCGGCGAACCCATGTGGTCGACACCTCGGTCTTTCCCGACCTGCCGGCCACCACCGTGACCCTGCCGGCCATGGCAAACGCCGACCGGATCGTCACCCTGGCAATGACCAACCAGCAGGAGGAACCCGCCGATGGATGATCGCTGGATCGATGCCCTCGCCACAGTTGACCAGTGGCACTGGCTCTACCGGGAGCGGGCCGATCGCATCGCCGCGACACTCGGGCGGTGGGGGCCCGGCGCCGGCGCCCTCACCATGCTCGATGTCGGATGCGGGCCCGGCGGAACCACCACAGAATTGTCCAGCTACGGTCACATCACCGCCATCGACCCGTCAACGGCCTCACAGCGCTGGGTCACCCAACGGCTCCCGGATGCACGGTTCCTCCTCGGCGGCGTGGACCAACTGGACGATCTGCTCGGCGACGAGACCTTCGACGTGGTCAGCGCATTCAACTCGCTCTACCACCGGTCGATCACCGACCCTCGACATGCTGTCGAATCACTGGCCCGCCAGGTCGCCAACGGCGGTCTGCTGATGCTGGAGGAGCCAGCAGACCAACGGCTGTTCCGCCAGCAGGACCGGGTCAGCCACACCGGACGCCGCTTCGACATCATCGACCTGGTCGAACCGTGCGAGGCCGCCGGCCTTCGGGTGGTGAGCCGGCGGTTTCTCCACAGCTGGGCCTGGCCGGCCGCCCGCATGATTGCTTGGCGTGATCAGCGTCGCCCACCGGCCGGCGACGCTGTGGCCTCGGAGATGGCCAGCCCACTCATGGACGCCGTCGCCGCCCGGCTGGAGCGCCTGGAGGGTGCGGCGGTCCGGCGCGGCTACTCCCCCGGATGCGGCACCGGATGCTGGGTTGTGGCGACGCGCGACTCACCGAAGGACTAACCGCCTCCCCTGCCGCCCAGCACCTGCACCACAGCGTCGGTCACCCGGGCTCGGTCTCGTCGGCTCATCCGGTTGTTCATGGGCACGTAGAACGCCCGCTGTTTGATCCGCTCCGCCACCGTGCACGACTTCGCCACGTCGGGGTACAGACCGCCGTCGCTCAACAGCGGCAGGTTGGTCGGCGCGGTATCGATCCCCAGCCTGGCCAGCGCCCGTTGGAACCCGGCCGGGTCGTCCACCACCACCACCGTCTGCCAGAACACGTGAACTCCGGCCGGCGCACCCTGGGGGACGCTGCAGCCGAGGCCCCGCAGCGCCCCTCGAAGCCGCTCGGCGTCTCGACGGCGCTGTTCGTTACCGGGCTCTACGGAGGGCAGGACGGCCAGACCCACCCGTGCCTGATGCGCGCTCAGCCGTTCGAACGCCTCGGGGGCCAGCTCGCCGGTGCCCGCCCCGGGGGTGTTGGCGCCGGAGATGGCGTCCTCGACGCCCGGCGCCCAGCGCCGAAGTGCCCGAATCAGCGGAAAGGCCACCGCGCTCCACATCGACTTGTGCGATCCGGCGTTCCAAGCCAGGTCAACCAGCACCTTGGGCGGTACTCGGCGTGCGGGCGGATGCGGCAGCCTCCGTTGCGCGGTACGCAGCAGCCCGGCCAGCGATGTCGAGTTGGTCACGGCCAACCCTCCCCCATAGGCGTCAAGGGTCTTGGTGGCCGAGCAGCTGTAGACACCCACATCGCCAAACGTGCCCAGCGACCTGCCCCCGACCGATGCGCCCAGGTTGTGGGAGAAGTCCTCGATGACGAACAGGCCGGCCCGCGCCGCCACCTCGATCAAGGGCGTCGGGTCGGCGGCGATACCAAACAGGTAGGTGATCAGCGCTGCCCGCGTGTTCGGGGTGATCGCGCGTTCGAAGGCCTCGACGTCGAAGATCAGCGAGTTTGGGTCGATGTCGACGAACACCGGCCTGAGCCCCAGCGAGAGCACGGCGTCCATCATCGGGGAGATGGTGATGGGCGGCATCAGCACCTCGCTGCCGTGGGATAGCGCCTGTGATTCCAAGGCCTGATGCACCGCGGTGCGGGCAAAGGCAAACGACACGCAATGCGCTGCTCCGACGTGCTCGGCGAAGCGCCGCTCAAACGTCTCGACCACCTGGTCATCGGGCGGACCTTGAGACCGCAGCGTTGCCACCGAGGACGTCACCAGGTTGCGAACGTCAAACGGCACCGAGTGGTACACCCTCGCTCGCGCTATCGCCATGGTGCCCGCCGAGGTATCCGATTTTTGAAGTAGGAGGCGGCCATCCCCAACCGGGAGCCCAGGCTGGTGCGGCGTTGCGCCCCATCGATCATCTCGAGATCGAGGTCGCACGACGCGACGCGCTGCGCGGTGAAAAACAGTTGCATATCGATGGGGGAATCGGCAGCCGGATCCAGCAACTCCCGCCTGAACAGCCGAGTTGAGCTGGCTTCACACACCGATCGTGGCACCCCGAACAGCGGACCGAGTTGCCGTGCAACCCGCGACAGTCCGATATTGCCCAGCGACGAGTGTCGACGAGCATGTCCGTAGACCGCATCGTGGTGCTCGCCAAGGTCCCGCAGCTTGCCCAGGATCTCGCTCGTCAGCCGCCAGTCGTCGTCCACCGTGACGATCCACTCGGTCGTTGCGATCCGGCATCCTGCCAGGGTCGCCTGCACCTGGCCCACCTGCTCCGGGTTTTCGATCACGGTCAGGACCTCACGTTGGGCAGCCAACCTCCGCAACACCCGCAGTGTTTCCTCACCGCTGCAATCGTCGACCAACACGATCGGCGAGCCGGGGAGCAGCGCGATCAACACGTCGACGAAGCCCTCGATCCACGGCCCCGAGTTCAGCGTGGGCACCACCACGGTCACCGCCTCAGGCTGTATCTCCCCTGGCACCACACGGTCTCCTTCAAGTGCGCCGACGCGTCCAGCCCGATCCACGGCTGCCTGTGGGCGGCCGAACTCTACCCGGGGCAGGGGTTTGGCTCCGAGGCCGCCGTATCATCGAATCATGGGTTCTCAGTCCGATCGAGCAACGTCCCACCTGGAACGGGGCGAATCCCGCCGGTTTGAGGTTCCGATTGGCGACGACCTTCTGGAGTACGTCATCGATGGCGCCGTCGAGTTCGGCGACGACGAGGTGCTCCTCGATCACGAGGACGACCTCACTGCCGGGTCCGGTTGGCGCGCCGACGGCTACACCGTCGAGAAGATCGTGACGGCTGAGGAGGATGCGAAACTGCTGGCAGGGACGACAGAACTCATCGTTGCGGATCTCAGGAGGTTCGGCCATGACGTACCTCCCGGATTCAGCCTGGACCGGTACCACACGATTGTCACCACCAGCGAGCAACACCTGGAGATATCCCGACTGCGCAGCTTCTATTTCGGGATCGACCAGTTCCCCATCGACATCGGGTTGATTGAGGCCCGCCTCTCCTCGCTTCTCGCAATTCAGGTTGAAGTGATGGCCAACTCGGAAATCCCGCAGGTGTTCGGGGTTCGCATGGTTCGACCTGGCTCTCGCGACAGCAATCCGCTGCACCGCGACTCATGGCTTGATCGTTTGAAGGACAGCATCACGCTCTACATCCCGCTGGTGGGGAGCACCTCGCGGTCGTCGCTTCCGCTCGTGCCGGGCAGCCACCTTTGGCCCGAGTCAGAGACCGAACGCACCGTCGCCGGCACCCAGGTTGATGGGGTGCAGTTCTCGGTTCCCGCCGTTACCGGCGCCACACGTCCACTCCGCCCAATTCGACCAAACCCCGGGCCGGGCGAGGCTCTCATCTTCTCCCCATATCTCATCCACGGCGGCGGCCGGAACTTCGAGCCGGATCAAACGCGGGTCTCTCTGGAACTGCGTTTCGCCCGGGTTTGAAGGCCGCAGGTCGCTACCGTGGGAGCCATGAACGACGAGGAGGTACCCGGAGGCGTGGTCCACCAGCTTCCGGTGGACCTACGCGACGCCTTACGGGCGAACAACACCGCGCTCGTCGCTTGGCACGACATCACGCCCCTTGCCCGCAACGAGTTCATCTGCTGGGTCGAAGACGCCAAACAGGACACCACACGCGCACGTCGAATTCGTCGGACCAACGAGGAGTTGGAGGAAGGCAAGCGGCGCCCGTGCTGTTGGCCCGGGTGCAAGCACCGGGAGCGCAACGGGAGGTAACCGCCGGTTCGGCCTCGTGTACTGTCGCCCGAAGCAAGATCGAGTCTGCTCCCACCCGCGTTGCTCCGAAGCCAGATTGCGCCTTGTGACCACGGAGGACGAATCATGTTCGCAGTGCGCGGGTTACCCACCTGTGGGGGGCCAAGATGGTAGGGCCGCCAGCGCGTCCCGCCGTCGTGGCGGTGTTCCGCCCGAGGCTGTCGAACGCACGACTCAAGATGACCATGGCGGTCACCGGCATCGTCTTCATCGGCTACGTCGCGGTTCACATGATCGGCAACCTCAAGGTGTACCTCGGGGCGGACTCGATGAACGACTACGCCGGGTTCCTACGTGAGCTTCTGGTGCCGCTGCTGCCCCAGGAATCGGTGCTGTGGGCCCTCCGGGTGGTTCTGATCGTGTGTCTCGTCGGCCACATCGGCGCAGCGTGGATGCTCACCCGACGGGCGAGGGCCGCCGGAGCGATGCGAACCAGCCGAGGTCACCGGGTGGTGTGGTGGCGCTCGTTCACGTCGCGCACCATGCCGACCAGCGGCATCGTGATCGGTGCGTTCATCGTGTTTCACGTCCTCGACCTGACCGTCGGCACCACCGGCGCCGGTGGGTTCCGGCACCCCGAAACCATCGGGGGCGACACCCGCTACTTCGCGTACGAGAACCTCGTCGCCGGCTTTCAGCGGCCGGCGGTTGCGGTGTTCTACATCATCGCCATGGTGTTCCTGGGCGCACACCTGATGCACGGCGCGTGGGCGGCCATCAACGACCTCGGTGTAACCGCCGGTCGCAGCAGGCGCGTTGGGTGGATCGTCGGCACCGTGCTGGCCGCAGTGGTCATGGTCGGCAACATCTCGATCCCGCTGGCCGTCATGGTCGGGGTGATCAGCTGATGTCCGAAACGAGCGAGACGTTCGCACCCGACCTCGATGGTCTACGCCACCTCGGCGAAGACCTCGACGGCCGGGCGCCGACCGGCGACGATCCCGCCCGGCTGTGGGCCGATCGCCGGCTCGGCTACCGGCTGGTCAGCCCCGCCAACCGTCCCAAGTTCAAGGTGATCGTGGTCGGCACCGGCCTGGCCGGTGCCGGGGCCGCGGCTGCGCTCGGCGAACTCGGCTATCAGGTCGAGTGCTTCACCTTCCACGATTCGCCGCGACGCGCCCATTCGGTCGCCGCCCAGGGCGGCATCAACGCCGCCCGCGCCCGCAAGGTGGACAACGACAGCGTCGAGCGGATGGTGCTCGACACCGTGAAGGGTGGCGACTTCCGCGGGCGCGAGGCCGACGTGTACCGCCTGGCCGAGGAGTCGGGCCGGGTGATCGACCACCTCGACGCCATCGGGGCGCCGTTCGCCCGCGAGTACGGAGGGTCGCTGCGCACCCGCTCGTTCGGCGGTGTGCAGGTCAGCCGCACCTATTACGCCCGCGGCCAGACCGGCCAGCAGCTGCAGGTGGCGGCATCCCAGGCGCTGCTGCGACAGGTGGCGTGCGGCAACGTGACGTTGCACACCCGCCACGAGATGCTCGACCTGGTCGTGGTCGACGGCCGCGCCCAGGGCGTCGTCGTCAGGGACCTCGTGTCCGGCGAGGTGCGGGCGGTGACCGGTCATGCGGTGGTCCTCTGCACCGGCGGCTACGGCAACGTCTATTACCACTCAACGCTCGCCAAGAACTCCAACCCGACGGCGGCCTGGCGGGCCCACAAGCGCGGCGCCTACTTCGCCTCGCCCAGCTTCATGCAGTTCCATCCGACCGCGCTGCCGGTGAACGCCCCATGGCAGACCAAGACGACGCTGATGAGCGAGTCGCTGCGCAACGACGGCCGGGTGTGGGTGCCCAAGCTGGCGGCCGACGACCGCCCACCCAACGACATCCCCGAGGCCGATCGCGACTACTACCTGGAGCGCAAGTACCCCAGCTACGGCAACCTGGCGCCGCGCGACATCTCGTCGCGGGCCGCTCGCGAGCAGATCGACGCCGGCCACGGCGTCGGCCCGCTGAACAACAGCGTCTACCTCGACTTTCGTGATCCCCTCGATCGGCTGGGCCGCGACGTCATCGCCGAGCGCTACGGCAACCTGTTTGAGCTCTATCGGGAATCCACCGACGAAGATCCGTACACGGTGCCCATGCGCATCGCCCCCGGCGCGCACTTCTCGATGGGCGGGCTGTGGACCGACTACGACCAGCGCACCTCGATCCCCGGCCTGTTCGTCGGCGGCGAGGTGGGCAACAACTACCACGGCGCCAACCGCCTGGGCGCCAACTCACTGTTGTCGGCGTCGGTCGACGGCTGGTTCACCCTCCCCTACTCCGTGCCCGATCACCTCGCTCCTCTGCTCGGCACCCCCGCACTCGCTCCGGACGCTCCGGCGGTTCGAGCGGTCGTCGACGAGGTCCGCGCCGGCGTCGAACGGCTGTGCGCCATCGACGGCACGCACCCGCCCAGCTGGTTCCATCGCCAGCTCGGGGCGCTGATGTACACGCACTGCGGGGTGAGCAGGTCGGCCGAGGGGCTGAGGGCCGGCATCGTCGCCATCGGCGAGCTGTGCGAGCAGTTCTGGAGGGATCTCAAGGTGGTCGGAACGCCCGGTGAATTCAACCAGCAGTTGGAGCAGGCCGGACGCGTAGCCGATCTCCTCGAACTGGCCGAGCTGATGTGTATCGACGCGCTCGACCGGGACGAGTCGTGCGGTGCCCACTTCCGCATCGAGCACCAGACGGCGGGCGGCGAGGCCCTCCGCAACGACGACGAGTGGCGGTTCGTGTCGGCGTGGGAGCACCGCGCCGCCCAGCCGCCCGTCCGCCATCGCGAGCCGCTCGACTACCGCCATGTCCACCTCCAGACCAGGAGCTACGCATGAAGCTGCTGCTGCGAGTGTGGCGCCAGCGCAGGGCCGACCAGCCCGGGGCGTTCGAGGAGTACCCCGTCCCCGATGCCGCACCGGACATGACGGTGCTCGAACTGCTCGACCGGCTCAACGAAACCCTGGCCGAGCGTGGGGTCGACCCGATTGCGTTCGATTCGGACTGTCGAGAGGGCATCTGTGGTGCGTGCGGCATCACGATCGACGGCGTGCCGCACGGCCCGGTCGCCAACGTCGCCACCTGCAACCAGCACGTCCGCAGCTTCGCCGACGGCGCCACCGTCACGCTGGAGCCGTTCCGCGCCGGGTCGTTCCCGGTCGTTCGCGACCTGGTGGTCGACCGGGTGGCCCTCGACCGCCTGCTGGCAGCCGGCGGCTACGTCAGCGTCGACGCCGGCACCGCGCCGGACGCGGACGCGTCCCCGACCACGCACGAGGCGGCCGAGCGGGCGCTCGACTTTGCTGCGTGCATCGGCTGCGGGGCGTGCGTGGTCGCCTGCCCAAGTGGGGCGGCCCATCTCGTCGCCGGAGCCAAGCTGGCCCATCTCGCCATCTCCGGGCGCGGCTCGGCCGAACGCGGTCGACGCGCTCGAGCCACCGTCGACCTGCTCGACGCCGAGTTCGGCCCGTGCTCCACCCACGGCGAGTGCGCCGAGGTGTGTCCGGCTTCGGTCCCGCTCACCGCCATCGCCACCGTCAACCGCGAGCACCTCCGCGCGTCGTGGCGTCGGCGCGACGATTGACACCGCTCGATCAGCTGGTGTTCGAGGAGGCCAACAGCTCAGCGTTGGCCAGGTGGCTTGAAGATCCGAGGAACCGAGGTCTGCGGTGTCAACCTCCTCTCGGGCCCGCGAACACAAGGATCGACGGCGGCCGTGAGCGGCCGGCTACCCCTACCCGGAACCTCCAACGCTGAAGACGCCCCGAAGGTCATCGAGCCCGGCAGGCAGCTCGATGGGCGGGTCGGGCAGCTGCTCGACCCGCCGCTCCGCCAGGATCCGGCGCATTGCCTCGGGCTCGTCGCTCCACGAGCGGGGATCGCCCATCATCACCTCGTACAGCTCGACGCCGGCGTGCCCAGCGACGAAGGGCCCGAAGGCGGCGCCGTAGGGAAGCTCGAGATGCGTGCCCACGCCGCACAGCTCGTCGTCGCAGGTCAACTCGCCCGCCAGCACGGTGAGCGTGTGCGGGCTGTGGTGCCCGTGACGGCGCACGATCATGCCCGGATCCCACCTGGCGAACAGCGCGAGGTACAGCGGTTCCACCGAGAACGCCACCCATCGCTCCCATACGTGCGACTCGGTGCCGTCGGGGTTGCGCTGGCTGCGCACCGCAATCCAGGGCACGTCGTTGTCGCCACCCGGGCGGATGATCGTGTGTGTCAGCCCGTCGATCCTGGGCGCATCGTTGCTCACCTGGCGCTCCTCGTGTTCGCGGGTTGGGTTCGATACTGCAACCTAGACTGGGCGGACCAGCCGCGTAGCGGGAAGTGCAGCCATGGTGGTGCATCCTCGGCCGGTTGCGCGGGTCGCCCTACGTTTCCGCCGTGCGGTGTTCATCTGAGGCGCCGGCCGCTCGGACCAATCTCGGTCACGAGTCCGGGACATTCAGGCTGGCTGTTGGCCGGGACTATGCAGCGTGCGACTGGGGCCGTTACAGGGCGCTGTTCCCGCACTCCGGGGCAGGGATGCTGTGGCGGGATATGTGCAGGTCTGGTGCGCCCATTCTCGTTGAACTTTGGGGAGCGGTGCCATGTCGGGCTCGCTTAGGTCCACGGGTTTGTGACGGTGAGTTTGTCGAAGCGGTCGAAGTCGCTGGTGTTACGGGTGATCACGGTCATGTCGTGGTGGAGGGCGGTGGCGGCGATGAGTGCGTCTCGAAAGGGAGCGGGGTTGGGTACGTGCATCGCCGCTGCTTGGCGGGCGATCTCGGCATT
Organism: Candidatus Microthrix parvicella Bio17-1; assembly: GCF_000299415.1. Lineage (NCBI taxonomy): Bacteria > Bacillati > Actinomycetota > Acidimicrobiia > Acidimicrobiales > Microthrixaceae > Candidatus Neomicrothrix > Candidatus Neomicrothrix parvicella. The sequence goes on from NZ_AMPG01000002.1 coordinate 921,162, forward strand.
GACTGGCAGGAGTCGATCTTCGAAGGCGGGCATGACGCTGGAGTCGAGCCAGGTTCGGAGGATGGCTCCCTTCGGTGGGTCGCTGCGTTCGGCGAGCAGGATTCCGTGTTCGAGTTCGTGAAGTGAGATGACTGAGAGGAACATCAGTGTTGCGGGCACGCTCTTTGCCCAATCCGTGACGCCCTTGTTGGCACGGCCACTTGCCGCTTTCCGGAGTTCGGAGACGACGTGTGTGTCCAGGACGAACATCAGTCGAACTCGGCGGGTGTGGCGATCTCGGAGGAGGCTGGGGTGTGAAAGCCGATTTCTTCGGCCCCAGATGGCTCGGCGAGGAGTTCGATGATGCTCGGTCGGTTGGCTGCGAGCCGTTGGTAGTCGGCGAAGGTGAGCAGTACGTAGGAGGGTTTGCCCCGGTCGGTGATGTAGACCGGTCCATTGTTGGCTGCGGTTTATGCGTTGCCGGTGTTCCGGTTGAATTCTCGGCTGGTGAGCTGCTTCGTGGGCATGGTGTGCCTCCTCATCGAATGTAGCAATGTTGCTACATTCGATGGGTGTTGGCAAGAGTCGGGTGTTCCTGACGGTTCGAGCCTGGTTCCGAGCCACTCGATCATTGCGACTCCAACCAAGCGAGCGGCCACTCGGTATACGGCGAAGTCGGTCGCCGCCGGTCAAGTGAGGGCGCCGCATAACGCTCACCGGCCCGAACCCGGCCGCCTCAAATACGGCGTATTTGAGATGCTCAAGGGGAGGAGGCTCGGAGCGATGAGCGCTACGCCGGCGCCCGCGCCCGCGCCCGCACTGACCGTTAGAACCTGCCCACCCACTCTTGACCAGTTTGTCGTGCGCCAGTCGAAAGGGCTCAGCTCATCCGCTCCAATCCTGGCCCAGCGGATCAGTGGTCCAGGGTTCCCTGGAAGATGTCCGGATCGCAGTTAAATGAGTAGCTGTATGGCTTCAACACCTTGGTAGGTCCGCCAACGGGGTAGACAACCTTCTTCTTGGTGTTGAGAATCAGAAGGTCGCCCGAGCGGAGCTTCATGGTGACCTCGTTGGCTGACGGGCCCCGAGTGGCTTGGACCGCGTCGGACAGTTCGCCCAGGCTGGTGCAGTGGTCAGTGCGGAGCTGGTTGAACAGTTTGAACGCAGCTGGCGGGCCGGTTGGCGTCGGGGCAGCGCATGCGCAACCGAAGCTGCTGGCTGCGAGTCCGACCAGGGCGACAACCGAGGTGAGGCTTCGGCGTGAAATGGTGGGAATCGTCGACATGATGGGCATCCTTCGTCCTGGTGACACGTGTTCGACACTAACGGCCATGCGTCGAAGCAACAATGGTCGTTGATTAGAACCAGGAACGTTCCCCCTCTCGGAGATGGCGGCGATGAAATCGCTAGCCGAGCTCTGCATAGTCCAGGTCAACAGCCGGGCGAATGCGCCGGTTCCGTGGCGCCGCAGTTGGGCGGAACGGCCGGGCCTTGTGCAGTCTCACAAACCACCGTATATGAGAGGCCCCGGCGAAGCCGAGCAGAAGGGCGCCGGCGGGCGTTCACAACTTGTGTCCGCAATCAACGTCTCACCGAATGCCGGTGCCACCGTCTTGGACACTCGGGGGTCACTCGACGGGCACACGGTTGAGACAGGCCCGAACGCGGCTGACAATCCGCCTGCGGCTGCGTCACTACCCACCTTTGGTCCGAATTCGCGGTGCACCGACCGCGGCCAGAGCCTCCCAGCAAAACCGTTCTATTCGCGCTACCAAGACCGGCCGCCGCCAACTCAGCAAGACGGCTACATCCCAGTCGCCCCTTCTTGGTTGTAGGTCTGCCCGTGATGGTCAGGTACTGGAAGGTGTCTACGTTCCGGCCCATACTTCAGACCGAGTGATCCATTCAATGAAGCTCCGCCCAAGCACCCGAGCAACCTTTCTATGACAGCCACCAAGACCGCACCGACACCCACCCCGAACACGCTGCTGTACCCGGCAGGCGGGTACCTCGCGGACGCGGACGAATTCCTTTACGAACCGACCGGCCAAGCTGTCATCATCGACGGCCTCCACGCGTCAATCGAGAGTGAGCCGGGCCCCTGCGACCGGACCAGATTGGAGTGACACTCACTTCGATCCGCCTGAAGAAGCCAAGATGCGCCGTGTATTCGACGCTTTCGGTTGCATCTCCGGGATTGTGCGGCGTTCAGGAAGGGCCGAAGTAGTGCGCTGCAAGCGGACTAGCTACCGCAGATACGTGGCGGCGATATGTGCGGATCGAGAGCGCCAGCTGCCGATCCTGGAAGTCGGTCTTGGCAGACGGCTCAAAGCCCGCATGCAACAGTCCCTGCGGGTGTCGGTGACCCCGTGCCGGAAGTGACCAAGGAACAGTGGCTCTCAGCACCGGTAGAGCGGCGACACCCAGACCGGTATACTTCGGGATTCAACCTTCACGATTCAGAAAGGCTTTTGTTCATGAATATTAAACGAACCGGCGTGGCCATTGTCGCAGCGATGACGTTGGTGCTGGCGGCAGGCTGCCACCCAACAACGAGCGACATAACCTGGACTCTTAGCCAGCAAGGCGTCAGGGATACTTACTGCTTTGACAAACAACTTACAAACGGTAATACAAAAGTCACATGCTCTGGCAAATACGGCGGCAAGACCCGCAAATGGACGGGCTACCTATACCCCCAAGATTCATCCTACACCTATATGTTTCCAACTTCTGGCGAATTCCCTAACTTCTATATTAGATACTTCAACGGCAAAGTCTGCTCAACCAAGAATCTCAGCCGCACCGGCAGCGGTCAGGGTCATCAAGAGTGTCACACCCCCTGATCGCAACCGAACACCGCAGGCGTACACCACCGCGTTCAACGACCAGAGTGCCGACGCGGGGCTAGCATCCCCCGTCGACTCCACGTTCGAGTCGTTGAGCGACCTCGACGTTCTGGTCGTACCGGCGCGAGGGCTGAGGGCTGGGGGCTGGGCCGATCTGGCTCCGGCGCACAACCTCGGAATGCATTACGCGAGCTGCTGGGAGAAGAGCAAGCCTGGGACCCGGTACCAGGTCGACAGTTTCTACGAAGGCAGGTAGACCAGCGTGGTCTGGGACCCACCAGGAATCATCGGGTCGACCATTCGATGCGAGTTCGGCACCCATCTATCGGTCACCGACCCACGCTCCTGGGTGGTGTCCCGGCGGTCAAGACCTAGGATCCAAGCGCAGCGCCTGCCGTGGGTTCGGACGGCGCCGGAAGGTGACCGCCGTGCCCCACATGTTCGTCAACCGTCCGAGGCAGCATGCCGTCCTCAACCCCCACGCAAGCGACCGCGACAACCGGAGGTGGGAGGCGATCAACACCGGGGTCTACCTCGTCGGCGGGGTGATGTTCGTCTGGGGCAGTGTGCTGTTCTTCCCGGCCTTCGAGAGCCGGGCCAACCGCGGCGCGTGGGTCTTCTTCGTCGCCTCGCTGATGTACCTCGCTGTTACGGGCCACGACCTGCTCGAGGTGATCCGGCATCGGGAATCACTCAAGGGGACGCCGACGATCTGGGACCGCATCGAGGCATGGGCTGCGGCCAGCTACGTGGCGGGCAGCGTATTGTTCGCCGTCGGCAGCATCTTCTTCCTGTCATCGGTCGGGATGTTCACCGCCGGCGCCGTGTGCTTCATCGTCGGCAGCCTGCTGTTCGTCTGCGGAGCGGTCATCAACGTGCTGCAGATCATCCAGGCCCGGGACCTGCGCATTCTCCAGTACATGAACCTCACCGCCATCACCTTCGTGACGGGATCGGTGCTGTTCCTCGTCGCATCCATCCCCTATCTCTTCAGCCTGCAGAGCGCCGCCGACACGCGAACCGTCGATGCCTTCCTCGCCACCCAGTACGTCGTGGGCAGCGCCCTGTTTCTGCTCGGCGGGGCGTTCAACTTTGTCCGTGCGCGCCTGATCGACCGTGGCTCAGCCGCCAGCAGCGATTCTGGTCACGGTCAGACGATGTAGTCGTCGTTGCTCGCCCTGACGGTGATGTCAGCGATGCTGACACCCCAAGGCTGGTTGATGGCGTGGATCACCTGGTCGGCGATCTGGCCCGGCGCCAGGGCGGCCAGCTCGATGCTGTCCTCGTCGGTGAGGCGGGCCGGCGGGTTCTCGGAGAACACCTGGGCGAGCTTGTCGTAGAACTGGTCCTTGTTGGCGCCGAGCACCGGGTTGACCGCCTCGACGTTGATGATCCCGCCGGCCAGTCCGGTGCCGGGCACGCCGGTTGGGCGCACCGTGGTCACCTTGATCTTGCCGAGCGACTCCTGGCGCAACGATTCGGACAGCACGTTGACCGCCGCCTTGGTCGCGCCGTAGACGGCGGCGCCGCCGACCGGTGCGTTGCCGTACACCGACGAGATGTTCACGACCTGGCCTCGGCCCTGGCTGATCATCTGGTCGTGCACGGCGATGATGCCGTGCAGGACGCCCTTGATGTTGATGTCGATGCAGCGGTCCCATGCGTCGGCGGCGGCCTCGTGGTCGGCGTAGAACGCCAGGGGCATCACCCCGGCGTTGTTGATCATCACGTCGATGGCACCGAAGCGGGCGACAACCCGGTCGGCGAACGCCCGCATCGCCGCCAGGTCGGTCACGTCCACCGTGCCGATCTCCACCCGCTCGCCGGCCAGGTCCGCCAGCGCGTCGGCGTCGATGTCACACGCACCGACGTTGGCGCCGAGCGCCGAGGCCTTCTCGGCGAGCAGGCGCCCGAAACCGCCCGCTGCGCCGGTGACGATCACGGTGCGTCCCTCGAGGTGGTTCGTCGCGGCGCTCACAGCGGTGCCCCCAGCTGGAACGTCGCGGTCAGATGTTCACCCCAACTGCAAAAGTCCGGCTCGGCGGGCATCCCGAGCGACGTCAGCTCATCGGCGATCGGCCCGCTGCCGATCGTCAGGTGCACGTCGCCGGGTTCGACGACCGCCGCCGACATGTCCATCGCCAGCGGCGTCCCGTGGGGGACGCCGTTCAAGTAGGAGTAGCTGGTCGTCTCGATCCGGACGGCGTCGTCGTCGGTCCGGACGCGGGGAACGGTCACGCTCAACGCAAGCTCGCCGCCGTCGAACAGCTGAAAGGTCACCTGCGCGTCGGTGTAGTCGGCGTCGATCCGGGTGACGACCTTGGGGAAGCCCATCACCAGATTTCCGGCCTCGCAGGTGAATTGCTGGTCCACCGGCATGCGGTAGATGAACGAGCCGATCACGTCGTCGCCCGCCCCCGCCGGCCGGGCCAGAAACCCAAGGTTGACCTCGTTGTAGTCACCCCACGGGTTGTCGCGGTAGTCGCAGAGGCTGATGATGAACTGGGCGACGCCCGGCCCGATCTCGATGATCTCGAAGCCGTCGCCGGGCAAGAGTGCGGCCGCCGCCGCTGCGGGCACGCTGAAGCCCATCGTGGCGGCGTTGAAGTCGTCGACGTTCATCGGAAACGTGATCGTCTGGTCTTCGATCGTTCCCCAGGTCACTCGCTCGGCCATCGGTCCCCCACTGGTTGTTGATCTCGGATTCTCAGTTAACTCGAAGCGCCGCACCCGAGGCGGCGGTCCATGTGGGGCCATCGTGAAGCGGCGAGGCCGGAGGCGGGCCGTTACCGTCGGCGCCGTGTCCGCCCGTTCGACCGCCGGCGCCCGCTTCGCCGGGCTGTCACCCAACTCGCTCGGCGCCCTCTACATGATCGTCGGCTCGGTCGGTTACGTCACCAACGACGCACTTGTTCGGGCCGCTACCGAGGAGGGGCTCGACGTCTACCAGGCCCTCTGTCTCCGCGGGATTGCGATGACGGCGATCTTCGCTACGATCACCCGCCGCCGGGGCGTCCGTGTCACCCGGCAGCAGTTCACGCGACCCCTCGTCGGCCGAGTGGCCGCCGAGCTGGCGGGAACGGCGCTGTTCTTCGCAGCGCTCATCAACCTCGACTTCGCCAACGCGCAGACGATCCTGCTGCTCGTCCCGTTCGCCGTCACCCTCACGGCGGCGCTCGCACTGGGTGAGCCCGTCACGGGACGCCAATACGCCACGGTCCTCGCCGGATTCGCCGGGGTCCTTCTGGTGGTGCAGCCGGCGACCGACGGCTTCTCGCTGTGGTCGCTGGTCGTCGTCGCCGGCGCCGGGTTCATGACCGTGCGCGAGTTCGCAACCCGACTCGTCCCCAAGGCGATCCCGGCCGTTTCGGTCGCCCTGATCACTGCGGTTGGGCTCACAATCCTCACCGGTGCCATCTCGGTCTTCACCGGTTGGAACACCGTCACGCCACGCGCCGCGCTCCTCGTCGTCCTGGCGTGCCTGAGCCTCACCGTGGGCTACGTCTTCACGATCCAGACCGTGCGCGTGGGCGACCTGAGCGTCTCGGCGCCCTTCCGCTACACGACGCTGCTCGGCGCCGTCGTCTTGGGCTACCTCGTCTTCGCCGAGATCCCCGATGCGCTCACCCTCGCCGGATGCGCGGTGATCGTCACCAGCGGCATCTACGCCATCCGTCTCGAACGGCGCCAGGCTGCCAGCGGCGCCGCCACCCGGTGACACCCTGGGACAACGGGCTCGGAGAGCCTCCGATGGCCGGCTGCCCCCGATTGGCCTGGTCCCGGTCAGGAAGCGACGACGTCGCTTCGCAGTTCGGCGGCGTCAACGAGCGCTGCGATGTCGCCCGGATCCGAAGTGATGATCTGATCAGAGCCAGCGAGAGTGGCGCTTGACGGCCTGCACCCCCACGCCAAACCTGAGCGATCACGCCACCGTGGGTCCGCGGCGGCACTCCCGCAAGTGGTGCGGCCTTGAACCGTCGCCACATCGCCCGGTCGTTGCGCTCGAGCGCGACGAACGCTCCGGCGTCAAGGATGAGGGTCATCCGGTACGTGCCCGACCGACGGCCACCATGACCATGGGTCACACCATCGGGGGTGCGGTGCGTCGCCACGAGCCGATCATCCGAACGCTCGCACGCGTCGGGGGGTGCCTTCGGCGGCGCTCGCTGTCATCGTCACGGTGCGGGAGCAGGCTCGGCCCAAGCCGCCTCGGAGGTCGCCGCTGTCGACCACACCATGGCGCTCGAGGGTCAGCAGCCCGGCGGCGAAGACGGCTACACGCCGATCGATGATGTATTCGTGACGGAGACCGGGTGCTCACCGCAGGCGGTCGAAGGCCCTGGCCAGCGCGTCGTGAGCGGCAGTTTCCTCGACGCCGAGTTGACGGACGATGACGGCGAGCGCGTCAGCCGCCTCATCAAGCTCGGTGAGGTCGTGCGCTCCGACACCGCTCGTCGGGCGGACGCGCAGGAACGTCCCGGCCCGCCCGCGGCGCTCCACCACCCCATCGCCCTCCAGTAGCTCGTAGGCCCGCTCGACCGTGCCCTTCGAGAGCCCCAGATCCGATGCCAGCTGGCGGATGGTCGGCAGCCTGGTGCCGGCGGCGGTCTGGCCGCTCACCGCCAGACGAGCCACCTGGACGCGGATCTGCTCGTACACCGGCAGCGGCAGGTCGGCATCGACGCGGAGCAGCACGGTCAGCCCATGCTCCGGGCCAGGACCAGCAGCGCCATCATCACGACGAGGACCGCCACGATGCCCAGGACCCACCCGCCCAGGTGCGAGTGTGACCCGCCGGCCGCTTGAAGCTGCGGTTGGGACAGGCCAAACGACCGATTCGTCCACCACCATCGGCACGCCGTGAGGAAGAGCACGATCGATCCCAGCAACGCAAGCCACGACACGACCGCAGGCGACGAGTCGGAGACCGTTCCAGACGAGAACACGGCATACCACTGCGCTGAGACAACGAGGGCGCCCAAGGTCACCATCGGCCGAGAGATCCCGGCCGATGAGGCCATCCGTCGCACTTCGTCGTCGGCTGCCGCCACTTCGGCCGGCACGACGGGCCGCGATCGCACAGCGATCCGCTGCATCACCCAGGGACGGACCAGCGCAAGCACCGCCACCACGACCCCCAAAGCGATCACCCGCACGAAGTGCTGGCCCGTGATCACTGCTCCAACGACACCGAGAGCAGCCAAAACCAGCAGAACGCGCTCCCGCTGGTCCGCAATCCGGTCCCGATAGACGTCCGGGTCGCGAACCTCGAGCGACACGATCCGAGGACCGCTGCGCCGCATCCGGAACCCCTCGGCCAGGACCGACCCTCCGATCGAGCCGGCGAGCCCGATCGAGGCGAACAAGGTGAGGTTCAATTCGATGCCCCCGTCGCCCCCTGCGGCGACCACGATCAGAGAGCAGATCATTCCGAGGATGCCGACGATGGCACCCGCTCGCCGGAAGCGTTGCGACCGCTCGATGAACCGGCTGACGAGCACGTCAGCGACCGACGGAGCGAGTGAGGCACTGCTTGACTGTCCCATTGTCATAGGACAGTATGACAATGTGCCCGAGTCCGCAACCCTCAACCCACCGATCGACGAGCACCTCCTCGACGAGTTGGTTCCACCTCCCGGCCCGCTGTGGCGGCGGGCCATTCTCTGGGTGGCGTTCCTCGGGATGGTCGCTGCGATCTCATGGGCGGCCACGTCGGGCACGGTGATTCCGCAGGTGTCCACCAGCGTGGTGGCGTGGGGCGGTACCGGGCCGGTGGGCGTCACCTCCGAGGTGATGAACGATTCGCGCGTCGCCATCGAGGTGGTCGACGGCGCCCGTCCTCGCCCGGGACTCAAACTGATGGGTTACACGACCGAGCCCAACGCCTCATCGGAGTTCGCGCCAACCGAGAGCCCGTCCGATCGGTTCCCTCTCCGCCTCGAACCGGACCAGAGTGTCGACCTCACCGCCTGGTATCGCGTAACCGACTGCCAGGCTGTCGAGGACATCGACCCCGGCGACGGTGAGATCGAACTTCAGGTCCGCATCGCCGACGGCCCCGCCGCGTGGTTCACCGCCGGGCGCACGATCGACGCCAAGGGCGTGGAGCCCATCGACTCCCCGCAGATGTCGTGGCCCGCAGGCGTTGCGTACCGCGCCTGCGCCGGCTGACCGTCGCAACGTCTGATCGAAGGAGATCGACTACGGAACGCTGGAATGCCGCTCACCACCAGTCGGTGATCGCCTGGTAGACGTCGGGGTGGTGGGCCAACGTGTTGTGGGTGATCTTCGGGAACGTCCGGGTCGTCGCATGCGGGAAGAGGTCACCGTCGGTGGAGCGACCCGAGACGCTCGGCGAGGTGACAAGCACGTCACCGAGCATCTTGGCCAGCGGGTGGTCGGGGTCGGTGGTGATCGTGCCGCCAATCACCAGATGCTTGGCTCGGTGAAGCCGATCCGGCAGGTGTGGGAAGTTGCGTTGACGGGCGCCGGGATCCCGCTCGGCCCAATCCTCTTCGACGATGGCGCCAAAGCGAAGGTCCTTGATGCCGGCGCTGCGCTGGTCGAGCCCGAGGCCAACGAGTCGTGTGGTGGGGATGGGCAGCGCCCACAAGGCAGCGCTGGCGGAGTGGACGACAGCTTCCAGACCGGCGCCGGTGTTCGGCACCCCGATCAGCACCACCCGACGCACCTTGCTGGTCCAGCGCCGCCCGATCGGCAGCCGTCGACCGCGCGTCCGTTGGCGGCGTGCGTAGTGACCTGCAGATCGGATGACGAGCCCGCCCATGCTGTGGCCGATCAGGTTGATCTCGCGGACGCGCACCGGCCACGCCGAAACGAGGTGGCTGAGCAGTTGGGCGAGCTCCCGCCCGTTGTCGGAGATGTGGCGACCGGTGTTGTAGCGCACCGACAGCACGGTCACGTCGTGGTCGTCGGCGAGCAGCGTGCCGAAGGTGGTCGATCGGTCGCCAGGGAAGCGCCAGATCGACTCGGTCGACATCAGCCCATGAACGAGCACACACAGGCGCGGGCCAACGTCGACGGTGGACAGCGAGTTGCGCAGCGAGTCACGGTCGAGCGGCAGCACCGTGTCGCGCGCACGGATCGTCATTGGTGTGGCCCAGGACGAGTCCCGGTCGTCGAGTGCATCGCCGAACAGACCGTTGACGACCGCCACCAGGTTGTCGCTCCGCTTCGGAAGGGCGGTCAGCACCCTCAGCAGCGACCCTGCGGTGGACGAGCCAGCGGGCTGCTCGGCGGACGGGTCGTCAGTGGCCACGACGGGGAACGGTAGCGGCACCTGAGCGTGGCACGGTTGGCGATACCCCAGGGGGATCAGGCCGAGACGTTGATGGCGGCCTTGCCGACGAGCCTTCCCTCCTCCATGGCCACAAAGGCGTCTGGCACCTGGTCCAGTTCGAAGCGCTGCCCAACCTCGGGCGTCACGGCGCCACTGGCGAGATGCTCGGCCAGCGACTCGATGTTCTCCAGCGTCTCGTGGCTGAACATGGCCCCCAGGCGCTGGCCGACCAGGGGCGACAGCATCATGGCGCGAACCTGGCGCCCGATGCCGCCCGCGATGCGACCCCCGGTCTCGGCCCCGACGATCACCAGGGTGCCCGTGGGGGTCAGCGCTCGCCGAAGCCGGGAGAGTCGGTTGGCGCCGCCGGTGTCGATGATCAGGTCGTACCGTTGGGTGCCATCGTCGATCGATCGCTCGGTGTAGTCGATGACGCGGTCGGCGCCCAGCGCCCGCACCGCGTCCAGCTTGGCCGTGCTGGCCACGCCGGTGACCGTGGCGCCCAGCGCCTTGGCCAGCTGAACTGCGAACGACCCGACCCCGCCGGAGGCGCCGATCACCAGCACGTGCTGGCCTGAGGTCAGCCGACCGGCCGTGGTCAGCGCCTGCAGGGCGGTAATGCCCGAGATCGTGGCCACGCCGGCCTGCTCGAAGGTGACGTTGGCTGGCTTGTGCACCAGCTTCGATTCCTTGGCGGCGGCGAACTGGGCGAAGGTGCCCGTGCCGATGCCGAACACCTCGTCGCCGACCGCAAAGCGGGTGACGTCGCGGCCCACCTCGGCCACGACACCGGACACGTCCAGGCCGGGCACCGGCTGCTTCGGCTTCCGGAATCCGTAGCCCATGAGGCGGGCGAGGTAGGGCAGACCGGTGGCGAGGTGCCAGACGCCCCGGTCCAGGCCGGCAGCCCTCACCTCGATCAGCACCTCATCGTCACCGATGGTGGGCCGGTCGATCGTGACGAGTTCCAGGATCTCGGACGATCCGTACTCGACCTGGGTGACCGCCCGCATGCGGGCGCTCCCGACGCTGTGCTGCGAGCCGGAGTTGGTCAGGTGGCTCGATGTCGTGCGCATGGCGCGCCTCCGCGATGTTCGTACTTTGTACCAGTCGGTTGTGGAGTACGGTACTCGTACTAAGTACCATGCGCAACGGGAAATCTGGAGGAGGCCGATGGCAGCAGCTGGGGCGACACCTAGGAAACAACGGCTGAGCGCGGAGCGCGTGCTGGAGGGTGCAGTGGCGCTCGCCGACGAGATCGGCGTCGAGGCGCTAACCATTCGAAAACTCGCGGATGCGCTCGCCACCAGGCCGATGTCGATCTACCACCACGTTGCCGGCAAGGAGGCCATCCTCGACGGCATGATCGACCTGGTCTTCGCCGAGATCGATCCGCCCCCCGTCGACCTCGACTGGAAACCGGCGATCCGACAGCGCTGCCTGTCCGCCCGGGCCGTCCTGGCATGCCACCCGTGGGCGGCGCCGCTGATGGAGTCGCGCACCAACCCGGGCCCCGCCACGCTCGGCCATCACGATGCGGTGCTTGGATGCCTGCGGCGGGGCGGGCTCTCGCTGGAGATGACCGCTCACGCCTATGCGCTCATCGACAGTTACGTGTATGGCTTCGCCCTCCAGGAGGCGAACCTCCCCGCCACCGGCGGGGCCGACATGACGGAGTTCGCCGAGTCGATCATCGAACGAATGCCGGCGAAAACGTACCCGCACCTGGCGGAGTTGACCGCCGACTACGTGCTCCAGCCCGGCTACGACTTCCGCTCGGAGTTCGAGTTCGGCCTCGACCTCATCCTCGACGCCCTCCTGGCCGCCGCCAACCGGTGACAAAGGCCGGGTGGCAGCGGTGCTCGATCGCTTGGGGGCCGTCCGGCGCCTGAGCCACGACGGTCTCGATGTAGTTGCTGAGGAACTCATCGTCTGGAGCGTGCGGAAAGGCCTCACGGAACATCCTCGCTGCGTCACCGGCCGACGTGAAGCCCGTCCGAGGCCAGATCTCTGGGAGGTCCCGCCGGTCTCGCGTGCGTCCTGCGTAGAGCTTCATGACGAAGACCTGGGACCACGGCGCACCAAGAAGCTTCAGACGCGGATGGTCGGCCAGCACCTCGCAATCCGCCTCCACCAACGTCGCCGGCGCGAACGGCAGGGCGTTGGAGTTCACCCATCGCGATGCGAGGTCGTGGCGCATCGCGACCGATGCCACAGCGGCGCTGAGCTCATCGTCCAGCCGTCGAACACTGTCCACATCGATAGTGGTGCTTCGAAGTCCGTGCCAAGCGAGCAACGACCCTCCCACCAGGATCAGTGTGTGTTGAGGGCCAACCGGATCCAGCGTGTCGGCAACCTCAGCCAGGTAGCGCCGAATCTGGGCACCAGTGAGCGCGCGTTCAGGCAACCTCGGTCCTCCGGTCACGCCACAGGTTGTTGGCCGCGAGCGTGATACCCCTGACCGCCAACTGAGGAGGTGTCTCACTTCGGTCCACAGCCTGCATCCGGGGCGTCCCCGGCGAGATCCAGGGCGCTGTGAGCGCCGGGACGTCCTTGGTCCAGGATGGGCGCGGCAGGCCGGCGTCGTCGCTGATCTTCTCGGCGATTCCAGCGAGAAGGTTGTCCAACAACTCGGACCCCGAGGGCTCAGGCTTGTCGGCTATCGCCGCTTGGGTCAGCGTGGGGTGAAGGTAGAGGTAGTCGAGGACTGCTCGCAGCCGGGTCCAGTCCGGATGCGTCGTCCCATCTGGGTCAACTTCCAATGCGTCCGCTAGCGCACCAAAGTTCCCTCGATACGTGTGAAGAGATCTGAGTTCAAGCTCGAGACCAGCGGCAGCGATCAGCCGAGCGAGCATGCCGACCGTTGGGTCCATCTGACGTCGCTCGATCCGCGAAACCGTCGACGCGGCGACCCCCGCACGCTCTGCCAACTCCCGAACTGTCAGCTCTGCGTCTTTGCGAGCAAAATGGAGCACTTCCGCCGCATCCATGTTGCAAGCATATGCGCAACACCTCCCGGCCACCCCCACCCCCACCTCCGGCTGGCCAGTCACCGGCGGCTGAACCTCACCGGCAGGGCTTCGAGAGGTTTGCTGACAACTCAGACGAGTTTCCCAGAACGTTGAGTTTTCCACTTCGGAAAACTGTCGCAGGCGGGCAATCTTTCGCTGGGCCAGACCGGTCGATTGCGATTGCGGCCCGGCTTGGTCCAAGCTCGGTCATGTCGGTCGAGGCCGCGCCGCGGATCTGGATCAGGCGCTCGCCCTGTCTGAAAATCGCTGTCGAGCAGCCTGTCGAGTCACGCCGAGAGCCAGGGCGATTTCCTTCCACGACCGGCCGCGCGCTCGAGCGATCGCAACGGATTCGCGCAGTTTGGCTTCGCCGGCGCGGACAGCCTCGGAAGCTGCTGCGACCTGGCTGAGCTCGTCGATGTTGTCTACTACCGCCGCCGCAGGGTCGAAGTCGTTGACCAGTTGTTCGAACCTACGCGAGGCCGCATCGATTTCTTCGTCTGTGTGTGCCATGAGTGATCACTTCCTCATCAGAGGATGGTGAACTTCGCTCTCAACTTCATTGCGTGAACGATGACCGGATTACCACCACAATCTACCTGGCCGCCCGACGGCAGACAAGGTTCGTTGTCTGCCCGGCCGCCATCGGGCCCGTGGGGCACCCTTTGGGGACGAGCCGCCCTGAGCTTCAACCAGCTGGGCCACTGGTGCGACCTGCGTCTCAGTCAACCCAAAGCGAGCAGGACGGCGTTTCCGTCGGCCGCGAGCTGATCTGCCGAGAAGGTCGTTGTCCCTCGGTGAGTGACGGTGAACTGATAGCTATCGCTCACCGGAAGGTCGACAGCAGCGAAGGAGACGCGACACCACGTGGCACGAAAGGGGAGACCCTCAAACCCGGGCAAGCCACCGGCCTGCATGTCAGCGACTCTCAGCTGAGCCCGCTCAAGATTGAGTTGCGCGACCCGCACGCGATCGTTTCGGACGGGGATGGAGCGAAGCTCGTAGATGGAACGAGCAGCCGTTCGCGCTGGATGCGTTCGGACTCGGTGCCGCGGACTTCCCGCACGGTGACCCCTCCGCCTCAGCCCCTTCGGCTGGCGTGCCAGAGCGAGCTGATTGGAAGCGCCCAAATCCGGTCGTCGAGTTGAAACGGATTGGCCCCGCTGTACAACACCACACCGAGGTGGAATGACTGACCGAGTTGATCTCGGAGCCAGATCAGCCCACGGGCGGCCTTTCTGTCGACGCTGCTCGAGGACTTGACCTCGATCCCAACCACCCGTCCTGCCCGCTCAAGAACGGCGTCAACCTCGCGACCATCACGGTCCTTGAAGTGAAACAGTTCCGTTCGCTCCCCCGCTGTCTCGATGTGGGAGATCAGTTCGGACACCACGAACGTCTCGAACATCTGCCCGACCAGCCCAGGCTCGCGTCCGAGCTGTTCGGCTGTGACCGAGAGGAGGTGCGCGGCCATACCGGGGTCGGTGAGGTGAACTTTGGGAGTGCGGGTGAGCCGCTTCAGCCGTTTCGAGTGCCAGGCCGGAACCCGAGCGATCACCAGCAGGTCTTCCAAGAGCCCAATCGCGCGATCGGCGGTGCGAAAATCGACTTCAGCATCCTCCGCAGTCGCCTGCTTGTTCAGTTCCTGCCCGGTGCGAACGGCGCACGAGGAAAGTACGGAGCGAAGCGTTCCGGGTCGAGCGGTGCGATCGCTGATCTGAGCGGCATCTCGATCGACGAGTTGCTCAACATAGGATTGGTACCAACGGTCGCGTCCCCGCCCGGAGCGGCCTATCACCGCTGGGAATCGGCCTTGGGTCATGGCTTCGAGGTAGTCACCGCGGGTGTAGTCCGACCGAACAGGCGAGGGCTGTGGTGCCGAATACCAAGCATCGATCGGGTTCAATCTCGGATCGTGGCGGAGTTCTGCTTGGGTCAATCCATACATTCGGACTCGGATGAGCCTGCCGGTCCCCGGCCAAGTGGCAGCTTGATGGGCCACTCGGATCGAGCCGGTGACGATGAACCGCCCGGCCGTTTGCGATGGGTCGCGGTCGACCGCCCGTTTGAGTGCCCCCAACACCTCGGGCGCTTCCTGCCACTCGTCGATCAGCACAGTCCCGCTTGCTGCTGCGAGACTTCCGTCGGGATCCTCGGTGACCGCCAGACGGGTGCCCGGCTCCGAGAGGTCCAGCGTGGTGTCGGCAAACGCACTCATCGAAGTTGACTTGCCGGTTCCCCTCGGGCCCACGACCAAGACGAGGACAGCAGAGTACAGGATTTGCGAGCATACAAGTACAGGGTTTGCGGGCATGCAGGTCGACCCATTTGCCCGTGCGACCGAGTTCTCGCTCGACGGCTCGACGGACCCAAACCGACCCCGAGACCCGCTCAGGGCTTGTTGGTGCCGACCACCCAGATGGCGAAGAACTGGGTGGCACCGCCGTAGGCGTGGCCCAGCGCACGGCGCACGCCGTCCACCTGATGGTCGCCGGCCTGGCCCCGCACCTGCATCGCCGCCTCACCGAAACGGATCATGCCCGACGCACCGATCGGGTTGGACGACAACACCCCGCCGGACATGTTCACCGGCAGCTTCCCGTCGGGGCCGGTGGCACCCGACTCGGTCAGCTTCCAGCCCTCCCCCACCTCAGCAAAGCCCAGGTTCTCCATCCACATCGGCTCATACCAACTGAACGGCACGTAACACTCGACCGCGTCGATCTCCTCGATCGGGTTGGTGATCCCCGCCTGGGAGTACACGTCGGCCACGCAGTCACGCCCGGCCTGCGGGTCCACCTGGTCTCGTCCGGCGGCCATGGCGGGCTCCGAACGGATCGACATGCCCTGAATCCACGCCGGCTGACGCCCCTCGGCGGCCGCCGCATCCGCGGTCGCCTCGTCGCCGAGCACCATCACAAACGCACCATTTCGCCGGACACCTACAGGAGGTGAGCGAGTTCGTGCACGCGAGCGCAACAGGACTCGAAGTCGGATCGGGGCGCTCCAGCCCACACGAGATTCGCCAACACGATGTCGTGGTAGGCATCGGCAGCTTCTGTGGATGCGGTGGCGTCCCAAGCTGGGCTTGCGGCGAACCCACCTTTGGGCCGATCGACGGTGGGGAGTCCGGCGGCTCGGGAGTGTTCGGTGACCTCGCGGGCGAGCACGTCGACGGGAGGCTCCGAGAGCTGAGCGACCACGTCATCGTTTCGCAGTAGTCGGTCGACGTCGTAGTAGTGGCGGGCGGTCACAGATTGCGTTGTGCGTCGCCTTCGGTCGCTGTGTGATGGAGCAACATGAGCTTGTCGACCAACGTCCGGATTGGTTCAAGCACGAGGATGCTGACGGGTTGCGATTCAGCGAAATCGATCGGGAGCCCAATGGACTCGGCATGCTCGGTCATGCGCTCACAGCTTGATCGAGCCCGAGTTCATCGAATCGATCCCGAGCTGCGACGTGGTACTCGCGGGCCAGCTGTTGGGCGAGCAGCTCTGGGCGGATCGCTCCCCCCTTGGCCAACCGACCGGCCACATCGGCCACGTCAATCCACGGCGCTTCGACGACTCCCGGACCAGCCCGAAGCACCTCCAACAACGCGACCTCCACGGGGTGCAGCCCTGCTATGCGGCGCTCGATTGAACGGGACGCGAACCGCACCCCAACAATCGGTGCTGGGACCCTGCCCGCTACCGCAACCTGTTCGATGGCGGGAACCTGTGTGGTCAGCCCGAGGCTCTGGACAGCTGATACTCCAGAGGGCCCCGAGCCGAGGCCAGCGATCTCCAACGCAACCTCGAGCGGGCGGGGCAGCGGCATGCCCGCCCGGGTCTTGGGCCCTTTCCAATAGAGGCCCTTGCGGACTCGCACGACCTCGCCTTCGGCGGCGAGACGAGACATTTCGCATTCCACTGCGCGGCGAGAGCCCGGGATCGACGCAGGTGAGATGAAGCACCGGACAGGGTTGCGCTCAACATGCTCTCGAACATTCTGCGCCATACTCATGAGAGTAAATTGTATCAACTTTCTCGCAAGGCTGCCGCAGCTCTGCTGGCCAACCGGGGACGATCGTGCCGGTCTGGACCGGCAGGATCGTCCCGAGTTCGGCGTGCTGGGGGGAAACGGCGCCGCGGCGCCGCCTACGGCTTGTCGGTGCCGACCACCCAGATCGCAAAAAACTGCGCTGCACCGCCGTAGGCGTGGCCCAGCGCACGGCGCACGCCGTCAACCTGATGGTCACCGGCCTGACCCCGCACCTGCATGGCCGCCTCACCGAAGCGGATCATGCCCGACGCACCGATCAGGTTGGACGACAACACCCCGCCGGACATGTTCACCGGCAGCTTCCCGTCCGGGCCGGTGGCACCCGACTCGGTCAGCTTCCAGCCCTCCCCCACCTCAGCAAAGCCCAGGTTCTCCATCCACATCGGCTCATACCAACTGAACGGCACGTAACACTCGACCGCGTCGATCTCCTCGATCGGGTTGGTGATCCCCGCCTGGGAGTACACGTCGGCCACGCAGTCACGCCCGGCCTGCGGGTCCACCTGGTCTCGTCCGGCAGCCATCGCCGGCTCCGAACGGATCGACCTTGCGGCAGGCCCTGGCGAGCAACTCAGGAGACTCCTTGCTGACATCGACCGCTCGTCCGCTTCGGCTGCATCCTGGATCTTGGCCAACGCCTCGGTCATCGATCTGGTCGGCTGGGGTCAGATGCTTGGCCAGCAATTCGTCGAAGCTCGGGGAGAGCCTGTGTGTCCTTCGAGCGACCGGCGAACTCCTTGGAAATGATGATGTCGCCGAGGTCGGCAACCTCGACGTCGATGTCAGTCCCAGCCGGTCGCAGCGCGATCGCCCCTTGTTGAAGGGCTTCGTAGCCGACTGGCATCCCATCTGCGTCCGGGATGCCGACCAGGACGTCGATTCTGCCAAGGCTGGTTTGCCAGGTGGTGACCTCACGTTCGATGAGCACTTCGGGCGTGACTGCGTCGCCTTCTGCGCGTGGCCCCGTATCCACCCACCAAGACGTATGAGATCCGATGGGCGTCCAGATGCTCGACCCAGCGGTCGGGTTCAAACATCTCGGGCCGGTTGGATGTTCATCGGGAGCGCGTTGGGAACTTCCACGGGACGTCATCCTCAGTCGGCGGTTCGAGGTCAGTGAACAGCTCGTCCCAATCGTCTCGGGTGATGTCGGGAAACCGGGGGGCTGTTGCGATGATCCGGAGGCCTGCGCCCGACCGGTGGGTATCCGGGAACTCGCGCTTGTAATTGTCGATCAGGAACTGGACTTCAGCTTCAGAGCCATCAAAGGTTCGGTGCACCGGCGCTTGCGCCGGGGTGCCATCGTCGAGGCCTGGGTCGACTCCGCCGAGGCACTCCAGAAGCTCGCGAGCGGACGTCACCTTTGTGGCAACACCAGGCTGATAGTTCCTGCTCATGGATCAGAGTCTACGGCTCGGATGAGACAAGTGGAGGCCCGATGACCCCGCAGCGACTCTGTCAGGGTTTGTCGGTGCCGACCACCCAGATGGCAAAGAACTGGGTGGCGCCGCCGTAGGCGTGGCCCAGCGCACGGCGCACGCCGTCCACCTGGTGGTCGCCGGCCTGGCCCCGCACCTGCATGGCCGCCTCACCGAAGCGGATCATGCCCGACGCACCGATCGGGTTGGACGACAGCACGCCGCCGGACATGTTCACCGGCAGCTTCCCGTCGGGGCCGGTGGCACCCGACTCGGTCAGCTTCCAGCCCTCCCCCACCTCAGCAAAGCCCAGGTTCTCCATCCACATCGGCTCATACCAACTGAACGGCACGTAACACTCGACCGCGTCGATCTCCTCGATCGGATTGGTGATCCCCGCCTGGGCATACACGTCGGCCACGCAGTCGCGGCCGGCCTGCGGGTTCACCTGGTCGCGTCCGGCGGCCATGGCGGGCTCCGAACGGATCGACATGCCCTGGATCCACGCCGGCTGGCGCCCCTCGGCGGCCGCCGCATCAGCGGTCGCCTCGTCGCCGAGCACCATCACAAACGCACCATCGGACGACGGGCAGGTCTCCGAGTAGCGGATCGGATCCCACAGCATCAGCGACTCGCGCACCGACTCGTAGGTGATCTCGGGCTCGTGCAGGTGCGCATACGGGTTGCGCAGCGCGTTCAGCCGGTCCTTCACCGCCACCTGGATGCCGATGTCGTCGGGCGCACCGGAGCGGGCGATGTAGTTGCGGATGTAGGGGGCGAAGTAGCCGCCCGCACCCGCCACCAGCTGCTGCTGGAACGGGATCTGAAACGACAGCGCCCACATCGCCTCCGAGCAGCTCTGCATCTCCCAGGCCACGGTCAGCACCCGGCGGGCCACACCCGATTCGATGTGGTTGGCCGCCACGATGGCGGTCGAGCCGCCCACCGACCCGGCGGTGTGCACCCGCAACAGCGGCTTGCCCACCGCGCCGATGGCGTCGGCCAGGGCGTACTCGGGCACCATGACGCCCTCAAAGAAGTCGGGCGCCTTGCCGACGACGACGGCGTCGATGTCGGCCATCGTCATGTGGGCGTCCTCGAGCGCCCGATACACGGCCTCCCGCAGCAGCCCGGGCAACGACACGTCGCCCCGGGTGGAGGCGTACTTGGTCTGTCCGGTTCCGACGACGGCAACGCGGTTGGAACTCATCGGCTGCCCTCCGGCTGGTTGGATGTAGATAGTTGGTCGGATGCACTGGATCGCTCAGCGTCGAGCACCGCCACCAGGTTGTGTTGCATCAGGTGTCCGCCGGTGGCGTGCGCCACGCCGCGGTTGGCTGTGCCGTCGAAGATGCGGTTGGCCACCTCTCCGATGCGGATCATGCCAGCGGCCATCATCGGGTTGGCGGCCAGCGGCCCACCGGACGGGTTGATCACCACGTCGTCTGCCAGGCCCATCTCGTTGCGCAGGATCGCCTCGTGGTGGGTGAAGCAGGTGTGCAGCTCGGCCACGTCGATCGGGCCGTCGCCAACGCCGGCGCCCTCGGCTGCCAGGCGGGCCGACGGGGCCCGTGTGAGGTCGCGCACCGACAGCGAGTGGGCGTCGATGCGGTGGTCCAGCCCGGTGATCCAGGCGGGCCGGGCGCACAGCTCGGTGGCCCGTTCGGGCGATGCCAGCACGATGGCGGCGCCCCCGTCGGTGATCGGGGCGCAGTCGTCGCGGCGCAGCGGGTTGGCCAGGTAGTCCCCGGTGAGCAGCTCGGCGGCGCTGCGGTCCCAGGCCAGCTGGGCGTTGGGGTTGTCCCGGGCGCTGCGACGGTCGCGGGCGGCCACCTCGGCCATCTCGGCCTCGGAGGTGACGCCGGCCTCGATGCAGGCCCGGGCCTGGAGGGCGGCCAGCTCCACCGAGGTGGGCCACAGCGGGGCGGTGTAATAGGGCTCGCACATGCGGCTGAGCACCCGGGGCAGGTCGCCGGGGCTCGACTTGCCGTAGCCGTACACCAGGGCGGTATCGGCGTGGCCCGAGCGGATCTTCAGGTACGCCTCGTACAGCGCCCAGGCGCCGTCCATCTCCACGTGGCTTTCGGCCACCGGCGGCCAGGCGCCGATGGCGTCGAGCGTCATCACAAAGCTGAACGCCTGCCCGGCCAGGTAGTCCGACGAGCCGGAGCAGTAGAAGTCGAACTCGTTGTGCTTGAGCCCCACCTGTTCCATCACCTCGGCGATCACCGGCTGGATCATCTCGATCTCGCTCAGCGTCTCGGCCGCTCGCACGTGCTTGGTTTGGGCGAACCCGACGATGGCAACGTCTTGGCCCGCTGAGAAGTTTGAATGGGTCATGAGCACCTCACACGAACTGGGCGTAGCTGGCAGGGTCGGCGTCTTCTTCGCCGTTGGGTCTCCACCACTTGATGTTCTCGAAGCTGGTGGTCAGGTCGGCGTCGTCCACCCACACCGCCTCCACCCGCATACCGGAGTGGATCTGGTCGAAGGGCACCTCCTGGATCAGCCCGTACAGCGGCACGCTCGAGCCGTCCGGCACCACGAGTGCGGTCACGTACGGCAGCTCGTGATCGCCGCCGCTGAACTGCACGTTCACCACGCAGTAGCTCGTCACCGTGCCCTTGTGGGCCAGCTCCACCCGCTCGGCGGCCGCCAGGCCGTTGGTGGGGATCACACCGGTCGGCGGTGTGTACACCGTGTCCGACTCGGGGTCCCGCTCCCCCAGCAGGCGCTTCTCGGCCATCCCCCGCAGAAAGGCCGATCGGGCGGTGCCGGGTGTGTAGCTGTAGGTCAGCGCAGCAGGCGTGCGGATGCTGGCCACCGTCTCGGCGTCGGCCAGCACGTCGATCGCCGACGTGTCGACGGCCGGCTGGCTCCACAGGCCCCCAGGCAGCGTGGAAATGGGTCGATCGGTTGTGTCGTCGGCGCTCATGACGAGGCCTCGCTCTCGTCGGTCTCCGGTGCGAAGTGGAAGTCGGTGATGGCGCCGGTGCGCTCCTCGGCCCACGCCACCCGTACCCGCTGGCCCACCGACACGTCGTCGGGGGAAGCAACGTCCAGAGCATGCAACATCGGCGTGTCGACGCAGTCCAGGCGCACCAGCACCCAAGCGAAGGGCCGATCGAATGGCTGGCCCTCACGGGGCTCCGTAACCCACGTCCACGACTCGACAGTGCCGGTGTCGCCAACCGGCACCAGCTCGGTCAGCGGCTCGGCGGTCACCGGGTCATATTCCTGGGGCGGACAGATCACCGAACCGTCGGCGGCCTTGATGCCCAGCAGGCGACCCTCCCGCACAGCGGTGAAGAACGCCCCGATCACCGGCCCGGTCGTTCGCCGGAATGGGTACTCGATGACAAGCGGCGCACGCAGCACCTCGTCGATGGTCTCAGCAGCCATGTTCCCCCTTAATCGATGCACGGCCAAACAAGTCGCCGCCAGCCATCAACGCAGGAGCGATCCAGCCGGGACGGCGCAAGACTAGAACACGTTCTTGTTCCGGCGAGGAGTTGGCCTCAACAATTCGTTTGAAACTGGAAGCTTGGCCCTCCGACTGTGAAGCTTCAGCCCTTCATCCACCGATTCGCAGTTTGGGCAGCCTGCTCTACGGCTCCGCCACGCCTTCAACTTCAGCCTGAACGGTCAGGAGATCGATTCGGCACCAGCCCCTCACGCCAAGCAAACCCGAACAACGATCGACCTACGGCTACGCTGCGTGTCCATGGCAGCGCATCAAGTCCTCGGGTTCGCAAATGAGCTGTCGGCCAAACTCGCGACCCGCTCACGCCACGTCTGCCTCTTTCTCGGGGCTGGGTCGTCACGGGCGTGTGGGCTACCGGATATGACTGGTCTCACTCGACTCATACAGGCAGGATTAGATGACGCTCTAGCAGATGTGTTCACGTCCCAGCTGGAGCATCAAAATCTCGAACAGGTATTGAGTCGACTGCGACGGATTTCGACGCTGTTGGATGATGGTGAAGGAACGGTGGACGGTCTAACAGGCGCAGCTGCGAAAGAACTCGACCAAGATATTTGTCGTCAAATCGTCGACGGCGTCTCGCTCGAAGCAGCAGACGCCACACCAGTCTTGCGGCTGGCGGCATGGGCGGCGCGAGCCGACTATCACCTCCCGGTCGAGATCTTCACCGTCAACTACGACCTACTTCTCGAGACAGCATTCGACTCTCTTGGGTTGCCCTATTTTGATGGCTTCATGGGGTCACTTCGCGCCCGCTTCCGTACAGAATACGTCGAGGCTGGCCCGAGTGAATCGGCTAGCTGGCTACCAGCCTTCTTCACCAGATTGTGGAAGCTCCACGGGTCAGTGAACTGGGCATGGGAAAACGATCCTCGAGCCGACGTCGTCAGGTTGGGAGGCCCAGTGCATGATGATCAACCGGCTGCGATCTACCCGTCCGATGCAAAGTACGACGAGTCGCGTCGTGTGCCCTTCGTCGTGCTTCAGGACCGCTTTCGGCGGGCCCTCCATCATCCAGAATCGCTGGTCCTGATCAGCGGCTACTCGTTCGGCGACGCTCATCTCAATGAGATGATCTTTGATGCAGCTACCCGGAAACAACGATCCGAATTTATTGCGTTCAGCTACGGATCGATTCCTGACGAGGTCGCAGAACGAGCTTTGCTGACACCAAACTTCCAGGCTCTCGGAGCCAATGAGGCTATCATAGGCTGCAAAAGGAGTGGCTGGACCGCTCCTGGCGACACTCCAACCGAACTATGGAACGACGATAAGTTCGGACTTGGGTCGTTCTCGAACTTAGCTACCTTCCTATCTCGGAGTTCGCCCCCGCAGAGCGACTTGGAGGCGAGGATGGCTGAACTACTAGCAACGGCAGCGGAGTCAGCCGGTGCCTGAACGGCACCCGACGTGCGTGGGCCGCGTTCGCCACGTCCTGGGCAGCCGGGTCACCGTAGCGATAGATCCTGATCTCGCGGGGGTTGCGCCGATCCACAACGGCAAGCTGCTCCCACTGGGTCAGATCGGGTCGCTTGTGCGACTTCCCCAGGGTCTTGTCGATCTAATCGGTCAAGTGGACCTACTTGGTATCGCAGAACTGGCAGGCGCGCCAGAGCCAAGCGAAATCGTTCAGACAGGCGAGCGGTGGCTCCAGGTCGAGCTGCTGGGAGAGATCGACCGAGGCACATCACGTTTCAGGCGCGGAGTAGGTTCATATCCTGGTCTCGATGATCCCGTGCACTTCGCCACCGCCGACGACCTTCGAATCGTCTTCCCGTCCGATGACCCCGGCCGCGTTCGAGTCGGGGGACTTTCCGCTGCCGAAGATGTTCCCGTTTGCCTAGATGTTGGCAAGCTCATCATGCGACACTCTGCCGTAGTCGGGTCAACGGGCGCCGGCAAGACCAGTGCTGTCGTGTCACTTCTTCAGCATTTCGCTCGCGATGATTGGCCCGGGGCCAACATAGTGGTGATTGATCCGCACGGTGAGTACGGGCAGGCGCTTGACCAGGACGCGGCGGTGCGCTCTGTGCTTGGCCACGGCGATGCAGCCCTTCGGGTTCCGTATTGGGCGCTACCCGCAAGAGACATACTCAGCGTCTTCGCAGGTAGCGCCAGCCCTACCACCAGAAGCCGCTTTGACGAACTCGTGACCGACGAACGACGGGCCTTTGTGACGGCGGCACCATGGCTAAAACTGGCGACAGCAGCTGTTACACCGGACACGCCAGTCCCTTTTGATCTTCGAAAGGTGTGGTACCAGCTCGACTTTGAGAACAACGAAACACGAACCATCAAGTCAGACCCGAACTCAGTATGCACTGAAGACGAGGGAGATTCAGCTGCCCTATCTCCTGCAGGGTTCACTTCCTATTCACCTGTAAACAATGCACCTTTCAAGGGACCTCTCCACGGGGTCCATGCAAGCGTGCCCGAGCTTCTTCGACTCGGCTTGAGAGACCAAAGATTGAGATTTTTTCGCGAGCCCCTGGGCATCGCATCAGGTCCCGACCCACTGCCAGAGGTTGTCGCGGAATGGCTGGGTAAAGAGAAGCCCATCTCGGTGCTCGACTTCAGTGGTGTGCCGGCGCCTGCCAGCGACCTTGCGATTGGAGTGGTGCTGAATCTGCTGTTCGAGATAGCCGTTAGGTCGGGAGATAGTGGACATGGCATCG
Source organism: Candidatus Microthrix parvicella Bio17-1 (assembly GCF_000299415.1). Taxonomy (NCBI): domain Bacteria; kingdom Bacillati; phylum Actinomycetota; class Acidimicrobiia; order Acidimicrobiales; family Microthrixaceae; genus Candidatus Neomicrothrix; species Candidatus Neomicrothrix parvicella. The sequence continues at coordinate 945,922 of NZ_AMPG01000002.1, forward strand.
GACGCTCTCGACCCTTGCTCGTGGTTCTTGAAGAGGCTCATCGCTACCTAGGAGAGTCTGCATCCAACATGGCACGCACCGCAGCCAACCGCATCGCGAGGGAGGGCAGGAAGTATGGGGTCGGGCTAATGCTAGTTACCCAGAGACCTTCAGAACTCCCTGACACAGCCCTAGCGCAATGTGGCTCACTGGTAGCAATGCGCCTCACTAATTCGGCAGACCAATCCAAAATCAGGTCTGCGCTGCCCGACACCGTTGCTACGATCGCAGCCGTACTTCCATCTCTAAGAACAGGTGAGGCTCTGATCAGCGGGGAGGCACTTGCTCTTCCCGCCAGAGCGCTTCTTGACCTTCCAGACCCGCTCCCTATGGCTGATGACCCGTCCCTGGAAAGTTGGCGCAAAGAATCAGCTGCTCCAGACTTTTCGACTCCCATCGCTGGTTGGCGGGGGGCTGACTAGGATCCCCTCATATGATTGAATGGACTGCAGTAGATGGATCTACGCGAATCGTCGCGGAAGCCTACGACCCCGCCACCGAAACAATCTTGGTACGGTTTCCGGACGGGGTTGAGTGGGCTTACCAAGCTTGTCCGCCACAAGAGTGGGAAGCTTTCACCGCCCCTGGCCAGTCGCGCGGAAAATACATTGCCGACGTACTGAACCATAAGCCCCACCAACGTTGGGCTGGGTGAACCTGGATCCACCGGTGGGGTTTGCGTGTGACATGAGTTGAATGTTCCTCAACGCGACAAGTGCCCCCTTGGGGTGGGAAACTTCGAGTGTTCAAAGCACAAAGATTTCCACGCACGAGGAGGCACTGCCGGTGAGCAGTCTGGTCTATGGCAACGGTCCGATCAAGATCGACTTTGACGATCCGAAACTGTCTGGTGATGGCGGGCTGATGTTGGTCTCAGCCATGTTCGAACGGTTGGGTGTCGCCGAGACCGCACAGCGGTGGGTGAACGTCCAAGGGGATGGGTCGGCGAACGTCGGACCGAAGCTGGAAACGCTGGTCGCCACGATGATCGCGGGTGGTTCCCACATCGACCACGCCAACCGGCTCCGCGCTGGTGCTACCAACCAGCTGTTGGCTCATCACACGTATGCGCCGTCCACGTTGGGCACGTGGCTTCGGTGTTTCGACAAAGTGTCGGTCACCCAGCTCGATCTGCTCGCGGGTGAGTTGTTCGTCCGGGCGTGGAACGCCGGGCTGGCCCCGTGGCGTCACGGCACCGTCGTCGTCGATTTCGACTCGACGATCGCCCGGGTGTTCTCCTCCGCGAAGGAAGGCGCCGCCTACGGCTACACCAAAGAGTTGGGCTATCACCCGCTGGTCGCCACGATCGCCGACACCGGGGAGATCGTCGCGTGTGGGAACCGTGACGGCAACGCCCACACCGCTGCCGGTTCGCGTCGGATGTTGTCGATCGTTGTTGGTCGGCTTCGGCGGGCGGGGCACGTCGGACCGATCGAGATCCGGGCCGATTCGGGGTTCTGGTCCGAGAAGTTGATCGACCGGTGTGTTCACCTGAATGTCGGGTATTCGGTGACGGTGAAACGAACTTCGCGGATGTGGGACCTGATCAACACGGTTCCCGAGGACCGTTGGGAGCCAATCGTCTATCCGGCCGGTGTTGCCCAGGTCGCCCAGATCTTCGATGACAAGTGGGGGCGGATCATCTGCCGTCGGGTCCGTAACACCGCCGACGGTGCGCTCTTTGATACGTGGGAACACCACGCGTTCATCACCTCGAACGGGCTCCCAACCGTCGAGGCCGACGCCTACCATCGTGCCCACGCGATCGTGGAGTTGAACATCCGTGATCTCAAAGCCGCTGGGCTCGCCCACATCCCGTCGGCAGACCGTCACGCCAACGCCGCGTGGGTGATCTGCGCGGGGATCGCCCACAACATCGCCCGCTGGGCGACCAACTTCGACACCGACGGGTTCCCGGTCCGACAACGCACCACCCTCGCCACGATCCGGCACCTGTACATCGCGTTCGCGGTCCGGGTGTGTCGCCCACAAGGCAAACCGAGGATCTCCGGACCTCTCGACTGGCCCGCAGCCGAATGGATCCAAGCATGCAACTCCTCGATCGCGGCCATGCCCCGCTGGTCGGGATAGCTCCCACCCTGGCGGCCCCGAACCCGCCATACAACACCGACCGTCCGGACACACCCCACCCTGCCACGATCCTGGTTTCGGCGCGCCCCGAACCACAGAAACCACACCAAACCATGAATGGGCGTCAGTCAAACGTCACAATCCGCGACTGTTATCAAACACCGGTGGATCCAGGGTGAACTGTCGCACCGCCACCCAGTTACGTTTCTCTGGCTCGGCTCACCAATGAAGCTCTCTCCTCAGGACAGAGGTCGCTGGGTTCCCTGATTCGAATTTATCCAGGACTTCTTTTAGTTCGGCGGCTCCACCTCCGCCGATGCTCCAAGGGTGCTTCGCAAATCGAGACCGTTCGATATCGGCAACACTGACGTACGCAGACTCACTTCCGGGATCATCGATCTGGTCGATGATTGCTGACCAGACAAGCCCCTTTGCTGGATCAGCTGGGGTGGCTGGCTCGCCACGGATTCCTTGGACTGTCCGGATCGTGTCCGCTACCGGCCGCTGGTTGCGTCCAAATAGAATTACTGTTACCGAATTGTTATCAAAAAGTCGGGCTTTATCAGTGTCGACGACATGGGTGAGGTCCCAGTGGGGAATGAACTCCTCAATGAGCTTTCTTCCCATTTCGCGTTTCGTAAACGAGTTGGCGATAATTAAGCCTACGAAACCTGCCAGACGGCCGGTGGAGGGACTCGGAGTTACTGCGAGGTTAAAGAATAACTCCGTGAACGGTACTCCAAGCGAGAACTTCCCTCTGCATGACTTGTACCGATCCCGGTAAGCAGCTCGCGACGACGTTGCAGGTTCCACAAATCCGGCTCCCGAGCAATCATCCACTGCTCAAGCTGCTCCGCCTCCGCCCTAATGCCTGTGGTTGCCCAACAGATCTCCAATTCAGCTCGCCTCATGGCGAGCCCTCCCCACTCTTTTGCCCCCCTCGGGCAACCCTCCTCGATCTCGTGCAGCCGCTCCCCAACCCAGGCAGGATCGGCAAGCGCTCGGTCGAACGCCCTTTCCCCCAATCCAGATACGAGTCCCTTGCCAGTCAGGTACGCCCTCAGTCGACCTTGAATGCCTCTCGGTTTGGAGGCACCGTTGCGAGACCGAGGCCCCGCCGAACCGACGTAGATCACCTGTGGAGACGCCGATTGACGGAAGAGGTAGACCCCTGGCTCGCTCGGCGCTCCAGCAACCGCCTCGGCAGCGAACGTGATCCAGTCCGACCAGGCGGAATCTTCACCCATAGCGCCGGAATCGGAGGCAGAAGTCCGATAGTTCGGAGGCTGAGGTCCGGAACGGTGATGCCGAGACTGGCGCGCAAACGCCGCCTCGTGCAAGGCACTGGCACCGCCGTTGACGCGATGGTCCAGCCAGAACTCCCAAGGCGCTGGTGCGGATCGGCCCGACCCGGGCCCGCCTATGAGGATGCTCGGCGAGCGGCTGCCTCACTCCGACGCCAGAGAGGTCGGTCCGGGAGATGCCGGGTTGCTTGACCAGTTTGCTTCGGGTCGCCTCGGCTACCGCCGCGCATCTCTGGCCTGGAAGACGACGAGCCCGCCCAACTGCTGACCTCGCACATTGGACTATCGGAACAGGCCTCCAGGCCGACACAAGGAGCACGGTCGGGGTGGCCAGCAGCAGATCCCCGGATCTCGGCGTGATGGGTACGACATCGCACTCTGTGGGCAAGAATAGGTCCCAAGACATGATCACAGAGAAGTAGCGACCACCAGACACGCGGCCAATCCAGCGACTGCCGGGCGGAACAATTCGTCCACTCTCAATCAATCTCAACAAAACCCAGTGCATCTGCGAACTCTCTTACAACTTCGATTGCAGTGCTCAAATTCACGTCAGTCCCCAAGACGATCTGGAGCCGACAGGTTGGCACCTCCATCGATGCCGTCACGTAGGAGATGAGAAGAACCATAAGGAGAGGAATTGGGCCTACCTTGGTCCTGGAGAAGCCCGCCCCTATCAGCGGAACGGTGATCTCGGCGAGGTTGTTCGCTCTAACGTATTCCCAGAGAGCTGACTCGGCCTGAGCAATCTCCTTGACAAGTGCCGTTGAAGTGGTCACGGGATCGCGGCGTGCCACCCCCAGGAGCAGGGCGGTTCCGAGATCCGCGTCCAGCCTGACGATCGTCCCAATGGGTGCCTCGGCGGTGCCCGCGACCTGTAATCCGATCGCAGTCTTGAGTTCTGACCGGCTACCGGCGAACCAATTCTCGGCGAGCAAGGCCACCAGGCTGTGCTCCGACACCCAGCGACCCGATACATCAAAATTCCTATTGGCTGTCACCACAATCGGTGCGTCCGAAGCCGCGAAGATGTCTGCCGTTCGGAGCTCGAACTCGGCAGAGTAGTTCGAATGCCTCATCTTGAGATGGCTGGACGGCAGAGTTCGCAGTAGTACGATCACCGCCCCTCCGATCAAGAGCACCGCGTTGACGAGGGCCGATCCGAGGCTGTCTCGATTCGAGATCCAGAGCAGGAGTTGATAGAGCGTGGTAGTTGCGCCCAGGTATGCCAAGAAGTTGATCAATAGCCTGGTCCGAAAGCTCGGACGATGCCATACGCCGCGCAGCAATTCCCAACGTTGGACTACTCGACTTCTGAACCATTTCGGCACTGACCAGTCCTTCCCAACGAGACGCCCCTTGCGCTCAGCAGCCCAACCGTGACCGACATGACCGTGGACGAGAAACCATACCCTTGAATCGTACATAGGCCCGGACCTGGCAACCGCCTGAAACGGTCATACAGGCGGATAGTCCGCCCATGGCCGACACACCTGCGACATGATCGAGCGACAGCACTCGAGGCTTGACGCCTCTTCGTTGGTAGACTCTTCCGTCCGCCTGGACCCGAATCGTCGAAGTCCAAGACCCAAACCCAATGCAACACCCCTGGCCCTCACTAGTCGCGTCCTTCGATCGACTGAAACTCGACGCTGACTGCGGCGTTCTATGGACGGCCTTGCGGGCAGCCACATGCCGGCGCCGGTGATGAAGAGGAACTGGCTATGGATCTGAAGGATGATCGAGAACTGCAGGGGATCGAGCGGGGACCGATGTCGCGTCGGTGCGCTGGTCGTTCTGATGATTGATGAGGACGTGGACAGGAAAGGACGTCACCACAGTCGGCACTGGCTTGCCCCTCTCTGGATCGCGATCACTGCAGCGATGATGCTCGGCACCTCTGCATCGTGCTTCCTTATCGGCTTGGTCCCAGGAGCGGTTCTCGGTCCGGGCTGTATGGATGGGATGCCTCCTTCCGACCGCCTAGAAGGCCTCCTATTGCCACAAGCCGGTTCAACGGACGATCCGGTCTTTTGGGCGCAACTGGTGTTCAACGTGATCTGGTTCGTGCCGGTCGGCAGATGGGTCGCTGATCGCCTCCAACCACGGTGGGCCCCCTTCGCATCCGCACTAGCCCTCGGATCGATGATCGAATTGCTCCAGCTGTTTGCCACGTCAACGCGCTACCCATCGCTACTCGATGTCGCTCTTAACACACTCGGGGGAGCTCTTGGGGGTGGGTGGTTGCAATGGCAGGTCCGTCGAAGCCAAAAACGAGAGGAGTTAACGACTCTGTAACGCTCCTGCACGTATTCGAAGCCGTTTGAGAGTGAACACCCCGACAATCCGAAGTCTCTGCCAGTTCCCAAACTGCACGGAGAAGACATCGCGGACGACCTTCGGCATTGTGAACGCTGCCTCCGCTCCCGGGATTAGCACCACACGGGCGGCGTCGCCGCCTGCACCGATCTCCTGCATATGCACTTGGAGCAACATGTACTCCTCCGGTGGCACGCGCTCGCCATCCGACACGCGATCTCGGATCTCACGGTGCCGGTAGTTCAAGTTCCCGCTCAAGGCAGTTGCCTCGGCCATTCCCTCCTGAGCGCTCGCTGCAGCAGCGAGAGCCTCGTCCGAGCCAGTGCCGTGCATGAGCCAAGTTGACACCTCGCCGATCCGTGCCCGCAGATCGAACGGTAGGGAGTCGAGTGAGGTCGGCAGCAAGATTCGCAAGCGACGACGTACTTCCGCCTGTGGAACGATGCGCAGCTCGGTCTTTTCCATGTGGTCCAGCGTGCGAATGCAGGTGTCGAGCCAGTTGAGGCCTTCGTTCACCTCCCCAGGGTCAAGCGACTCCAAGCAGGCGGTTGCAAGCCCGTTTGATCGCCAGAGTACGAACGCTGCGACAGAGAGACGACCCTGAGCCCAAAAGCAGGCACCCGTTCGTTCGGCGCGATGCATCCGATCGGCCCGGCTCACTGCCGGGGCATTTCGGTAGATGCGTCGAGCAGTGTTGAAGGCGCCCTTTGCCCAAGCGATGCGCCCCAGATCATCGATGCTAGGCACCACCAATTCTCGGTCAATGAGGTCTTCGATGCCCTTGGTATAACCCAGTGCATCGAAGAACCGTTTCGTCACCCGGGCGCGAGCAGGATCGTCCTGTTGCATCTTCGAAGGGTCGGCACTAGAGGTTGGCGCATACGTCGACGGAGTCCAGGAGACCCCCGCTGATGCTGCTAGTCGAACCAGGACTTCGTCGGTTGCGCCGCGCTCGACATCCACGGTCGCCCCTGCCGCCTCCAACCACGAGATGTACTCGTTGAGTTCAACTGGATCCGCCCCAGGCTCGTGCACTATCCACATGACCTGCAGACCCGCGAGGTCGACACCGCGTGTGTGGAGGCTGCGGACGTAGGGGCGGACGTCGAAATAGTCCGACGCGCTGTAGCCAGCTATCCAGAGATCGGTCGCCTGGGAGAGCAGGCGATCTAGCTGCTCCGAGACCTCCTCGGGAAGACCCTGCTCGATGATGTGAAAATAGGCGCCAAGGTGCTGTAAGTCGGAGACGGACCGCAGTGCCCCGTGCAGGTGAAGAACATCATCAAGCGGTCGATCACTCGATGGGTTTATGGCGCGCTCGATACAGGTGTCGAAGTTCACCGTAATCGAAGCGCCTCCAGCCCCAATGATGGCAGCGGCCAGTTCATGGAGATCGTTCGGCGGCGCATCGATGATCGCGTGAAGGAGGTCCGCCACGGCTCCCGGCGCAGCACCGATCGCAGCACCAAGGACGACCTCGAGCCGAGGAGGGAGGGGTTTGCCTTTGGCGTCGACTAGGCCAAGGACGGCGCTCACCTTCTCAAGCTCCTCAAGCGTTCCCGGCACGCAAAGGTCCTCAAGCGCTCGCCGCGTGAGTAGACCTCCCAGTGGAAGGCTGGTGGGCGCCGGATGCGAAACGCCCGCGCCGGTCCATAGCAATACGCGCGTTGGCGTGTCTCGTGGCAAAGGGTCAGCGGACGTCATTGTGGAGTTCCTCCTGAACCTCTAGTCCAGACCGCGCTCGGAGCGCGTCAAGCTCGTTGATCCGATCCCGGTGGCATACGATGACTCGTCCCTCCGCAGCAATGACAATGAGGTCCTCAACCCCGATGAGGTCGATTCGCAGGTCAGTCGACACAGCAACGCAGCGCTCGGTACTGGCGGCAGTGACCGGCCCGCTGAACAGGTCGCCGCCTCTGGCCGCGTCGCTCAGAGTGCCCCAGGTCCCCACGTCGACCCACGTGACTGGAACTTGAATCCCGACGAGGCGATCTGCGACCGGCAGCACGACGTCCTCAAAGCGTCGTTCAGGGAGACCATCCCACTGAGCTCTGGCGCTCGTTTCGCCTTCAATGAGTGCCCGAGCGGCACTCGCGGCCGTCCCGGCGAGAGAGCCCACCGTGGCCGCAGACACAACAACGACACCCATGTTGGCAAACCAATCACCAGGCGTCAGGCCTTCGGCCCGACTTGGCTTTTCGATGTACCGGTCGACCGTCGCTGGCTCACCGATGAGATTCTCAGAGTCCGAACGCTCCATGTGAAAATGCCCAAGTTGAGGGTTGATCCGCTCGACCGGAGTGCCAACGATCCCCACAGCGCCAGGCGGTAGGTGCCGAGCGAGCTTGGCAAGGGCGTCCGCCAGAACGCTCGGCTGGTCACACAAGTGGTCGGACGGCAAGAAGACGAGGACGGCCTCGGGGTCTAATGTGGCTACGTGTGCCGCTGCGAGAGCCACCGCCCCAAGCGTGCCCTTCCGCTCGGGTTCAACGATGATGCGCTCCAAGCCAAACCCAGGGAGGACGGTCGCTATTTGGGGCGCCACGCATACATCGGCGACCACCCACGTACGATCCAACGGCGCAAAGAGTGAGCAGCGGGTGACCGCTTGTTGTAGGAGCGGCTTGTCGGAGAAGAGCGCCTGCAACTGCTTTGGATGGGCATCACTGGAAACCGGCCAAAGTCGGGTCCCCGAACCACCAGCGAGCACAACGGCGTGAACACTCATCAGGATAGCCCTCCCGGAATATTCGCTGGGGCAACATCGTCGCCCACCTCCAAGACAACCGTTGCCGGAAGGTCCAGAAGGCGGCGCTGCAGCTCATGTCGGACCCACATCGCATCGTGTCCGTCGAGGCGATAGTGGTGGACCCGCCCTGTGTCCGCGACCCGGGTAAGGACTCGCCCCAAATCCACCGGATCACCATCGACGAGATCGGAGGAAATGGGAGAGGGTTGTCCACCTGTTTTGTCCGACCGCCCGTTGGCGAACACAATCGAGAGAACGGCGAGCCCTTGCTGGTAGACTTGGTCATGACCCGAAAGCCCAGAGTGGAATAGGCCGTAATCCCCGATCAGAGCGACGGCAGGGACCCCGGTTCGGCGAGCCACACCGCTAGCCACATTGATCGCGCCTCCGAGATTTAGTGCAACGTCGATCACCTGCCATGGAGGGTATGCACCGGCAATGCATGAACCGACACAGGAAGCAACAAACAACTCCGAGTCGCGTCTCAGCTCGCGCAGGGCATCAAACACCGGTGCGTAGGGATGTTCACGGCCAGCGTCGTGCTCCTTCCAGATTGATGGCCGCGGTGGAACCGGCGACTCGCCAGTCAGAGCCCGGTCGACCTCATCCGCTCCACGAGCACCTCCGGGCGGGATGTGTTCGGTGTCTTGACCGAGGATGACTACGGGCGAGCCTTGCACGGCCAGCTCATTGCGAAGTGCTCGCTCGACGAACGGCGTGCCCTCCTCGATCACGAGTAGCTTTTCAAACTCCTGAGCAAACTGGACTGCCACGCGCGGCAACGGATGAACCACCGTGAGGGCAAGGGCCGGAATGACTGCCTGGTCAATGCACACTTGAGCAAACGATTGCCAGAGACTCCCAGCGACGATCACGCCGAGCTTAGCGATTCCCTCTCGACGTTCAGTTGGAGCCTCATCAGCCTCCTGTTGGATGAGGGAGAGCCTTCTGCCCGCATAGTCCGCCCACCGGCTGTCCTTACTCTGCTGATGATCAACGACCCGATCACGCGTTCGGGTTGGCAACTCCGCTGGGGTGTTTCGGAGCCGGTGTTCAGGCGGCGGCAACCCGCGAACGGCCTGAAGCTGGCTCGTGAAACGCAGCAGCGTGGGCCCCTGCACCTTTTGCGACATACGGATAGCGCTACAGACGGTAGCGCGCATTGTGGCTGAGCCGATCGGCTCTATCACCGGAAGGTTGAACTGATGTCCGAGGGACCGAGCATCTGTGGGCACCGTCGAGGCGGTCGCGGTGGTGTCGTCGCCGACGATGAAGAGGAGCGGGCCACCAGATCGGTGCGCCGCCGCGTTCTGCAGCGGCTCTGCGGCAAAGAGCGCGCCATTCCCCTTGATTAGGACAGCGGCTCCGTCTCCGAAAAGACTGTACCCGAAGGCCTGCTCTGCTGCCGACTTCTCATCGTGGGCGTCCACTACCCGTGCACCAAGAAGACTCAGATCTGAAATCAATCTGCTGGCGGGGCTACCCGGCACGACGAAGAAGGTATCGATACCAGCATGGACAAGCTCCCAGGCGAGCTGTCCAGTCGCCGAGGTCTTGGAGGAACCCGCTGCCCGCTCAATCTGCCCTACCGAATACTGAGCCTCAGAACTCACATTTCTTCCCTTCGGCCCAAATGCGGATCGGACTGACTCACAACTCCACCACATGGCCAGCCACGTCTTCTAAGCGGTGAATACTACCGCAGATGAACTTTATCCAGGCATTCGCTAAGTCCGCCGAAGACTGCACCTGATCCCATACGTCCATGCACGGTAGGCCTCGTTCAATGTGCTCATCGGACCAATACCAGAGCGAGGTGGAATCGAGGGCCAAAAGCGCTCTGGCGCCCTCTAACCTATCCGTGGAGGCCGTCCGGATTTTGGGCGCTCCTGACGTTCGTGTGGGCCTGATTTCGGGTTGAGAACGGCGGATTCGTTGTTGGGAGCGGCCGGTAGGGCGGTGAGTTTTGGGGTTCAACGGTCGGGTGTGACGCGCACAGGTGGGCCGGTCAAGATTCGGGGTGTCTACGCCTGAACCTCGAACGGAGATCACCCGTGCGCGTCACCACAGCATTCAACCGTTTTCTTGGCCTGTCTGCCACCTGGGTACAGGCCGTTGCTTTCGAACCCGACCAGATCATCGTCACCGTCCGCCTGGCCCGCCGGCGGCTCCGATGCCCTGACTGCACGTTCTCAACCCGGGCGGTCTATGACCACCGTCCCAAACCGTCGACATGGCGGCACCTCGACGTCTGCGGCCGACCCCTCACCATTGCGTGTTCGCTTCGACGCCTGGCGTGCCCCAATCACGGGGTCCGGATCGAGCAGGTGCCTTTCGCCCGCCCCGGCGCCAGGGTCACCAGCGACTTCGAGAACCTGGTGGTGTGGTGCGTCACCAGCATGGACCGCACCGCCGCCACCGTGTTGTGTCGGGTGGCGTGGCGGACCGTGAACAAGATCATCGAACGGGTCGTCCCCGCCACACCGGACCTCTCCCGCATCAAAGACCTCGTCCACATCGGTGTCGATGAGATCTCCTGGAAACGCGGCCACAAATACCTCACCCTGGTTGTCGATCACGACACCGGTGATGTCATCTGGGGCGCCAAAGACCGCACAGCGGTCACCCTGAAGGCGTTCTTTGAGCAGCTCGGCCCCGACAAAACCGCCGAGTTGGAGGCGATCTCGATGGACTTCGGTGCCCCATACGCGAAAGCCGCCCGCGAGTGCGCCCCCAACGCGGCGATCTGCCTCGACCCCTTCCACGCCGTGGCCATGGCCACCAAAGCCCTCGACGAAACCCGCCGCGATCTCGTCGCAGAGATGAAGCGAGTCGATCCCGAAAAGGCCAAGACGTTCAAGCGAACCCGCTACGTCCTCCTCCACAACCCCGAGAACCTCACCGACAACCAGGCCACCCAGCTCACCGACATCAAACGCTACGGGCGGGGCATCTGGCGTGCCTACCAGCTCAAAGAAGCACTCAGGAGTATCTACGCCGACCACTCGCTCAGCTTTGATGACTCAAGGTGGCTTCTCGACCGTTGGATCTCAAGGGCTCAACGGTCCCAGCTGTCGCAGTTCATCAAGCTGGCCAAAACCCTCCGCACACGATTCGACGAGGTCACCAACGCCTGGTTCTACGGGATCACCAACGCCCGCAACGAAGGCACCCACTCCGCGATCCGCACGATCTTCGCTCGGGCCCACGGCTTCCACACCGCCGAAGCTGCCCTTTCAATCATCAACCTGTGCTGCGGGCCCACACCAATCCCCGGCCCCCACCCGACCCAAGTTCAGGCCGCTTGAACACCCACACAAACGTCAGGAGAACCGGATTTCGCGAAGGCGCGAGCGGTAGCGTGATCCGAGAGGAGCCCACCAATGGTTCAGGAATTCACTACAGCAAAGAGTTCAAACTTGAGGCGGTTCGCCGTGCCATTGACGGCCTTTCCGGTTGTAAAAGATGTCGCAGATCGTCTCGGACAACTTCCGGCGGCGATCCTCCCGAACAGCTGGCGGAAGGTCGGCACGCTCGACGCGTTCTGAGACCTGTTGGTCGAACTCGGCGGCAGCAACGTGCGTTGGCGAACCACCGTGGCCAATCACCGACCTGAGATGCTCGAACGCATCGCCGGTTCTCCGAGCGTGCAGATCGGGTTCTCCGACGCCGGGGCTCACTTGAGGAACATGGCGTTCTACAACTCTGGGTTGCATCTCCTTCGACGGGTCCACGACGCCGAACGCGACGGCCACCCGTTCATGAGCGTCGAGCGGGCAGTGCACCGGCTCACCGGTGAGCTGAGCGACTGGTTTGGTCTCGACGCCGGGCACTTGCGCCTCGGCGACCGAGCCGATGTGGTGATCGTCGACCCCGAACATCTCGACGACACGATCGGCGACTACCACGAAGCCCCAATGCCGCACTTCGGAGGGCTGTCTCGGATGGTTCGACGCAACGAGGACACTGTCCGGGCGACCCTCGTGGGAGGCGAGGTCGTCTTCGAAGACGGAGCGTTCGACCCAGGCTTCGAGCGAAGCCGCCGCACCGGCACCTTCCTTCGGGCGGGCCAAACACACCGGGGCTCCCCGTCGTCGTTGGACGTGTCGCCACCCAGTCGGGCACTGAGCGAGGCGGCACGGTGAAGCGTTCAACAGTGGTTTCAGGTACCGCCGCGCTTGCGGTCACCGAACGGGGAACACCAACGACAGACAACGAAACGATCGTGATGGTGCACGGCTGGCCCGACCGCAGCGATCTGTGGGGTCCGGTCGCCGAGCGTCTGGCGGACGGGTCCCGCGTGCCCGGCCACCACGTGGTCACCTTCGACACCCGCGGTGTTGGCCACTCCCTGCCCGCGACCGTGCACCAGCCCTTCACCCTCGACAAATTGGCCTCCGACATCGACACGGTGATCGGCGCCACCAGCCCCAACCGGCGCGTCCATCTGGTGGGCCACGACTGGGGTGGCGTCATCGGCTGGGAGTACGTCTCAACCGATCGCTGCACCACGAAGCTGAAGTCGTTCACCACCGTGTCCGGCCCAAACCTCGACCACACCGGCGAAGCGATGCGATCCAGCCCTCAGGCCGCCGTGCGCCAAGGGGCCAAGGGGCCAAGTCGCTCTACACCCTGGTGTTGAGCATTCCGATCGTGCGAACCGTGCTGTGGCGGCTCTGGCTGGCGCCGTTGTTTCGCCACTGGCTGAAGCTGACCGAAGGGATCGATCCGAGGGGCGACTATCTCGGACCCGGGTTGGCCGCCGACGCGATCGCGGCGGTTCCGCTCTATCGAAGCAACATTCCCCGCAAGGTGGCCGCACCCGACCCCCGCCGGACGCGGGTGCCGGTCCATCAAATCGTCGCCACCAAGGACTTCTATGTCAGCCCCAGCGTGCTGGCGTGCTCCGAGCAGTACGTGGACGAGTTCACCCGTTCGGAGGTTGCTGCGGGCCGCTGGTCGCCGCGGACCCACCCCGAACGCGTCGCCGACTTGATCGCCGAAGGCATCGCAGCGCACCCCAACAACTCGGCTCGCCAGCCCACGCCGACCGTCACCGACCGAATCCCGGAGGAATCAACCACATGATCGCAACGATCACCCGCTCCACCGCCCCGGTGGCCCTCGACCCCGCAGGTGAGCAGGTGCCGTTCCGCCCTCGGCGGGTGCGGTTTGACCACGACGCCACCGCCGACCACTGGGTGCCCGGCTACCCGAACACCACCCACGTCATCAACGTGTTGCACCTGCTGCTGCCGGCCGGCGAACGATGGTTTGGCCAGGTGTACCGCAAGGCGCTGCCGTTGATCGACGACCCCGATCTGGACCGCGACGTCAAAGCGTTCATCGGCCAGGAAGCCACCCATGCCCGCAAACATCGCAGCGTGGCGTTTGACGCCTACGAAGCGATGGGCGGCGGCTACATCCGCCGCTGTCTCGTCATGTTGGCGACCTGCATCGGCTTGTTCTCGCTGCTCATCGCTGGAACCGACCATCTGCTCCGCCACGACAGCAGCGTTCCTCGTCGCCAACGGCGGGCCAGCATCATTCGGTTTCACCTGGCGGGGCGAGCCGGACTGCTGCCCACCACGTCACTGCTGTTGAAAGCAGTCCCCCGTTATCTCGACCCCGGCTACCACCCGTCGGGTGAGGCCCGGACCGAGGTTGCGACCGCGTACCTGGTCACGGCGCCCGGAGTTGATCATCGGTGAGGGTCGCTGCCAACCTCGGGTGATGGCCAAACGCCGGGGGCGACCCCCTCGCTCCGACGCCGAGCGGGCGGCCCAACGCACCCGCCTGACCGAAGCTGCCATGGACGCTGTCCGAGCAGGGGGCGGTGACGTTTCGGTTGCCGACATCGCCGACTCCGCTGGGGTGAGCAAGCCGGTGCTCTACGCCGAGTTCGGCGACAAGAACGGCATTGCCGACGCCATCAGCGTGGTGCTCGCCGACATCGTCGAGCAACGCATCCCGCAGGCGACCGGGTCGCCCGCCGATCCGCCGGTCCAGGAGATCGTCACCGCCTACATCGACGGTCTGGTCGACACCGTCGTCGCCGAACCGGAGCTGCGGTCGTTCATCATGCGATCGATCCGCAGCGAAGACCGCGGCCTGGTCGACAACGCACTCGCCGCGTCGTGCGCCTGCGGGCGGAGGTGTTGGTGCGCAACGTGGGGATCGAAGTCCCCACCGACGTCCTCACCATCATGATCGACGGACTGTTTGGGTTTGCGCTCTCCGCCATCGAGTCGTGGCAATCGGTCGGTTCCCCCAGCCAGGACGAGTTCTCCGCCGGGTTGGCCGACGTGGCCGTCGCTTCGATCGCCGCCATTAGCTCGCGCTACTCGGCCACCCCAACGACACGCGAAACCGCTGAGGCCCCCGCCCCCACCGGTTGATCGCAGCACCTCCCCGCCCAGGGACTGATCCTCCAATTCCGCAAGCGAGACCCCTCCAGTTCCGCAACATCGGGGGAAGGTGCGACCCCCGAAACCTGTCGGGCGTCGCACCTCGGCGTTGGAGCGAGGGCAGCCGGAATTCGTCACCGACCGCCCTCGCTGAGCGGCTCGTTGTCACACCTCTCGGGCACCCTGGCCCAACCATCAGAACGCGATCAGAGGAGCCACCATGACATCCGGGCACTCAGGCAAGGTCTGGACCGCAGACGAACTCGTTGCAATGACGCCCAGCGATCGGCACGACGTTGGTGATCGACGGAAACGTCACCCTCGCGCACCCACCTGCTGCTATCACCCGCACAGCGCCGCGGCGCACGTGACAGCAACCTTCGACATGCACGGGGCGGGGACGGCATCAACCCGTTCTGTCGCATGCGGGTCAGCAATCCCGTATGGGGCAGGGCGGACGGCGCCGCGGCGCCGTCCGGGGGGAGCGCGACCCGGGGACCACGCCCCGGAGACCGCGACCCATATTCAAGGTCTCCACCCATCAATACGTTGGAAACGACGCTTGGCGAGGCGTTGACGAGAGAGGCGCGGGAGCACATCATGGCATTAACCAACAAGAGCCGCACGGCTATCTACAATGGCCTCACCGACATCATCGAAGAGGAAGCCCTCGAAGAGATGCTGACCAACTTCCCCGCCCGAGAAATTGACGAACCCGTAACCCGCGACTACCTGGCAGCTCAGATTGCGCAGCTGGAAGGCCGCATTCAGGATCGATTCGCAACCCAGACTCGCTGGATGGTCGGGATGATCGTGGCCATCCCACCCGTGACCGTGGCGCTGCAGGCCTATTTCACCTGAGCTACTTCCCAGCACGAGATCTGGACGAGCCGGCGACCAAGGATCGATGTGCTGCTCGGCGAGGTAGGTGCGGGCAGCGCCTTCCGCGCGTGATGTCCAAACGCTGGGGACCCCCTCGCTCCGAAACCGAGCGAGCGGCCCAAGGCACCCGTCTGACCGAAGCCACCATGGACGCTGCCCAAGCAGGGGCATGGTGACATTCTGGTTGCAGCATCGCTGCCCGGTTCACAGGGAGATTACCGACGCTTCCACGAGAAAGTGTCGGTAAGGTGCCATGGCGACACATCCGGGCTCACCAACAGGCTGGCCTGCGACCACACTCGAGTCGGTTCGGTAGGTCGGCGACGTCGACGCCATTCCCCGGCGACACAGGCGCGCCTACTCCGGCGACTACCAGGCCAACGTCGTCCCTCCCATCGCATCAGCCAACGCTCATCTCTCCGCCGGAACCAGGGCTGCGCTCGATGAGGCCACCGCCCACATCGCCCGCTTTGACGCCGACATGTCGAACGAGATCGCCCCATTGGCATCCATCTTGCTTCGCTCGGAGTCCGCATCGTCGAGCCGCATCGAACATCTCACCGCATCCGCTCAAGCCATCGCCGCTGCCGAACTGGGCGACACATCCCAACGCAACGCTGCGGAGATTATCGCCAACAGCACCATGATGACTGCCGCCATCAGGCTGGCAGATCGCCTCGACGCTGAGTCCATCATCGAGATGCACCGGCAGTTGATGGAGCCAATGCGCCCGGACATCGTCGGCCACTGGCGTACCCAACCGGTCTGGATTGGGGGCAGTCGCCACGGCCCACACACCGCGGACTTTGTTCCGCCAAAGCACGAGCGGGTGCCGGCGGCGATCGACGACTTGATCGCCCATCTTGCCCGAGACGACGTCTCGGTCCTCGAACAAGCAGCGATCGCACACGCCCAGTTCGAGACGATCCACCCGTTTCCAGATGGCAACGGCCGTACTGGCCGGGCGATCGTCCACAGCATCCTTCGGGCGAAGGGACTCACCCGAAACGTCACGGTGCCCGTCTCTGCCGGGCTGCTGCAAGACGTCGACCAGTACTTCGCTGCGCTCACCCGCTACCGAGCAGGAGACCCCTCGCCGGTCGTCGAGTGCTTCGCCGATGCTTCATTTGCTGCGGCGCACCATGGTCGAGCAATTGCCGCCGACCTGTCCGAGGTCCGGGCCCGATGGCAGGACGCACTCAAGGTTCGCTCCCATGCTGCAGCTCACCGCGCGTTGGACGTGGTGAGTAAGCAGCCCGTCGTCGACGTTGCCTACATCAGCCAAGCGTTGGGCATCAGCGATCGCCGGGCGGGCGATGCCATCGACGCCCTGGTATCAATCGACGCTCTGCGCCAGATCGGCTCTGGCCAACGAAACCGTCGCTGGCAGGCACCCGAAATCCTCGCGCCCTCGACCAGTTCGCCGAACGAGTCGCCCGCCGATAGCCACCGCTTGTCGAGCGCCTCAGCGCTCACTCGACGCAGGGCCAGCCAGGACCGCTGCCTCCGCCTCGCCCCCAGAGGTTTCCGTTGCTGTACCGCCCGCTGTCCCAATGATTGTCACAGCACGCCAATACCGTCAACCACATGCCCCGCCTCAGCGAGTTCTACGGGATCGTGATCCTCATGTACTTGCGAGACCGCAGTCCTCCCCACTTCCACGCACAGTATGGCGAGTACGAGGCGCTCGTAGGGATCCACGATGGTTTGGTCATCCGTGGCTCCTTGCCACGTATTGCCGACAACTTGGTGCAGCAACAGCCATCCCAAGGGCAACGGAAGTAGTGGCCTTCGGCCAGTTGTCTGGCGGTGGCGGCAGTGTCGCGGACGATCATCACGATGAGGCACTCCAGCAGTGTGATTGCCCCCAGGCCGGGTGGGCAGGGCGAGTTGGTGTTGCAAACTCAACCTCCCGAACCGCGTTTGACCAAAACGCGTCGAACGTGGCGTCCCCAACGTTGGCGCGGGTTGCGCGTCAGGGCATCGTCGGGGTGCCCACCGTCAGTGTCACCAAGGCCCTCGCTCATGCCCAACGAACGTGGCGCCTAACAGGCCGCTCGCCAGTCTCCTGCAGCTCGATCATCTCGGAGGTGCGACGGGGCGCCGGGGCGCCCTGTGGCCCAATTCGACCTGGACGTGTTGTGGGCGGCGATCATCGAGTGCGGCGTCGCTATCAACGAGGAGACCACGTGAGTACCGACGAACGAACGTCATGGCCGACTATCCATCGATGCAGCCACTCATGGGGTCGATGATCGCCCGACCAAAAAGGATGCCGCCTCGCGCCGTGGCCTGCGCGCACCCAACCGCCGCCGCTATGGCCCCGTCACATCGCTCCGAGCTGGTGGACCGCATGGCGACCTGCGAACCACCGCTTCGCCTGACGGTATCGTCGGTACCTCCCGAGCTAGCCGATCTCGTCCGCGATGACATCCACCCGCCAACCATGACCTTGGGGGCGACCCGGCAACTCGTTCCCTTGCCCGTGTAGATCTCGATACCAGCCCTGGTCTCGCAGGCCTGCGTGGAGACCTGTCAGGGGACCAGTGAGACTCTGGGCATGGTCGTCAACATCAGGTGGACTGCCCGGATGTCCGGCGGCCGTTGGAGGCGAGTCACACATTCGGCGGTGGCGGGGCAGGCAGATGCCTGACCCGCCATGAACAGCCGCCTGCCCGCCTCATTGTCACACGCCCTGGTCACAGTGCTCGACGAAGCATCGAAACGCGACCAAGGAGCTACCATGACATTTGTGCACTCAGGCAAGGTCTGGACCGCAGACGAACTCTTTGCGATGACGCCCAACGAGCGGTATGCCGTCGTTCAGGAGAGCATCGTCACCGACATCGACAAGGTTCCAGCAGATCTGCTGGAACAAGCCCGGTCCGACATTCGAAGCCACATCGCCGACGTCGGATCGGCAGCACCTCCAACTGCCCCATGAGTAGACGTCGACCGGTCAAGGTCGACGACCGCTTCTTCGAACTTCTCGACCAACAACTTGGATCTGAACGCGGAGCCCACGGAGAGCCCACCGCCACCGACTTCTTGCTCGCCGACCTCCCTGCAATCGCGGATCGCTTCTCAACGGACTTTGACGAGCTCATCCAACCGATCCCGGGCCGTCCCGACTACCGCGCGTCTCTCAGTGTCGGAGTGCTTGCACCAAGGATTCTGGTGACTGGGGTGCTCGACTCGGATGGCACCGTCACGCTGTTGAGCGTGCGTATGGACTTCGATGCTGAATGGTGAACTGCCGGTCTGACCCATCTGGAGAGCAACGTCGCCAAGCCGCATCACTCCATGGCGATGTTCGCGAAGTAGTCAGAATGGCGCCTGACCTGGTCTGAGACGTCGACGTTCTTGAGCTTGGGAGGAGTCGGCGTGAAGCCGGTGAGGCCAGCCGCCTTTTGGCCTGCCATAGCGACGCTGTACAGGCGTTTCAGGACGTTGTCGTTGGTCGAGTGGTAGTTGTAGACCGCATCGTTGACCCGCTCGGTCAACGGACTCCAGTCACTCTTGGCGCCGATTGCCGCCCCGACGAGGTGGGCGGCCTCAACCCGGGGGCCGTCCTTCTTGGTCCCCAAGGCCTGAGCGGCAACCACCATGACCCTGGCGCCCAGGCTATGGCCCACCAGCACGTAGGAATCTGCATCAGTTGTTGAGCGCCATGCCTGATGAGCATGGGGGCCAGGGTTTGAGACACGTTGCGTGAGGACGGGGTCGTCCTCACCATCATGTCCACCCTGAGCGAAGGGGCAATCAGGACGAACCGACCGTTCTGGCGGTGAACGCCAATCGGAGGTCAGGCTTCAACACGAACTCGCCCTCCCCGCCGGCCGTCTCGACGGCCACACTCAAGGAATGCTCTTCTTTGCTGTTCGTGCTCGATCCCGAAGCCGCCGCCACCCGCGTCGCGGATGGCGTCCAGCCCTGCCCAGCGTCGGACTGCTCGGGATTCTTCCAACCCTGGGGCTCCGCACGAACCCGACCGGTGCGGCTTCTCGGTGGTGGCACCGACTCGGTGACCCCACGACGCGCACGCTGCCGTCAATGCGATCGCACCCACGTGTTCATCCCAGTCCGGGCGTTCCCGAGACGCACCGACAGCATCGAGACCGTCTGGGCGGCCCTCGCCGCCGCCGCTCAGGGGCTGGGACACCGGAAGGTAGCCGAACAGGTCGGGGTGCCCGCCACAACGGTCAGAGGCTGGCTGCGTCGAGCACGGGCCAATAGCGACATCATCGCGAATCGAGCCAGAATCTTCCGGTCCGACCTGGAGCGCTACAAGCCCGATCATCTTCCAAAGTTCGACACGCCGCTGGCGTGCATGGTCCACACGGTCGCCGGTGCAGCATGCGCGTGGAAGCGGCGCTTCGGAACAGCCCCACCGGTGCCCGGCTTGACCGGCACCCTTCAGCAGATCGGGTCGTTCATCACCGGCGGCTGGCTGCTGATCGCGAACGTGCCCCTCTCAAAGCAGTGGTGGAGACCCGGCTGACACCCATCCCGGTCTGCTTCGTCGCGCCCGAGAACCCGCCAACGACAGTTCCGATGAGGACGCACACCCCAAATCCATCCTCACCATGAGTGTCCAGCCCATCCTCATCCAAGCTGGCGGTCAACAATCAGTGCGAGCAAGCAGATCGGCCAAGACGACCCCTGTCTTGTTGACGCGGTTCTTCGCAACGTGCCAAGGATTCTTGGCGAGACCGGTGGCAGCGAGCATCGGACCAACAGCGCTGAGTTTGGCCGCGCCTGACTTTGTGGCAGACATGGCCGCCTTCTTGAGCGCCGCCGGACCGGCGACCTTTGCGGCGCCGTACCCAGCCAGCGCTCCCACGTCTTTGAGTTCCCTCGCACCCCAATGCACCCGATACACCGGAGAGTCTGATTCCGGGTCCCACGAACCGGGGAAGGACACCTTGACAGCACCACCGGCGCCACCAAAGCAGCACTCAAGACCCTCGCCCGACGGGTCCGAAGCCTCGACGACGAAATCTCCGATCTCGACTCAGACCTCGGCTACCTCGTCGAAGCAACCGCTCCAACCCTGGTGAACCTCTTCGGCGTCGGGACAGACGTCGCCGTGCAACTCCTCGTCACCGCAGGCGACAACCCCGAACGACTCAAGAGCTCAGCAGCGTTCGCCCACCTCTGCGGTGTCGCCCCCGTCCCGGCATCCTCAGGACGGACTACACGCCATCGCCTCAATCGGGGAGATGTTGAGCGCCACGCCAACGCGGCACTCTACCGAATCACCCTCTGCCGGCTAGACACGACGACACCACCCGCGCCTACCGGGCCCGACGTGCAACCGAACAGAAATCCACCCAAGACATCATCCGCTGCCTCAAGCGCTACATCGTCCGCGAGGTCTACCAAGCCATCCGAGCAGACTTCAACATCAGCCCTTGACCTTCATAGGAGCATCCCCTGGAACTCGCCCTCCGTCCACGCCCGGCCATACGCAGTGGTTCCTGCGTGAGGCAATGAACTCGCGACGCGGCGTTTTGCGTTGAGACAATGTCGTCCACTGATGCCCACGAGCCTCTATGATAGCTGTAAGGACCGACGAAGCCTGTCTTGGGCTTCGCCCAGACGCTTCCGAAATGAAGTCGCTATGCCGGACAATGACCGAAATGAAGTCGTCATGCCGGACCATGAATCGTCCCGTCGGGGTGGTGACAACGCCACCAAACCCTCGACCGGGCAGACCATGTTCTCTTGCGACAGGCCCAACGGTCCGATTGCGAAGGCGCGAGTGTTAGCAAGAGCGGTCATGACCAGCCTCGGGCTGAGGCAGACTAAACCGAGCCTGGTGGATTTCCGTTCGATCGCTCGGATGTTCACCCCGGCCGGTGCCTTGTTTACTGGCTTGGTGGTGCAGCTCTATTCTTCCAAAAGTACGCGCTCGGGCGTCGCAACGTTGTGGTACATTCTCATGGCGGCGACAGGCGTCGTTCTATTTTGGATCTTCGCATTAGGACTATGGACCTCAATTCGGCAGCTAGTCCACACCCACCCGCTGGCGCCACTATTCACAAAGCCCTGGGTGTGGCTATCTTGCTGCCTACTCGGAGCGTTCCTGACTATCTCGTCGTTTCAGGTCTTCGCTGACGAACGAGTTCAAATACCACCGGCCAGTCCCAACGAACACACTTTCGATGTGGACGGCTTGGCGTTGCGGAATCTCCAGACCTTAAAGCGGGGTGATGAGATGCGTATTGCAGCAACAGCGATCAATAGTTCCGACCAACCAGTGAGCGTTGATTCAATCCAGTGTGGAGCTGGTGTCACTGTTGATTCACCGTGCTTCCAAGACTCATCGGCTGCCTACTCAATCGAAAGGAACATTGAGGTCTACGAAAAAGGTGGCGTGAGCGCTGACGTACTGATAGAAGAGGGCTTTTCGAAGGGCTACAACGTGGCTGCGGCGGGTTCACTCTCTGAGAACTGCGGCATTTGGGAAATGTCTTTACAGTTTCCGGCGGATACCAGGCTTCAACCAAACTCCGCTTCTGCTGTAGCAATCGATCTGCCAGACCGATTCCAAATCACCCGTGCTAATGGTCAGGCACTGGACAGCTACCAGGGTGGAAGTCAGTTTGGGGAGGAGGTACGCCTCAAATGGAACAACCCGGAGGCTGGGCTGGCCGTGTCCATCCGTCTATCCACCTCGGGTTCAGATACATACTCGTGTGTATCTAAAGTTGTGCGTTCACCCGATAGCGCTGACTCGCGCGGGAGTTCCGATTGCCCGTCATGAGTTGGCGTCTGGGGGTGGTCGACTATAGAACATGGTGATTACACATCTTCTGGGATCTCACCGTCGGCCCCGGACACTGGGGGTCGGAGTTCAATGTCCCTATGCTCACCGTGCCCGGTCCGGAGGGATTTCGTACAAGTGGATCCCAACAATGCTTGGTGAGATGCAGTGGGTCCGACCCTCCTGTGGTCGGATTCCCGACAGTCGTCGATGCTTCGGTGAGTACAGGGAGTTCCGGCGGACTGTCAGGACGATGAAGCGGTGCGAGGCTGAGCAAGGAAGCCGCTTGCCATTCAAACTCTTCGTGGCCATGCCACAGGAAGTGGCTCATGGCATCGAGATGCCGGCCCCAGACGGTTTCGATCAGCGACAAGCGGACGTCCGTGGGCGGCCGCCCCGCGCCCATCCATTTGGTCAAAGCTCGAGCAGGAGACTGCCAGCCAAGCTCATAGATCATGAGATCAATGCACGGAGCCCACCAACCCAGGGTGCGGTCGAAGTCGTTGGGCGGGGCGGCAGGTATCGCCAAGGTGCGAGTGGGGTCGCTGAGCGCCCGCCACACCATCGGCACCAAGACCGACCACGCATCGGCACTTTCAAGGTGCCCACTACCTGACCGGGGCCACTCGACGAAACTCCACCGTCGTTGCCCTCAGCAGCGGCTGTCGACCGACGCAACCGCGGAGCCTCCTTGGGCACGATCGAGCGGGCTGGTGTCGAGGTAGCGCCCGTTGAAGAGCGCCGCAAACGACGCGATCGAGCTGCTACTGAGCGACTCGATCACCGATTCCCAGGTGCGAGACAGAATCCGCTCGGGCTTGGCCATTTGCGCGGTCAGCGCATCGGCCGACTTCCACAGGCTGGCGTCCTGGTCAAGCCCGATGATTGCCAATCGAGCCTCATCGACAATCAAGCGTTCGCTCACCGCTGCGAGCATGGCGTTGCGCCAGAGCTGATTGGTCTTGCTGGCCACCAGAGCCGTTTCGGCGCTTGGCCGGAACCAGCCGCAGTCGTTGGTGACCTGGACGTACCGATCCTTGAGGTACTTCCGCTGCGACAGCGGCTCGGTGTACTTCGTTTCGATCCCAATGAGCCCGGTCGTTCCGGTCGATGAGCGGTACAGGATGGTTGCATCGAACGCAGTGCGATCGTTCAGGAGCTCAGCTGACGGCCGGTTGGGTGTCCACTCAGCGAACACCTCGATGACCTCGGCGCAGTCGACTCCGAACAACTGCGACACGATGCGGGCACGGTCCTCGGCCTGACGGAGCGCGGCGACAAAGCTGAACGCCATCGGCATCGACGACAACATGTTGTGACGAAGCCGGTGTTCTTCAAGGGTGCCGGATTCCGCCTGAACCTCGGGCAACCGATGGTCGACATAGTCAAGGATCGACCGGTCGTCGAAGAAGTTCAACGCCCGGTCGCTGGCCACCGCATCAGGTGCCAGCAAGCTGCCAACCGGACGTGTGGTCTTGCCGTGCGTGTATCCGTAGTCGGCGCCAAGAACGTGTTCCCGGTACCAGCTCTGGAGCAGCCGGTAGGTGCGACGCAGTGGCGGATCCGACGCCACCGCCAACTTTGGGTCATCCCAGTTCAGCCGCGCCTCAACCGCGGCGGGTGCGCCGCAAAAGCCACAGAAACGCGAGCCCGACTCAACCGTTGCCTTGCATCGTGCGCAATCCATGCGACCTCCCTTGCCGAGTCTTGCAGTCGCCATGACCCAAGACGCCCACGGGAGGCCGTCATCGCTCACGCCGCGACGAGTTGTACCTCGTAGGCGTCGAACTGGTGGTCGCGGGTGACAACGGTCATCGACTCAACCTGTGCCTGAGCGATGATCATGCGATCGAACGGGTCGCGGTGATGGAGCGGCAGCTCCTTCACCGCCTCGGCGTGGGCCCACCTGATGGCGAGCTCATCGAACCCCAGCGACGCATCCAGCGCACCTTCGGGAACGTCCAGCTTGCCGAGCGACGCCTTGATGGCGGCCTCCCACACCGACGCCGAACTCAGCCACACCTCGTTGACGGGATCGGCAACGAGGTCGGCGGCCTTCTTGGAGAGTGGCTCTCCGGCAAGCCACCACAGCCACACGTGCGTGTCGACCAGCAACCTCACGAGTCCCCGATGCCTTCGAACGACTCGATGATCTCGCTCGACGTGTCATCGAAATCGTCCGCTATTCGGATCTGGCCCTTCAGCGCGCCGGGACGCCGAGGCTGGCGCTCATCGACGTAGGGCACCAGACGAGCCACGGGTCGGCCATTGCGCCCGAGAACGATTCGCTCCCCCTGCTCAACTCGTTCGAGCAGGCGAGAGAGGTGCGTCTTGGCCTCATGTACGTTCACAACCACTCAGTTAGTCTAGTCCGACTAAGTCGCATGGGAAAGGGCCGCTGGCCGCTCACTCATGCGGCAACGGGGAGCGCACGTAGCACGCGCGTAGTACACCTCTGGCATGGCTACGACCACCGTCCGTCTCGACGAGGCCGACGAGCGGATCCTGGATCGGCTCGCGTTGGAATACAACGGACGTTCGGGCGCCATTCGGCACGCACTGCGGGAGCTCGCAGTCGAGCAAGACCGTCAGGAAGCCCTTCGCTCGTTCTTGGCTGACTGGGAGGCGAAGGATGGTCCGGTGGATGAGGCGGCCGTCGAGGCGATGAGCGAGCGATACAACCTGTGATTCTGGACGCTGGATTCCTGATCTCGGTCGACCGGGGGGACGAAGCGGCGAGGAGCTTTCTGGAGGCGGCGAAGCGTGCAGGCAGGGCGCTCCACACCACCCATCCAGTTGTCGCTCAGGTCTGGAGAAACGGCGCCCGGCAAGCTCGGCTCGCACGCCTTCTTTCGAGTGCGGTCACCACCCACGCACTCGACAACGGTGTCGCTGTTGGACTCATTCTCGAGGCGTCAGGAACGAACGACGTGGTGGCCGCGCACCTCGTCATCACAGCCCTGCGGCTCGGACACGACGTGCTGACTGGCGACGTCTCCGATATTGGGCATCTGGCGAAGGTCGTCGGACCTACCGCCCCAACTGTTCACGCCTGGCCGTAGCCGGCTACATCTTTCGCAGAGATCACGCCTTACCCGGGATCGAGCACCTCGGCCTCCATGGCGCCAGACGTGCCCTGATCCCGGGAGTCCCAACGGGCGACGAAGGCGAAGCTGTCGCCGCGCACGATGCTGTGACGCCATTCGATGGGGTGGGCGGCGTCGGGCCCGTAGGTCACCCGCTCGATCGCAAACACCGGCTGCTTGGCCCGTATCCCCAGCGCCTTGCGTTGGTCCGGCGTGGGGAGTTCGGGATGGATGCGCTCCCAGCCGGAACACGGCTGCACGCCGACGCGCTCGGCCAACTCGGCATAGAGGGCGGTGCGGCTGAAGTCGCCCAGGCCATAGTCGGAGAGCCTCCGTACTGCGTCGCGGACGGTGTGGCGGCTGACCTCGTAGGCGGCCATCGGCTCGCCGTCACCCGGGAAGTGGCCATCGGGGGGAGCTGCCTGGGCACGGCCGCCAACCAGGCCGTGGACCTCATCGTCCCGGCGTTGGTGCTCACCATGGCCTTTACGATGCCCGACGCGGTGGGCATGTCGCTGGTGGTCATCGCCATCAATTCGGCGATGGCACTCGGGCTTCGTGCCGGATCGCTCGACATCCTCTGGGCCGACGCCCTGCCGTTCCTGACGTTTGCGATCATCGGCAAGGTCTTGGGCAAACGCATCGCCGACCGGGTACCCGCCGCCAAGTTGACCACCGACCTCGTGGTTCTGCTCATCGTTCTTGCGGCCTACGGGGCCACCAGCTCCATCGTTCAGCTCGTCTAGATGAGCCAACTGGCGACCGGTGAGCACCAACGCAAACTCATCGCTCAGCCGAGTCGCTGCCGGAGATCGTGCAACTCCGCTTCGAACTGCGTCGTCAGTGCCCAGGGGTCGGGCAGGCTCGCGGGACATCCCAGCACCGAGACACCCAACTTGTCGCAGAAACTCCAGGCGGTGATGTTCAACCCAATACCCTCCAGGATGGGTCCGACCGAGTACAGCGCGCTGATGACCCCACCCTCGCTCTCGGGGGCCTCCCGAGGTCCGGCCACGTTGGAGGCCACCAGGTTGATCGGAGGTCGGACCCGATCGGCCAGCTTGCTGCGGGCCCACAGTCGCAGACCCAGTGGATAGAGGTGCAGCGGAGTGAGTGCGGCCCGCCGCTCCAGCATCTCGTGACCCATCGCCGCCCGGATTCCGCGAGCCTTCGAGGAGGCAGCGTGTACCGCCCGCAGCCGGGCGACCGGATCGGCCAGGTCGGTGCGCAGCGGCACGTACATGTTGTCGAAGTGGTTGCCGCTCAGCCTCGTTGGATCGATCCTCGTTCCCACCGGAACCCCAGCCATCAACGACTTGTCGGGTAGCGCACCAAGCCCCAGGAGGTAGCGGCGCACCGCGCCGCCGCACAACACGAGGTACACCACGTTCAGTGTGGTGTTACACGAACGCTTGATGTCCAGAAGGTCGCCGATGGGCAGGTCCACCATGGCGAAGGTGCGCTGCGCGCTCAGCGACACGTTCAGCGGCGTGCGGGGGCAATCAAACGGCATGGCGATCGCCCCGTCGGACTCGCGGGCGGCCCGCTGTGCCGCTCGCATGCCGGTGTACATCTCCCGTCCCAGGGTCGGTAGGTGTCGCACCTGCCGGGCCCGCGACCTGGCGGCGAAACCGAACAGTTCCCGCCGGGAGGGTTCGGGCTCGGGGTCTGCCGGGACAACGATCGCGTCCGACTGGTCGGTGAGGAACGCATTCAGCAGCATGGCGACCGCTGCTCCGCCATCGGCCACGGCGTGATGCAGCTTGACGATCACGGCGATGCGGTCGTCCGCCAGGCCGTCCACCACGGTCATGTGCCACAGCGGGCGGTCTGGGTCGAGGGGGATCGCCGCCACGTCGGCCACGGCGTCCGCCAGCTCGCGATTGCCGCCGGGGGCTGGGGCGACCCGCCAGTCGATGTGTGCCGAGACGTCGAGGTTGGCGTCCTCAACCCACACCGGGAGACTCAACCGGTGCGGGATGGCCACCCGGCGTCGGCGCAGCGCCGGCATGCGGTCCAGCCGCTTCTCCAGCGCGTCGATGAACATGTCGAGCGACACCGTGATGGGGCTGCCCGCCACGTTCATCACCACGATCTTCAGCGTGTGCATGTGCGCGGTGGGAGTCTCCGAGTACAGGAACCGTGTGTCGAGCCCGCTGATCTCCTCCACCAGGTCGCCCCCCTTTCGACGTGTGAGCATCAGTGCCGAGTCCGAGACGGCTTCCCTCGCCATCCGTCGGCTTCACCCATATTGGTATAGTCGAGCGACGGTCACCATGGTGGCCAAACCTCAAGGAGGCCCCGGCGTGGAGTTCAACTTGGCCGATCTCTTCGAGAGCGTGGTGGCCACGGTGCCCGAGGCCGACGCCCTGGTCGCAGGCGACCGGCGACTTACCTACCGAGCGCTCGACGACCGGGCAAACCGCCTGGCCAATCACCTCGCCGCAGCGGGCGTCGGCCGTGACGACTTCGTCGGCCTGCACCTGTCCAACGGCACCGAGTACATCGAGGCGATGCTCGCCTGTTTCAAGCTGCGGGCGGTGCCGGTCAACATCAATTGGCGTTATGTCAGCGCCGAGTTGCGGTACCTCTACGAGGACGCCGGGCTGGTGGGCCTCATCGTGCACCGACGCTTCGGCGAGGCGGCGGGTGGGGCGCTCGACGCCATCGCCGATGCCCGGGTGGTGCTCGACGTCGACGACGGAACCGACGCCCCACCCATCGGCGAGGACTACGAGGCCGCCCTGGCATCCTCGAGCGTTGAGCCGTCCTTCGGCCCACGCTCGGCCGACGATCTCTACTGCGTCTACACGGGTGGCACGACGGGCATGCCAAAGGGTGTGCTGTGGCGCCATGAGGACATCTTCTTTGCCGCCATGGGAGGCGGCGACCCGATGCAGTTCGGCAACGTCATCGCCGAGCCCGGCGAACTCGCCGATCGGGTGCTCAGCCCGGGTCTTGTCGAGCTGCCGGTGCCGCCGCTGATGCACGCCAGTGCCCAGTGGCTCGCCTTCCACACGTTCTTTGGTGGCGGCAAACTGGTGTTGTCGCCGGGTGGAACGTTCGATCCCGCCGCCATTTGGCGCCTGGTGGCGGACGAGGGCGTGAACATCCTGGTCATCGTCGGAGACGCCATGGCCCGGCCCCTTCTGGATCATTTGGATGAGTTTGGTGGCGACGACGAGTTGTCCTCGTTGATGGCGCTCGGATCGGGCGGAGCGATCCTGTCTCCATCCACCAAGTCACGTCTCAGGGGGCGGTTCAAGGATCTGGTGATCGTCGATGCCTTTGGTGCATCCGAGACCGGCCAGCTTGGGGGAAAGCCTCCCGAGGCCGACCCATTCGGCGCCCCGAGGCTGACGGCCAACGAGCACACGACGGTCTTCGACGATGAGTTTCGTCCGGTGCAACCGGGGTCCGGCGTCATCGGGCTCCTCGCCCGTGGAGGGCGGGTCCCCCTTCGCTACCACGGCGACCCCGCCAAGACGGCGGCCACGTTCGTGGAGGTCGACGGCGTGCGCTGGTCGCTGCCAGGCGACGAGGCCACCATCGCCTCCGACGGCACCATCGAACTGCTGGGCCGCTCCGCCCAGTGCATCAACACCGGCGGTGAGAAGGTCTATGCGGAGGAGGTCGAGACTGTCCTCTTGGGGCATCCCGACATCGAGGACGTGGTCGTGGTCGGCGTGCCCGACGATCGGTGGGGTCACCGGGTGGTCGCCGTCGCCTCCGCACGTGCCGGCCGCAGCGTGAGTCTCGACGACCTGCGCCGGCACGGCCAAGCCGACCTCGCCTCCTACAAGCTGCCCCGAGATCTGGTGGTGGTCGACGAGATCGTTCGACAACCCAGCGGAAAGCCCGACTACCGGTGGGCGGTCGGCGTCGCCGAGGAGAACTGATGGAACGAATCACCGGTGCCGACGCCCTGTTTCTTGAGGCGGAGACCCCGACGATGATGATGCACGTGGTCGGGGTGCTGGTGCTCGACACGACGGGCGTCGACGGGTGGACGATCGACCGGGTGACCAACGTGATGGAGGAACGCATCCATCTCATCGAGCCGTTCCGACGCCGCATGCTCCCGGTGCCGGCCGCGCTGGATCACCCCCGCTGGATCGAGGATCCCGACTTCGACCTCGACCGCCATGTGGCTCACCACACCCTCGAGAGCCCCGGCGACATGAGGGCGCTCGCCGCCTTTGCCGGTGAGGTGGCAAGCCAACCGTTGCCCCGGGACCGTCCCCTGTGGGAGATGTGGTTGGTCGACGGCCTCGCCGATGGCACGGTGGCGCTGGTCTCGAAGGTCCACCACGCCTTGATGGATGGGGCAGCCGGCGGGGAACTGATGGCCTCGCTGTTCGACCTGTCGCCGGAGGGCGATGCCGTTGCTCCACCCGAGCACGAGTGGAGCCCGAAGCCGTCACCCAGCTCCGGCGACCTGGTCGCCGACGCGCTGGGTGCGGCCCTGGCCAGGACCCGGCGTCTGCCCTCCACGCTGGTGCGCTCGGCTGGGGCGGTGACCGGGGCGGCCCGCTCGGCGATCTCGCGGCAGGTTGCCGGTGGCACACCGCTCTTCGCGCCGTCCACCCCGTTCAACGGTCGGCTCACCGAGCGAAGGGCCATGTCGCTCACCCAGTGTCGCCTGGACGATCTCCGCCGCACCCGCACAGCCTTTGGCACCAAGGTGAACGACGTGGTGCTTGCCGCGGCGACCGCCTCGCTTCGCCGCTACCTGGTCGACCGGGATGCGCTTCCGTCCGGGCCGCTGGTGGCCTCGGTCCCCATGTCGGTTCGCACCGAGTCCGACGATGGCAGGTTGGGGAACCGAACGGCCAACCTCATGGTGCCATTGCCGGTGCATCTGACCGATCCGGTCGAGGTACTCCAGACGATCCGCGCCTACACCGCAGAGGCAAAGGCCACGCCGAAAGCGGTTGGTCCCGATCTGTTTGCCGACTGGGTGGACCTCACGTCCTCTGCGCTCATCCATGGTACGGCGCAGGCCTACTCGAGCCTGGGGATCAGCGGTATCCACCCGTCGCCGTTCAACCTGGTGATCTCGAACGTCCCCGGACCACCGATCCCGCTGTATTTGGGGGGCGCCACGGTGACGGCCACCTATCCGATGGGTCCGCTGATCACCAACAACGGCCTCAACATCACGGTGCTCAGCCAATCCGACGAGCTCAACGTCGGGGTGATCGCCTGCCCCGACCTGGTCGACGACGTCGAGGCGGTCGGCGTGGGATTTGTGGAAGCGATTCAGGAACTGGCCGGGCTGGCCGACCAGGTCAACACCGAGGAGAACGACGATGGGTAACGCCCTACTCGATACCCCAGGCGCAGCCTGGCGGGCCGCCGGCCGCCACTACCGCAATGTGGAGCGGGAACTGGCCCGCCACGCGCCCACACGGGCACTGGTCGCGGCGCCTCGCACCGCCAAGGTGGTCGGCGAGACGCTGGTGCGCAAGATCGGGGCCGACGAACCCGGGTTGCCGGTTCCCCGCATCTCACCGGCCTTCGCCGCCCAGGTGGCCATCGACGAGGCGATCCTGGCCATCGCCATGGGTCCCAACGCCTTCCCGACCCGCGCGGATTACCACCGGGTCGGCCGCGAACTCACCGACGCCGGTGAGTTGTTCGCCACGAGGGGCTGGCTCGACGATCCCGCCTCCTATCACCGTCTCCCTCCCGATCTGACCGAACCTGCGTTCAAAAAGGGTTGGGCGCTCGGCCAGTCCTACGAGCGGCTGTTGTTCCCGAGCGGCTGGTCACCGCGGACGGAGGAGCCGGGCGCCGAGCGCTGGGCCGGCTACGAGGCCAACCGCACGGCGTCGGCCGTCGTCCTCCGCCACCCCGGCGCCCCCCGGCCATGGGTCGTCGCCGTACACGGCTTCGCCTGCGGTTCTGCGTTCATGGACTTCATCGGGCTGCACGCGATGCGCATGCACCGTGAGCTCGGGGTCAACGTGGCGCTGCCCGTCATGCCGCTGCACGGTGCCCGCAAGATCTCTCGGATCAGCGGTGAGTCGTTCCTGTCGTTCGACTTAATGAATACCGTACATGGCCTCTCTCAGGGCGTGTGGGACGTTCGCCGGCTCCTCTCCTGGGTACGACAACAGGACGCGCCGGCGATCGGTCTCTACGGCGTGTCATTGGGCGCCTACATGGTGTCGCTGTTGGCCGGGCTCGATCCCAACCTGGACGCGGTCGTTGCGGGCATCCCGGTGGTCGACTTCCCCGAACTCATCCAGAGCCACAGCCCCACCAATATCCGGTTGCGGGCGATCGAGCACCGAATCCTGGGAGGTAACGCCGAGGCCGTGCACCGGGTGGTGTCCCCGCTGTCGTTCGCCCCGCTGGTCCCCCACGAACGGCGCTTCATTTACGGTGGTCTGGGCGACCGTCTCGCCCGACCCACCCAGGCCCACCGGCTCTGGGCGCACTGGGACGAGCCCGAAATCTATTGGTACGGCGGTAACCACGTGGGCTACCTCTGGTCCGGGGGTGTGCCCGAGTTCGTGATGACCTCGATGCGCTCAGCGGGGATCGTCGGGGAGGAGGCCGACGGTGATGCCCAGGCCGAACCAGAACCCCTCGCACAGGTCGCCGACCTCTAACGGTCGCGACTACCGAAGGATCTCATGGGCCATCGCCACATCGACTGCACCACCGGTCTCTTGGCCGCCGAGGCGAGCGAGGCCGGGGTGCCGGCGTCGTTGGTTGACGAACTGATCGAGCGGGCCCATCGAGAGATTAGGTCGGGCCTGTTGCCCTCCTGTCAGCTGGCGCTGGCCCACAACGGCCGGCTGGTCGCGTACCGAACGCTCGGTGCGGCCCAGCCCGACGACCGCTTCGTGGTGTTCAGCTGCACCAAAATTCTGATGGCTGGTGCGTTGTGGTTGGCCATCGGCGAGGGCCTGGTGTCGAGGGACACCCGTGTCGCCCAGGTCGTGCCCGAGTTCGCCACCAACGGGAAGGAGGTCGTCACCGTCGAGCAACTGTTGACTCACACGGCCGGGTTTCCCTCCGCTCCGTTCTCCCCCGACGACTGGGAGGACCGCGCCAGGCGCTTGGAACGCTTCTCAAGCTGGAGGCTCAACTGGAAGCCGGGCAGCCGCTTCGAGTACCACTCGGCGGCGGCCCACTGGGTACTTGCCGAGATTCTCGAACGAGTCACCGGCACCGACTACCGCCGGTTCATCCACGAACGGCTGACCGAGCCCCTCGGGCTCAGTCGGCTGCGGCTCGGCGTACCCGAGGAGTCCCAGAGCGACATCCAGGGCCTGGTGGCCGTCGGTGAACCTCCGACCTCCGAACAGATCGAATCGGCCACGGGTATCGCCGGGCTCGACCTGACCGAACTGGGAAACGTCGCCGAGGAGCACCTGCTGGAGTTCAACGGCGTGGCCCGTCGAAGGGTCGGCGTCCCCGGCGGTGGAGCGGTCGGCACGGCGGCCGAGTTGGCGATGTTCCTGCAGGCCGTCATGGCGAACCCCGGTCGGATGTGGGACCCCGGCGTGCTTGCAGCGGGAACCCGTGAGGTCCTGTGCACCTTCACCGACCCAATGGTGGGTGTGACGGCCAACCGAACGCTGGGCCTGTTGCTCGCCGGCGATGATGGCTGCTCGGCCCTACGAGGGTTCGGCCGCACGGTGTCGGCGGCGGCGTTTGGGCACATGGGAGCGGGAGGTCAGGTCGCCTGGGCCGACCCGGCCTCTGGACTGTCGTTCGTCTACCTCACCAACGGACTCGATCGTGATCCCATCCGCATGGGCCGCCGGGGCTCCTCCCTGAGCAACCGGGCCGGCGCCGTCACGCTCGAGGCCGGCACGCGGTAGCCCGACCCGAGTTCCCAGAATGTTGGTGGGCCAGATCGATGCTGGTCGCTGACGAGATTGAGTCGGGTGGGGTCGGTCACGGTCATCTCAGCCTCGGGCACGGTGATCAGGCCATCACGCTCACCTGGTGCTCACCTCCAGCAAGGTCGACTCCCACCCCCACCAGATCGAGGCCGTCTACGGCGACACACCTGTGGTGCTCCATCGACCCGGACAAGGGCGGCGGTGAAGAGTCGACGGTGCGTTTCCCAGCGTGTCCAAGGGCTCGATGACCTCCAAGACCGCCAGAGTTCGCGAGCTACTCGATGCCGACGGGAACCGGAGGTACATCTACG
The DNA here is from genome assembly GCF_000299415.1 of Candidatus Microthrix parvicella Bio17-1. NCBI lineage: Bacteria > Bacillati > Actinomycetota > Acidimicrobiia > Acidimicrobiales > Microthrixaceae > Candidatus Neomicrothrix > Candidatus Neomicrothrix parvicella. The sequence goes on from NZ_AMPG01000002.1 coordinate 979,744, forward strand.
ACCTGGCCGGCGACGCCCTGGCGGCGTTCGCCGAACTCAACGACTGGAGTTGATCCCCAACGGGTCGCCCCTCGGTCCAGCGCCCTCGCACCAAACGGACGCCGGCTGACAGAATCGGTCCATGCCGAGACGCCAAAAAGATGAACCCCAACAGAGTGGGCCGGGCACTCCCCCCGGCGACGGCGACGGTCTCCAACCGGCCGGACCATTCGCACGAAACTCGCCGCTTGCGGCCATGCCGGACTCGGACGATGGCTCCCCCGAGGCGGCCGCCATCAACCTGTTCGCGACGTTCGCGTCACAGCTCAGCCCTCTGCGAGACGACCATCCTGCCGATGTCGAGTTCTTGGCCTGTGAGTTGGTCGGCCTGGTGAATCTGATCGCCGACGATGATCCCATGCCTGGCGGAGAAACCGGGCTGCGGCCGAGCGAGTTGCTGGGCGAGGGCCCGCCGGGAGCCGCCGACGAGATGTTGACTACCGTCGCCTTCGCACTGACCGAGAGTCAACGGCTCGCTCCCGACGCGCGGTATGTCGACTGCATCCGCCCCTGCCTGCCGTTCTGCACCGAGGAGGCTCGGCCGGAGCTGGAAGTGCGGGTGGCGCAGTTGGAGGCCAAGGTCGGCCGGCCCGACTGGGCCGACGCTGTGTGGAACGCCACTGCGTCGGGTGGGTGGCACAGCTACGACGACCTGGGGGATCTGTCGTGCGTGGGCGTCGAGCTGCACTGGCCCGGCGGGTGGCCCGACCAGGTGCTCTTCGGCAGCATCGCCGTTGAGGATGGGCCGTTCGCAGTGGAGTTCATCGTTACCCCCATGGATGAGTACCGGAGTTGGTTCACGCCCGGCACCCCATGGCCCGCCGACCCGGACGAGCCGGCCTGTCGGACCGACGTGATCCGCCACATCGAGCCCATGCCGGTCGAGGAGGTCGTCGGGCGTCTCCTCGAGGCCATGGCCATGACCGAGGTGTTGGAGGACCGCCCGATCGCCGACGACTACTTCGTGTACGCCCCGCTTGCCCAACAGACGCTGGCGGGCCTGCCGTCGATCGAGCCGCCGGAACCGACCCCGGCGAACGATGAGGTGCAGGAGGCAATGATCCGCGACTTCCTCAACGCCGACGGGGTCGCCGCCGCCATCGGGTTCGAAGGCGATCCCGGCTTTGCCCACGATGTCGGCGAGTTCTGCGAGCTGTTCATCCACTACAGCGAGCGCTTTGCCGGCGGCGATCGATACCGCTGGTCGCCCATGGTGGTCGAGGGGTTCTTGCTCCGCTTTGGCGACGTGGCGACAGAGAACCTCGAGGCCGACGAGTTCCTCAACCCGGTGCTCAGCGAGTGGGTCAAGTTCTGTCATCGCCACAAGGGGTGGCCCGCGTCGGTGACGGCCGAATGCCTGGCCACGATTGACGCACACGACCACGATTACGACGACCACGATCACCCTTCGCCCGGCGACCTCGACTTGGTTCCCCCGCCACGCCGGGACGGGCTGGAACGTATGGCGGTCGAAATTGGTACCGACCCGAGCGATCCCGACTCGATGTAGGTGCTGGCCGACACGTTCGGCCGTGTCTCCGCCGACGAGGTCTCCGGCACCACCTCCTGGCCAGGTGGACTCGACATCAAGCCTTGGACGGGATGCAGTGTCGGTGTATCAGGTCACCCGGGTGGCCTCTAGGGCCGCACGACGGAGAAACTCGCTGAGCGACTCACTCCGGGACTTTGCCGCCCGGACAACCGCCTCGTAGTCGGCTGCAGACAAGCGGACTTGGGCGACCCGGGACGCTCCCTCCCCCAATGGTGGCCGTCCTCCGCGTCGCCTTGGCTCGCCGGTAAAGGCGGGAGGATTGACCACGACGTCGTCTGCCATGGCATGGAAGCTGACGTCGTCGCCTCGTCAGCACCCCCGCCGAAGCAGCACTTCTGGCCGCGAGCGTTCAATCGGGGCCACGACATCAGAGACAGCGTCGTCCCAGTCCCGCCGCGTCCGGCCGATCTGCCTGCGTTGCTGCTTGTTCAGGCCAGCTGGAGGTACGAGCAGCTCGAAAGCGGTGATGGTGCGCAGGCGCCACTTGCCATGCCCAAGATCGTCGGTGTGGGCTGCGAGCACCTCGACCTTCAGGCGTAGCTTGTCTCCGAGTTCGGACTGGTGCGGCAGGTAGCTGTCGACGTGGATGCCTTCGATGTCACCTCGCCACTTCCGTCACGCAGAGACCAGTCATCGAATGCAAACCAGTCTCGCCACAGTGCTCTTCGGAACTCACTCGACTGCCGGCCTGGCTGGGCGAACAGGTGTTGAGCGCCAGGTGGCCTGAGGATGGGGGCCTGGGTTTGGGACAGTTTGGGTGAGGATGGGGTGGTCCTCAGTGGAGTTGTCGTTGGTGTGGGGGGTGGTTGAGGCTGGCCGGGTCCTGGACGCGCAAGGGCCCCCTCGTCAATCTCTTGGCCGAGCAAAACGAGAGGGCCCTTCACAATCGGTGCGGAGCACCAACGTTGTTGACTGTAGGGAACGATCGTGTTGCCGTCGAGGCGGCTCTGTGTTCGGGCGGGTTGGTGTGTCCCGGGTGCAGGGGGGTGTTGGGCCCGTGGGGGTCGGCGCGGCCCCGCCCGATCCGTGTCAATGGCGGGCAGGTGACCGTTGAACCGCGCCGGGCTCAATGCCGAGGATGCCTGGTGACACACGTGTTGTTGCCGGCGATGTGTTTGTTGCGTCGCCGTGATGGGGTCGAGCAAATCGGCTCGGCGTTGTTGGCGTTCGGTGATGGTGGGGGTCACCGGTCGATCGCTGACCGGTTGGGGGTTCCTGCGTCGACGGTGCGGGGCTGGTTGCGCCGCTTCAATGCGAAAGCCGCGTTTCTGGCTGGGCAGTTTGTGGCGGTGGCCCGCCGGTTGGACCCGTCGTTGGGCCATATCCGGGGGAGGGGTTCCCCGGCCCGCAAAGTGTTGGAAGCCGTTGGTGTGGCCGCTGCTGCGGCGGTCCGTCGGTTCGGTCCCGGCAACCGTTGGTTCTTCGTCTCGGCTGTTTCCGGCGGGAGGCTGTTGAGCAACACGAACTCCCCCTTTCAGGCGAACAGCTGACCGGCAAACCTGGGCCCACACCAACGAAAGGGCCCTCCCCACATGGAAGACAACCACCGCCGCGACATTGCGTTGTTTCGTTACTCGCTGATCAGAGAGGCTGCTGACCCCGAGCTGTCCCCAACCGAACGCGGGGCGCTGGTCCGCCGTCTGGCGGCCCGTGAACACGTCGGCCCGACAGGCCAGCGGGTGACCGTTGGGCGTTCGACGTTGGATCGTTGGATCCGCCTGTGGCTCGCGGGCGGCTATGACGCTCTGGTGCCCACAGAACGGGCCCGGGCACCTCAGATCCCACCGGTCGTGATCGAAACAGCTGAACGGCTACGCCGTGAGCAACCAGCGCGGACCGCCGCCCACATCGTCGAGCTGCTTGCCGTCGAGGAGATGGTGGTGTCAGCACGCACGTTGCAACGCCATTTCGTTCGGGTCGGGCTGCACCGCAAAGCCCCGACACGTCGGGCGTTCGGCCGGTTCGAAGCTTCAACGATCAACGAGATCTGGACCGGTGACGCGATGCACGGCCGGTTCCTTGTCGCCGGGGCTCACAAGCCGGTCCTGTTCGCGTTTATCGATGACCACTCGAGGCTGATCGTCGGCTGGAAATGGACGTTGGCCGAGGACACCCTTCGGGCCGGGAACGCGCTCCGCGAGGGGCTCACCCGAAGGGGTGTCCCGACGGGCTGTTATCTCGATAACGGGTCGCCGTTTGTGTCTGCCCAGTTCGGTCGGGCTCTCGCCAAGATGGGGATCCGATTGTGGCACTCCAAACCCGGTGAACCCGCCGGGAGATTGGCGAGAGCCCGACCGAACTGGGCAGACACAAACGGCGACCCGTTATCGAGATAACAGNAACTGCCCAGCCAGAAACGCGGCTTTCGCATTGAAGCGGCGCAACCAGCCCCGCACCGTCGACGCAGGAACCCCCAACCGGTCAGCGATCGACCGGTGACCCCCACCATCACCGAACGCCAACAACGCCGAGCCGATTTGCTCGACCCCATCACGGCGACGCAACAAACACATCGCCGGCAACAACACGTGTGTCACCAGGCATCCTCGGCATTGAGCCCGGCGCGGTTCAACGGTCACCTGCCCGCCATTGACACGGATCGGGCGGGGCCGCGCCGACCCCCACGGGCCCAACACCCCCCTGCACCCGGGACACACCAACCCGCCCGAACACAGAGCCGCCTCGACGGCAACACGATCGTTCCCTACAGTCAACAACGTTGGTGCTCCGCACCGATTGTGAAGGGCCCTCTCGTTTTGCTCGGCCAAGAGATTGACGAGGGGGCCCTTGCGCGTCCAGGACCCGGCCAGCCTCAACCACCCCCCACACCAACGACAACTCCACTGAGGACCACCCCATCCTCACCCAAACTGTCCCAAACCCAGGCCCCCATCCTCAGGCCACCTGGCGCTCAACACGTGCCAGCTGACGTATTTGCGTTTGACGACCCGTGGGTTGGTGCGGAGCCGTCGGGGCGGGTTGAGCCGGTGGGCGAGCCTGCGGATTGCTTGGGTCCAGCGGCTTTCAGTGTGCTGAGGGGGGAAAGTCGCCCGGTTGAGCGATGGTGGCACGAGCGATGTTGATGGCAGCAACGAAAGAGACCCGGTCCGGGTCTCGGCCGGCGTGGTGGGCGGCTTCACACATCAACGTTCTGATGGCGTAGTGGCAACACAGGTGCCCCCAGATCTCTTGGTGGACCATGTCCGGCGACCTCGACCGGAGGACCACCCTCGCTCCGCGCTGATGGGTTTTCAACTCGTCGAAAGCTGTTTCGATCTCCCATCGTTGGGTGTACGCCACAGCGAGTTCTTGGGCTCCGATGTCGCCCGGGTCCATCACGGTGGTGAACAGCCGGATCTCCGAGGGTTCTTGGCCGGTATGGTTGTCGACGGTGTAATCGATCAGCCGAACCCGGAACGCCTTGCCCCGGCTGATCCCAGGGGTTTTCGGTGGGCGGATCTCCACGACCCACGACCCGTCGCAGAGTTCCTCAACCGGGCGGGGTTTGATCGATTTCGAGACCCGCCACAACAGATCCGCACCGGTCGATGCGGCCTGTTGCCACAACGCAGCACTGTAGAAACCGCGATCTGCGAGCAGCATCATGTCCGGGGCCAGCCGGTCGATCAACGGCCCGGCCAGTTCGCGTTCACCAGCCGAGTACACACCGATCTCCGCGTCGAACATCGCGTGGGTGCCACACTCAGCGACCGCAACAACCCGGGCCTGGGGGAACGCGGACCGTTCGCCTTTGTTCACCCCCGGCCGCCCAAAGAACCCGTCGTTGGCCGGGCTGTCATCAAGATCGAACGTGGTCCCATCAATCGCGACCAAACGACGGCCAGCCAAAAACGACCCCGGCGTATCAACCGTTGCGAGCGGGCCGGTCACCTGACGGAACAACTGCTCCACCGGCGCGGACCCAAGACGTTGACGGGCCTGGGAGATCGCCGACTTCGTCGGCAACTTCCAGGCGTCCTCCCACCCCGAAGTCCACGACAACCCGTCGGTCAACAACGCCAACACATCCACATACGAGCCGTCCGCGTAGAGGGCCATGCCCATCGAGTAATAGGCCATCACCCACGCCGGTAACGCCCGGTGGCGTTGCTCCTTCGCACCCGCCTCCAAGATCACCCGATCAACAGCATCTGGCGGGAACGCCCTCATCAACACCCCCACCGACACCAAATCCGACAAACGACGATCCGACTCGGGCTTCAACTGTCCAGCACGTGGCATCCACCCAAACTACACCAATGTGACCCTAACTGGACGGTATTGGCTCTAACCCTCCGAGGACTCGGCTCCCGAAAACGCAGAAGGCGCACCGCCTCGTTAGGCCGAAGCCCAGCGTGGCGATGCGCCTGTGCTTACCCGACGTGTGTCGGGTGTGTTGCCAGAATCAGCTGTTGGTGCGGCGGCGCTTGGCGACGGCGATCACCAGCATCGCACCACCGGCGACCAGGGCGGTTGCCAGCAGCGACGGCAGGGTCGCACCAAAGCCGGTGCGGGCCAGCGGGCCGCTGGACACGCCGGGAGCGCCTGCGCCGGTGGAACCGCCGCCGGGGCTACCGACACCGCCGGTCGACCCGCTACCGGGCGCTCCGGGGCTGGAGGGCGAGCCGGCTGTGCCGGACGGTGCCGCACCGCCGGTCGGGGTACCGGTCGTGCCGCCGGTGTCGCCACCGGTGGTGCCGGGCGGGTTGGGCTGCGACTTGCCGCCGACCTCGGCGCCGGTCGCCGTACAGCCGGCGATGGCCTCCATGCCGTCGGCGTCAACGCCGTAGAAAAGGAAGCTGTGCTTGCCGGCCAGCGGGCTGGTCACCTCGACCGAACCGGAGGGGGCGGTGCCGGAGAACAGGCGGATCGACTGGCTGTACTGGTTGAGCACGAAGCTCTGATTGCCGTCAACCGGCGCAAGCACCTCGATGGTGAAGGGTACGTTCACCGTGTAGTCCGCAATGCTGCAGCTTCCCAGCTCGCTGGCGAGCGTCGCATCCTCGAGATCGTCGGGGATGCCGTTTCCATCCTTGTCCCGATTATCGGTCGGGGAGGTGGTGTAGCTGTCGCCACCGTCCTGGGCGCCGGCGGGACCGACGAACGTCATGCCGAGCAGCAGCCCAAACGCGGCAACCGCCACGCCGGCAACTCCGGCCCGCTTCGATCGTCCCATGCGGGGGTTTCTCATGTTTCCTCCAATAGTGGCAACGAGCGAGAGCATATCGGGTGTGCACCTTCGCTGTCACGAATCACTGAACCATTTCCAGGCGCGGACAAACGTCAGGCGGGGTCGGGTGCCGCCGCCCCGCCCACCTCCGCTCCGTCGGGGTCCCACCAGGCCAGCGTGCGGGCCAACCCGGGGCCGAGCTCAACCGGTGTGCGGGTGCCCAGCAGCTGCTCCAGCCCGGCCGGGTCGGCCTGGCTGTGGCGCACGTCGCCGGCCCGGTCGGGGCCGAAGGCCACGTCCAGGCTGCGGCCCAGCAGCGTCTCCAGCTCGGCGATCACGTCCAGCAGCGTCCAGCGCCGCCCGAAGGCCAGGTTCACCGGGCGGGCCGAATCCAGGCCGCCCAGCGCCACCTCGGCCAGCACGTCGGTCACGTCACCCACATAGGTGAAGTCTCGGCTCTGCAGGCCGTCGCCGTTCACCGGGATGTCCCGCCCGGCCAGGGCGGCGTCGAGAAACGCCGGCACCACGGCGGCGTAGGCGTCGCCGGCCCGCTGGCGGGGGCCATACACGTTGAAGAACCGAAACGGCACGGCCGAAAAGCCGTAGCAGTGGCGCCAGGCCAACACGGCCGACTCCCCCGCCAGCTTGGACACCGCGTAGGGGCTCAGGGGTGCCGGGGCCAGGTCGATCGTCTTGGGCAGCACTTCGGCTGCGCCGTACACCGACGACGACGACGCAAACACCAACGGCCGTCCCCCGGCCGCACGGATCGCCTCCAGCACGTTCACCGTGCCGTCCACGTTGGTGGTCATCGACGGCCGGGGCTGATCCACCGAGCGGGGCACCGACGGGATCGCCGCCAGGTGCACCACCGCTGTGGCCTCGGCGACCAACTTGGTCACCAGCGCCTCGTCCAACACCGTGCCCTCCACCAGATCCACCGGGGTGTCGGCATCGCCCACCCCGTCGAGGTTGTCGGGGCGTCCGGTCGACAGGTCGTCCAGCACGGTCACCCGCGTCACCCGGTCGTCGTCGACCAGCCTCCTGGCCAGGTTGCCGCCGATGAAGCCCGCCCCACCGGTCACCAGCACGTGCTGGTCGTCTCGTGGGCTAATGGTCTCACTCATCGGATGTCCTCATGGGTTGGTGGTCAGGCGGACCGTGCGTCCAGGGGCCACCGTTTCGTCGATCACGTTGCGGTCGCCCTCGCGCACCACCACGTTGGTTTCGGTGGCGCCGCCGTTGGCGGGCCGCACCAGCGTCAGGTCGTAGGGCCCCGGCGGCAGCGTGCTCTCCAGGCGCCAGCGCAGGTCGATGCTCTGCCCCGGCGGGATCCTCACGAACACGCTGTGGCGATAGATGCCCTGTTCAACGGCGGTTCGCACCGTCGTCCGCTCGCCGTCCACCTCCAGGCTGACGTTGAGCGACGGGGTGAGGATGGACACCTCCCGGATCTGGGTGCCGATCGGGGTCCCGCTCTCGTTGCCCACCACCACCGGCGGCAGGCGGGCGGGGTCGCCCACGTCGTTGGTGTAGGTCGACGTCAGCGTGGCGATGCGTGCCCCGTCGTCTGCGTCCCAGGCAACGTCGTAGTTGTGGATGCGGTTCAGAAATACGTCCATCTTGTTGGGCGCCACGTTGCGTTCGACGATGCCGAGGAGGTCGCCGTCGGTCGCCGGCAGGGGTGCGCTCAGCCCGGTGCGGTCCAGCAGCGCCCGGTCGTCGTCGACCCCGGTGGCCATCGCCAGGTGTCCGTCGCGCACCAGCGGCCCAAATCGTTCGCCCAGTTCACGGGGCCCGGGCAGGTCGGCCGAGCCCAGCCGGTCGAAGATCTCCCCGGTCAGCTCGCCGATCGCCTCGTCGTCCTCGCCGTCCTGGGGCAGCACCCGAAACTGGTCGCGGGTGAAGAACGCTTCGGTGTTGGTGGCGTTGATCTCGGCGACCGTGCCGGGCACGGCGATCGGCCCGGTGAGGGCCACAAACTCGGCCAGTGCGGCCGGGTCGGCGTAGATCACCCCGTCGATGTGCCCGCGCCCGTTGGCCTCCATCAGGTTGGCGGCGGCGGCGGCCACCACGTCCAGGTCGGGCGACGATGTCCAGTTCTGGGTGTAGCGGCCCGGTGCCATGTCGATGAACGCCGGCGGAAAGTCCGACGATGGCGACGGCGGTTGCCTGGTGGGTTCGGACCCGTACAGCTCACGTGGCGTGCCCGATTCCTCCAGGCCGATGGCACCGTCGTTCACCCACAGCAACGCCCAGCCGCCCATAAACCCGCCAAAGTCGCGCCCCTCGGCCGGGTTGCCCACCATCACCAGGTAGCGCCGCGGCCCGTCGGCGCCCAGCAGCGGCGGCACGTCGGCCAGCGCCAGCTGGGCCAGCTCGGTCTCGGAGGCCAGGTCGCCCACCTCCACGGCCACGTCATCCAGGCGGGTGCGCAGCGGCGCCACCACCCACGGCGACTCGATGTCCGCCAGGCCCTCGACGGCGGCGTCCAGCGACGAGGCCAGCGCCCCCACTGGCACCTCGGTTTCCTTCAGCTGGGCCAGGTTGACGCCCCCACCCTCCTGGCGCAGTCCTTGGTAGTCCACCGACGTTGCGGCAAAGGCGGCGCTGCTGTTGAGGTCCCGCCCCATCGTCGTGCCGGCGCGCAGCGCCTCAAGGTTCTGGGCCACCCCGGGCACCAGCCGGGCCGGGGCCAGCCAGGGTGCGCCCAGCCGGTCCGACGTGTCGCCAAAGCCAACGGCCGCCTCGTTCAACATCTCGGTGGCCGCCCCGGTCTTGCCGTCTCGCGCTGCGGCGGCGCCCCGTCGAGTGTTGTCCACTGCCGACTCCACCGTGTTCACCTGCCCGATCAGCACTCCGCCGGTGGCGATCAGCCCGGCAAGCACCACCACCCCCGTTCCGATCACCGCCAGCCGGGTGCGTCGGCGCCCCACCCGTCCGATGCGCTGGTAGGCCGACACGCACATCGACACAAACAGCACGGTGCCGATCAGCGCCGTGAAACCCAGGGGGCCCACCGGCCGCAGCTGCATCAGGCACAGCGTCACCGCGGCTCCCGCAACCGCCCCCACCGCCCGGTTGCGCCGGTCGGTGGCCAGCAGCACGGTGCTGGCCACCACGGCGGCTAGGCCGAGGGCCAGCCCCACCCCTTCCGCCAGCAGCGATGCCAGCGTGGCGATCACAAACAACGGCCAGCGTCGGGCACGCGACCCGGCCAGCGCGCCAAGCGCCACCAGCGCCGCCCGCTCCACGGCATCAACCCCGGCGTTGCCGGTGGGCGCCACAGCATCGGTCAGCAGCGCCCCCCACACCGCCCCCCCGGTTGCAATCGCCGCCACGGCGGCCACCATCAGCGGTCCACGATTCGAGCGGGCCGTGCGCCCTACCTTCACCCTTGCCGGCTGGGCCCGCCGTGGTTCGTCGACACTGTCGTCCTCGTGGAGGGCAAGCTCCTCCCACTCAAACGACCCGATTTCTGGGGCCACGGGCTCGACGCCGTCGTCGCTCGCGCCCGCGGCACCCCGGTCAGACGTCTGGTTGTCAGGCGACTTCGATGCCACGTGGGGAGGTCTCCGGCGGTTGCGACGGTGGTTCAGAAAAGCAATGCAACGCTACCAGCGCAACAACATGGCAAGATCACGCCATGGGCGCCACCCCTCAGGATCGACAGGACCAACCCGCCCGGTCCGCAGAGCCGTTCCGTCTGGTGTTCGTCTGCACAGCCAACCGTTGCCGGTCGCCGATGGCCGAGCACCTGGCCCGTCGTTCGCTCGAGAAGCGACACATCCCGGCCGAGGTGTGCTCGGTCGGCCGGCTCAACGGCGGCCTCGGCGCCACGCCCGGCGCGGCCGAGGCGATGGCTCGCCGCAAGCTCGACCTCTCCAATCACGTCAGCGCCCAGCTCAGCCCTGAGGTACTGGCTGACGCCCACCTGGTGCTGGTGATGGAGCGCGGCCACCTGTCCGACGTCTACCAGACCCTGCCCGACGCCATCGACTACGCCTTCACGCTCGGCGAGTTTCCCTCGCTGCTGCGCACCACCAGGGGCGACCCGTCACTCCAGTCGGCCGACGCCCCGCTCGAAGGCGCCAGCCGGCGCATTGGACTGGCCAACCAGGCGCGGGATCCGGTGCGCATCCTGATCGACGACGAGAGCTCCGACGTCGCCGACCCGATGGGCCGCTGGGCGTTGCACTACCGACGAACCGCCAAGCAGTTGGCAGGCCTCATCGACGCCTCGCTCGACGGGCTGTTTCCCTAAGCCGCAGAGTGGCCGAACGCCCGACCGACGCTCAAACCACTCAGCGCTTCCGGAGGAGCTCGTCGACCCAGTTTCCGATCCGGTCGGCCTGAAGCTTCGTAAACGCTCGGGTGAGGTGGTTACCCCGGGCGGCTACCCAGGTTCCACCGACTCTGATTGGGCAGGGGTCACCCGGGCACGTGATCGCTGTCAGGTCGAGGCGGTCGACGTTCGCGTCTTCTACCAGTTGGATTTCAGCGGCCGAATAACTTCTGAGGTCGACCAGCGCCTCATCCTTCGGGATCGCACACTCCGCCATTGAGAAGTCACGCGAAAGGCACTGCAGCGGATCGCCCGAGTTGGGGTTGTCTACGAGGAGTCCGAGCGGCACATTGGCATCCGAAATAAATTCAGCCAAACCCAGGGCGCTGCGAGACCATGCCGCTACATCGTCAAATTTCCGTCGGGATGAACCGGCATCTGTCATGACAACCGCAGAAATTTGATCGTTGGACAACAGGCCGACGGTCTCATTTTGAAACAAGGCGCAGCTTTGATCGTCGGCGCTCTTCTCGGCGGCCGAAGGCCCAAGCGGAGCCGCAGGGCAATTTCCATAGTTTCGAAGCGCAACAGCAAAGCCGTTCAATCGACCAGCATCGGAGAACGCTCCGACCCATTGCGCCGCGTGGGAGTCGCCAATGAGCAACACGACCGGAGCGCCCGGTTCGTCGGAACCACCAAGACACACGTCTGCCCCCAGCAGCGTGCTGTTCTGTTCGCAACCATCGGGCCTGTAACTCTCCTCCGCCTGGACCCATTCGGCAACTTGGGGGTCCGAAACCCCGATTCGCCCCCAAACCACGACGCCGATGGAACATGCTGCACCAAACCCGAGCGCTGCTGCGCCAAAGGCCAAGCTGCGAGTTGACGACTTGACCAAACTCGGGGCGAGCCGTACTCGCTGCTCAACGAAATGGAACGACGCCGCTGCTGGAACGATGGCCGCCACACACGCAATCCGGGCGATGGTCTTGTTGCCGTTGGTCGCCGCCAGCGCGAGGACGAATGCAGGCCAGTGCCACAGGTACCACGAGTAGGAGTACCTTCCGATTCGTCGCGCTGGCGACCAACTGAAGATCCCAGGTACCGAGAAGCCCTGCTCCCTCGGGCCATGGGTGAACCCCAGGATCATGGCGACGCTCCCGATAACTGCTAGCAACGGCCACGCCCCTGGAAACCCCACATCGACAGGCGTCCACACGAACGCGGCCACGATCATGGCCAGCCCACCGATTGTGAACAGCCGCCCAGTCCGTCGATCCAAGCTCCATTGCCAGAAAAGCGCAGCTGAACCGCCGATAATGAACTCGTACAAGCGCGTGTGCAGTCCATAGAAGGCCCACAGCGGAGATGACGTCGTTTGGACCACGCTGGCCAGAAGTGAGCCCAACCCAAGGAGCGCTAGTGCGACCGCCAACGTCCGCTGCCTTGACCAGCGGAGTCTCTTCATGGCTACGACCGCGAACGGACCCAGGACCAGCGGCCAGACAAGGTAGAACTGCTCCTCAACTCCGAGCGACCACAGATGAAGAAACGGGGACTCGCGAAGTGGCCCGTCGAAGTAGTTCCCACCCCGAGTCGCCGCAGCGATGTTCATTCCGAAGAGATCCGAAGCAAACCCGTAGAACCCGACGCGCTCCAGTTCCTGGGGCGCCAGAAACATCACGCTCCCCAAGCAGGTCACGGCGATTACCAGCACCATGGCCGGCACAATTCGTCGAGCACGACCCGCCCAGAACTCTCGAAGCTGCTGTGGAGAGCCAGCCGCCTGCTTCGTGACGATCTGGCGCGTGATCAGGAAGCCCGATATGGCAAAGAAGATGTCGACGCCCACGAACCCGCTTGACATGCCGGGGAAATCAATGTGGTTGAGCACCACAGCAACGACCGCAAGAGCACGCAGCCCATCGATCGCCTGGATGTACGGAAGACGGCTCGGGCTTTGGGCGTCACCGCCGCCAGCTTCCCCAAGCTGTTCTCGCGATTTGAGGGGGGGTGTTCCTGTCTTGTTGTCAAGCGGCTTGGGGGAGGTTTTCGGGTTGGGGTTGCCGGTAGGGCTCGCGGTTCTTGAGCATGGCGAGGATGAGGTCGCAGCGTCGTCTGGCGACGCAGATGACGGCGGCGTTGTGCTTCTTGCCTTCGGCTCGTTTGCGTTGGTAGTAGGCGCGGGCGTCGGGGTCGTGTTGGGTCGCGACGAACGCGGCGAGGAACAGGGCGTTCTTGAGCCGGTGGTTCCCTCGGCGTTGCCTGGTGGCGGTGTCGAGCGTCCGTCCGGATTGCCGGTTCACTGGGGCGAGCGCGGCGTACGAGGCGAGGTGCCCTCCGGTCGCGAACCGGTGGGGGTCACCGATCTCGGCGAGGGTCCTCGCTCCGGTTCTGGGCCCGAACCCGCACAGGGTCACCAGAACCTTCCCGAGAGGGTGCGCAAGGAACGCCTCCTCGATGTCACCCTTGAGGGCATCACGCCGGGCAGCGATCTTGGTGAGGTCACCCGCGAGATCGGCGATCACCTCACCCCAGGTGTCCTCGGCTGGCAGCGTCAACGTTTGCGCATCCAATGCCTCCCAGATTTGGTCGGTGAGTTTGTCGGCCAAACGCGGCGACCGTTTCGAGACCAGCGTCCGAACCCGGGTTTTCCCGGCTGCCCGGAGGGCGGTCGGTGTAGCCCAACGACCCATCAGATCCTGCACACCTCCGTGGCCGAGTTTGGGGCCGACAACCCGCTCCAACGCTGGAGAAATCGACACGAGAGCGTCACGGCATCGGTTGATGGTTCGGGTGGCGTCACCAGCCAGATCGACGTCTCGGCCGTTCAACACCCGCAAACGAACCAACAGCTCGTCGTCGATATCGAGCCACGCGAGCCGGTCGACATGACGGCGCGCGTAGTCAGCGAGGATGAACGCATCACGAGGGTCGGTCTTCGCGGAACCCGCGTACAAGTCAGCCGCGCGTCGCATCTGCAGACCGGTCACATACGCCACCGGGACCTGCCGTGCTGCGGCGGTCGCCAACAACAAGTGCGCCGACGACGCTGTCATATCGATCACCAAAACCGTTCGACCCGCAGCGCTGGCGGTGTCGATCGCGGCTTCGATATCAGCCTGGTCGTTGCGGACCGTCCTCGCGTACAGCTCGTTCCCGTCAGGCCCGATCGCGTGGGCGTAGTGGTCTTCTTTGGCCATGTCGACCCCGACGAAAACGTCGACATCGGTGGCGGTTGGTTGGTCTCCCATCGATCGCTGCTCCCCTTGGATTGTCGGTTCTGGAAACCGCTCGACTCATGGGTGAGGTCGCCGTCAACCACCTTACGAATCAGCCCCTCAAGGCATGTTCCTGTCAGAGGTCAACCCAACCCGAACACGGCGGGTGGCAACACCCCCCAGGCCATCAAAGTGACAGGGGGCAGGAGCCCTGCCCGCCATGTCGAGCGGTCAGCCCCAAGTCTTGCTCAGGACCTACCAACAAGGTAAGGGGGTCGTCATAGCGTGCGAATCCTAACGATCCGATGTCACCGACTGAGCAGTGCACTTCACCAGGTCGTAACTCACCAAATCAGCCGTCGGCCAGCATGGGGTCGTCGGCGTCGTGGCCATCGGCGCCCTCGCCGGTCAGCACGGTCGAAACGGTCCGGACCAGGATGTCCACGTCCCGCCGTAACGACCGGCTGTCGATGTAGGCAAGATCCAAGTCGATGCGATCGGCCCACGCCAGCGAGTTTCGTCCGGACACCTGGGCCAGGCCGGTCAGCCCCGGTCGCACGGTCAACCGCCGAGCCTGCGCTTGGGTGTAGCGGTCCACCTGCGAGGCGACGGTCGGCCGGGGACCAACGGCGCTCATCTCCCCCTTCGCCACGTTCAGCAGCTGGGGCAGCTCGTCCAGCGACCAGCGGCGCAACATCGCACCAACCCGGGTGATGCGGGTGGGGTCGGGCACCAGCGGGTTGTCGCCATCCACCATGCTGCGAAACTTGTACACCTCAAACGGGTCGCCGTTGAGCCCAACCCGTTCCTGACGAAACAGCACCGGGCCCCGCGAGGTCAGCCCGACGCAGGCACCGATCAGCAGTCCGATGGGCACCAGCACCGGCGACGCGGCGATCAGCACCGCCCAGTCGAGCGCCCGTTGCAGCCGGTAAGGCCGAGGGGCGGGCAGGGCGCTGAGGTCCGGCGGGGTCGTGGCGCTTTCGGGGTCGGGTTCTTCTGCGGGCGCCACGGGCGAAGTCTTCACGACGGCGCCCGCTCGGGCAACAACCGTCGGTACGTGTCCAACGTCAGGTCGATCTGGTATTGCTGGTCAAACCGGTCGCGTGCCCGCTGAGCGGCGGCAGCGCCCATCGTGTGTCGCCGTGCCGGATCGTTCAGCAGCAGCCGAAGAGCGCTCTCCAACCCAGCTGCATCCTTCACCGGTACCAGCAACCCGGTCACGCCATCGTCCACCACCTGGCGACAGCCGCGGATCCTGGTCGCGATCACGGGCAGCCCCATCGCTGAGGCCTCCATGGCGGCCCGGGGAAAGCCCTCCCGATGGGATGCCAACACAAACACATCGGCGGCGGCGTAGTAGCGCTCGGGTCGGTCGCTGAAGCCCACCAGGCGCACTCCGTCGTCGGTCGCCTCGGACACCTCGGCATCGGTCAGCTGGTCGGCCTTGCCGGCCTCGGTCGGGCCCACCACCACCAGCTCGTGGTTCGAGCCACTGCGCCGGAGGCGACGGTGCGCCTCGAACAGCTCCCGAAAGCCTTTCTCGGCCACCAGGCGTCCAACGGTCACCACCACCGGGGTGTCGTCTGCCACACCCCAGGCCTCCCGCAGCTCGCGCCGCTCCCCCGCCATCGCTTCACGGCGATCGAACCGATCCAGGTCGATCCCGTTGCCCAGGTTGAACAGCCGCTCGTTTGGCACACCCCAACGGGCGAGGGTGGCCGTGTCCTCCGGGTTCTGGATCAGCTCGGCGTGCGAGCAGGTGGCGGCGCCCCGCTCGAGCACCCGCACCATCGTCCGCAGGGTTCGACCATCGCTGGGCTGCGCATACAGGCCGTGCACCGTGTTGACCACCGCCGGCACCCGCGCCGCCCGGGCCGCCGGGCGGCCCAGCCAGCCAGGCTTGGGGTTGTGGGTATGCACCACGTCGGGCTTCAGCTCCTTGAACAGCCGATACAGCTCGCGGGCGGCGCGCAGGTCGGCGCGGGGGTCCATGCTGCGCGTTAGGTGTTCGACGGGCACGTGGCGGATCCCTCGGGCCTCCAGTGCGGCCACGTGCTCTCCCGGCGCCGAGGCGCCGATCACGTTCCACCCGGCGGCCGCAAACGCCTCCAGCTGCGGCCCCAGCAACAGCTCCAGGCTGATGTCGGTGGTGGTGACGTGCACCAACGTCGGCGCCGCCGCGTCGCTCACGTTCGTGCGCCTCGATAGGTCACCCGCTGCACCAGGCGCCGAACGTCGTCCTCCAAGCGCATGCCCCCGGCAAGTTTGTGGGTCACATCACGTGGGCTGTCCGAACGCTGGATCGGCGACCGGGTCAGCCGGTAGGGGTCGGTGTGGCCTGCACGGTTGGGCCGGGTTCCCGCCACTGCGGCCGAGGTGAAGCGGTCGCGGATCAGCACGTCGTTCTCGACCGACGGCGCCAGCGCCTTCGGGTAGGCGAAGTGCTCCGGCCGGCTGCCGGTCAGCTCAGCGAGCAGCTCGATCGACCGATCGAGGTCGGCCGCCACCACCGACGCGGGCTCCCGGTCCAGCAGCAGGTGAGAATGGGTATGGCATCCGACGGTCACCAGCGGGTGGCTGGCAACCTCGGCCAGTGCCGCCTTGCTGAGGGGTGCCGCCCCGTCGGGCCAAGGTTCGCCGGCGATCACCGGTTCGGTGGCCACGTAGACGGTGGCCGGCAGGTCGAAATCGTCGAGCACCGCCAGCACGTCATCGGCAAAGTCGGCCGTGCCGTCATCGAAGGTCAACACCACGCACGGCTCAGGCTCAGCCGGTGCCCCGGCCGAATACTCGGCGAGCGCAGCGTCCAAGCTCAGCACCCGGCAGCTGTCGGCCAGCTCCGCCATCTGCGCCCGAAAGCGGTCGAGCGGCAGGTCCATCTGGGAAGTGCCGCCGGTGCCCACCCGGTGGTAGGCAAGCACCACAAGGCCGGAGGTAGGCAGCACGGCGTCGGCGCTGGCCGCAGCCCACTTCAAAACTTGGCGTGCCCTGCCAGCCACAGCCCCTCGCGGGCTCAAGGGGCGGTGCCCACCTCTTCGGCGCGCTGCTTGGAGTCGTCGGCCACCTTGGGCTTGCCCCCAACCCTGTCGGCGTCATCCTCGGAATCGTTGTCGTGGTCGCCAACGAAATCGCTGTCATCGGAGTCGTCGATGACGAACGATTTGGCCGGACCCACCGCATCTTTCAGGCCTTCGTGCGAGTAGTAGTCGTAGTAATAGGCCTGACGACGGCCGGCGTTGGGCGTTCCCACCAACAGCGTGCCCATCACGTCGGCACCCACGCGCTCCAGCGCATCGATCGACTGGACAAGGTCATCCTCTGTGCTGCGCCCCGAGCGGACCACCATGATCACGTGGTCCACCACCGGCAGCAGGTCCAGCGCGTCGCTCGAAGCGTTCAGTGGGCTCGTATCGATGATCACGGTGGCGTTCTGGGACGCAGCCTGAGAAACCAATTGCCGGGTGGCGGCGATCAGTTCGCTGACGTCACGCGTGGGACGCCCCGACAGTGCCAGGTACAGGTTGGGGAACTTGGTGGGCCGCACCACCTGGTCCACCTTTGGACGCCGCTCCGCCGGACCGGTCAGGTCGGCGATCGTCGGGCCTGCGTCGATACCCATCACGTCGGCCAAGGCCGGGCGACGGAAATCGGCGCCCACCAGCAACGTGCGAACGCCAACCTCGGCCATCGCCTGAGCCGTCAAAAGCGCCGACGTGGTTTTGCCCTCGCCGGGCGCCGTCGAGGTGAACATAAACACGCCGCCGTGGCCATCACTCTTGGTTGGTGCCGGGCCCGCCGCTTTTCCGGTCGCTCCGAACGTTCCTCGTTCATAGACAAACTGCATGGCCGACCGCACCCGGCGGTAGGCCTCGGCCCACACGCCGGTCAATATCAGCGAACCATCGGCGGTGGGCCGCCGGTTGGCTGCTACGAAGCCCACCTCGGCGATGATCGGCAGCGGGCAGGCTTCGGCCAGCTCGGGCCGGGTGTCGATTCGACGGTTCAGCCGCTCCAGAATCAGCGCCAGGATTATTCCGAGCAACAGACCGAACAGTCCCAGAAATGTCGCTCGCAGGAACAGGCTGTTGGGCACCTCGAAGGCCCCGCGCTTATCCCGTTTCGGTTGCTGTTCGCCGAGCGACTGGTAAGGCTGGGTCGAGGCCAGCTGCGCCTTTTGCACCGTGGCCTCCGAACGGGCCTGCGCTGCCGCATCGGAGAGCGACTGCCGCTGCGACACCAGCGCCGGATCGGGCCCATCGTTGCCTTGCACGACCCCGCCGGTCTCTGGGTCCGTCACTTCTGCGTCGGGATCCACCAGGTCTGGATAGGTCTCGTCAAACGTCGCCAAGTCCGCCTCAGCGGCCTTGGCAGCCTCGGCCAGCTGCTCCACGCGAACGCGTTCGGCCTCCTGGCGCTGGCCGTTGGTCACGTCGAGGAAGGCTGTGGTCACGGCGTTCACCCGCTGGGCAGCGACGTCGGGATTGACATCCACGCTGGCGATCGTGATGGCCTGACTTTCGGTGTCAACCGTGACGGTCATATCGGACGCAAGCTGGTCGCCTCGCTCCCCATCGCCGATCGCTTCTGCTGCGATAGTCGGTATCTCGCCGCGGGTCACCTTGAGGCTGTCCTGTTGCACCGACACGCCGCCGGTACCGGACGAGTTGGCCACCACCACCTGCTCGGCTCGGTACTGCTGCACGATGTCGCTAGGTGCAAGCTGCGAGGACACGGCGCCTGCCAGCACGCCGATCGCAAACGCTACGGCCAGGATGGGCCAGCGACGCCGCAGCACCGCGGTCACTTTGGTGGAGATCATAAATTCACTTTCGATGCCGACCGAATTGGGGGCGGGTCGTGCTCTGGACGCGACGATCCAAGTTGAACCGCAGACAGTACCGGCAGCGCACCTGCATCGTCAGTTCTGAGGCCGCTGGACTGCTGGCGGCGACCTGAACGGTTCAGCAGAAGGCCTCGTCCCTTCTCGATGGGAGGCGTCGCTAGGAAGACGAAAATCAGGGCCAGCATGATCGACCGCTGACGGGCGAGGATCCCGAAGTTTCCAATGTATGAGAACGCCATGATGAATGCGCCGGTGAAGGTCAGAACGAACACCAGGTAGGGGCGACGGAGCGACAGCTTCAAGCCACCCACCAGCCTTCGCCAGCCGGTCACGACCAATCCGACGAGAGCCAGGCTTTCTAGAGCGGCCACAAGGGTGCTCGCCCCGCTGGCTTCCCAGAGGAAGGGACGGAAGATCACGGTGACGATGGCCCAGGGCACGTCCAGCGGCGAACTGACCGCCGGGGCATCAAACGCCGACCCCCCGATGCTGGTCTGGCTCAGGGTCTTATCGAGAACACCGGTGACCCCGCCGCCCTCATCGGCCGTTCCAAAGAACTTGGCCGTCTGGCTGAACACCACCACCGCCGCCACGACAAGCACCCCGAGCGCCACTACTCGAACTGCTGTCGACTTGAGTTTGGCACCATGCCCAATGCCACCAAGGGTCCCCACCATGCTGGCGACGCCAAGCGCAGCAACACCGATCGCTGCGAGGTGCGGCCGGATGAACAGCAGGCCCGCCAATCCGGCAACAAACAATGCGATGCTGCCGGTGCTCACGCGCTCGGCCAACAGCTGGGCGGCGGCGAAGCTCAGCAGCCCGAGCGCGAGGATCATCAGGGCCTCTTTACCAATCGATGCTGGCCAATAGAGCAGCGATGGGAAGAACAGCAGGAACATCAGGTACCGCTTGTCATCTGCCTCCGGCACCGCCCGCCGGAGCGCCCGCCACATCAGCAAGCGACCCCCAAATGCAAACCAGGCAAAAACGATCGATCCCGCCCATCTTGAGGTGCCAGTGAACAGGTAGACGACGGCGAGCACCACCCCGATTCGCTGCGATTCCGCAGGGAAGCTCTCGAGGCCGGGAGGGACGGTCGTGAATGTCCCCTGCTTCATCAAGGTGGCCAGCTGAGCGGCACCTCCGGAGTATCTGCCTGCGTCCGCCGAGTCGTTGTAGATGACGGTGACGAAGAAGTACCGCACCAACACGCCCGCGATGGTCGCCACCATCCCCCACATCAGCATGCGGGCCAATCGGGGGTCGCCCTCCTTGCGGGCAAGCCAATTCAGCACCGGAATCGTCAGCGCCACCAGGACGGTGAGCGTCAAGATCCCCGACCACGCATCGAACGCCAAGCGGTCCAGCCCCACCGCCGCCCCCATCACGATGACGAGAATGGCGAGCAACCCGCTCAGGGCCGCCAGCCCC
Organism: Candidatus Microthrix parvicella Bio17-1; assembly: GCF_000299415.1. NCBI lineage: Bacteria > Bacillati > Actinomycetota > Acidimicrobiia > Acidimicrobiales > Microthrixaceae > Candidatus Neomicrothrix > Candidatus Neomicrothrix parvicella. Next base: position 1,000,291 of record NZ_AMPG01000002.1, read on the forward strand.
TCGCCCGAAGGCCCGAGCGCGGAAGTGAGCAGAGGCTGCCGTCGGGCGCTCAACTTACGATCCCGCACTGCCTGGAGTGATTCTCAGACATTCGGCGGTTCCGCATGCCGAAGACGTTACCGGATTCGCCGATGCACGATCCGTCGCCAATTATGACGGACTGATCTTGCTTCACTGGCGGGGCCTTCCCGTTATGAGCCGTTCGTAGACGACCTCTTGGCGCTTTACTGCAACTCGGGCGTCGAACACTTCTGCGTGTGCCGCGGCCGCCACACCCAAGCGTCGTCGAAGACCTGAGTCGGCGATCATGCGACCAAGTTCGACGGCGAGGGCAGTCGAGTCTTCGGGCGCTACCAGCAAGCCGGAGCGGCCGTGCTGGATGTGCTCCGGGAGACCACCCACGTTCGTCGTCACTGCCGGTACCCCCAAAGCGCAGGCCTCCATGAAGGCAACTGGCAAGCCCTCCTGACGGGACGACAGACAAAACACGTCGGATCCAGCCAGGACTGAGACTGCGTCCTCTCGAAATCCGAGAAAGCGGAAGCGATCGCCAAGACCGAGCTCTGTGTGCAGCGCTGCTAGATCGTCCTCCATCGGACCGTGCCCAACAGAAATGAAGGTCACGTTGTCGAACTCGCCCACCAGTTCCGCAGCGGCCGACATCAACACGTCCTGGGCCTTCTCGCGTCGAAGGTGAGCGATGTTGGCAACGACGATCTGATCTGGCGAGATACCTAGCGACTCTCGCTTGGCATCCCGATTGTTGGCGGCCCGCCGCACATCACCCAGATCGATTCCGTGTGTTAGAGGCTCGAGGCCGCGTCGCAACACCTTCGGCACCGACGCCTGCACCGATTCCGATACAGCAAACTGGGCTTCGTCGAAGTGATAGGTCAACGCGTTGGCTGCCCTGGTCGCCGTTCCGTAACAGTCCCAGGTGTTGTGTTCGGTATATACGAGGTGGGGCCCGCCCCGCATGGCCCGCAACGCGGGTCGACTCATTGCCGCAGGTTGGGGTGAGTGGTGGTGCACCACGTCAATCTCGCGGTCACGCACCAGCCGCGTGAGGTCTCGGATCCAGCGCGGATCGCTGCCGTTCCGGGGCTCGAGTTGGGTACACCCCACTCCGAGCTCCTCGAGTTCGGCCACCACCGAACTGGGACGGTCGACCAGATATGCGGCGTGGTACTCAAATCGTTCGTGGTCCCCGGTCCGCGCGTGGTGAACCAGCAAACGCTCCATCCCACCGGGTCCGAGCCCTTTGGCCACCCACAGCACCTTCAGCGGACGCATACATGCTCACTCATTGATCACCCGGCGGTACATCTCAACCGTGGCGTCGGCCACGAGGTCCAGCTCGTAGTACTCCTGAAATCGTTGTCGTGCGGCCTCGCTGAGCGACGTTTGCAATGCTGCATCCTCCAGGAGTCCGGAGATCGCCTGGGCTAGCGCACGGTCGTCATCTCGGGGGGTCACCCGCCCGTAGCGACCGTAGCCAAGCACTTCGGCAATCGCGGGCGCATCCGATCCAACGATCGGGGTGCCCAGCGCCATTGCCTCGATCAGTACCGAGCCCAACCCCTCGTAGTAGGAAGGAAACGCAAACACGTCGGCAGCGGCGATCAGCGCCAGCGCATCGTCGCGGTGGCCAAGCACCCGGATACTCGATCCAAGGTTGACGTTCTCGAGCGCCTGGACCAACACGTCGGTTGCATCGCCTTCTCGACCGACCAGCCACAGCTCTGATTGAGGATGTCGCTTGCGCACCTCGGCGAACGAGCGCACGAGTCCGGCCTGGTTCTTCTGAGCGTCCTGACGACCAACTGTCAGTACCACCGGCGTAGCGGGCCCCACCCCGAGTTTGGCCCTCATCGCCTTCCGTTCACCGGGCTCGGGTCGACGCAGAGCACTCGCTGATCTCCCCCGCGGGATCACTTCCACTCGGTCAGGCTTCACCCCCAACAACCGCGTCGCTTCGTCCTCGACGGCATGGGTGATTGCGTGCACCCGGTCGACCCGAAGCCGGGCGGTGAACCCGTCGATGCGCTGCACCACCCCCAGCTTCAGCGGCGACAAGCCCAACTGCCGCACCCTCACCGGGTCATATGACGTGTTCACCAAGCTGTTGACCAAACGCTCCGGGCGTCCCAACAGCGCCAACCTGGCTACGAGCGACGCGTTGAAGAGGGTGCAGTGGACAAGATTTGGCGATTCGACCGCGATCTTGGCACGGAGTGCCCTGACACGCCCTGGAAGTGAGGTGGGCCCCAGCACCTGCACGGGGAAGCCCTCTTCGCTCAGTCGTGCTTGGATGCCGCCTTCACGCGGGATGAGGCACGCCACGGACGAGTCGACCCCCCGTTCTCGAAGCAGCGGAAGCATCACAGCAAGCGCCTGCTCGGCACCACCGCCGAGGCCAAGCGCATCGATGACGTGGAGAACTTTCATAGCGCAGGGGCTCGTCCTGCAAGCCTCCTCAGGCGTGTCCATGCCCGACCACCGAAGTACGCCGCCAAAGCCAGGGTCGCTGCCGGGTCGCGTCGGCCCATCACAGCTCTGACCCGGTTGGGGCTTCGAGCGAAGGCCACGCGATCGCGCAGCGCATGCCTCCACTCGCCAGGCTCGGCGATCAGCCGCTGCGCCCAGGCGCTTCCCACCCAGCCGGTGGCGGCCACCTGTGTCGGCACGCACGCGGGCCGTTCATCAAACGCAGCGTCTCGGTAGGCCATCAGCACGGTGTCGACGCCAGCCCTGCTGGCCAGGAAGTGGATCGCCTCCAGCCGCGGGTTGAACTCGATGAACCACAACTTGCCGTCGGCACGGATGAACTCAATGCCACCCACCCCCCGGAAACCTGACGCATCCAGGAAGTCGATGGCCCCCTGCCGCACATCGGGCAGGTCCACCGCCTCGCCCCAGGCCATCACCCCGCCGTCGGGCCCGGCCTGACGGCGCTTCCGGCCGGTGCACACCGCCGTGGAGGTGCCGTCAAGACTGCGCCACACGACGCCGAACTCAACGGCTTCCACCGGGGCCTCCACAAACTCCGACACCACCAACCTGGCGCCATGCCCAACGAGCTCACCGATCCGTGCGGCAGCGACGACGGGGTCGCCCAGCAGTTCAACCTTCGAGGCCTCGCCCCCAGAGGTTGTTGACGCTTCCGGCCGGACCACTACGGGAAATTTCAGTTGAGTGATCGCGGCGACGTCATCGGCGGAAGCAACCCCAACCCACTCAGGCACCCGCAGCCCCGCTGCAACGGCGACTGCGGCCGCATCGCTCTTGGTCAGCAGCGGTTCAAGTATCTCTACCGACGGCAGAACCGGTCTGTACTTATCGGGGATCTCGCCACGCGCTGCGTTGAGCAACTCAGCGGTCCGATCGCTGAGTGCCAGCACCGGGATCGGGCCGCCGCCCACCAACGTCCGGCCCAGCCATGAAAGGATGTCGCCGACGACTAGGTCCGAGTCACTGTGAAAGTCCGCTGCGGCCCGCACCCAACGACTTCGCCGAAAGACGCTCGAACCGGCACCAAGTGTCGCCACGTAAACCGGGACACCCATTGAGCCCAACGAGCGGGCGGCGTGCAAAACGCCACCCCATGTTGGTTCGGTCACCAGCACGCACGCCGGTGCTTCTGCGTTCACGGTTGCGGCGGCCCCCCATCCGATTTCATCGACACATCGGAGCTACCCGCACGCTGCACGCCCAGCACATAGGTCGACCATTCCTCACCAAAATGCTCCCACCCCACCGATTCCAGTGACTTCAGCGAAGCTTTGTTCCATGCATAGACCAGGCCCCAAACCAGCTGGGCGGCCGGAACGCGCTGGGCATAGGTGTACACCATGTGGGCAAACAGCGACTGACCGCGATAGTCAGGATCAACGTAGCTTCGACACGAGAAGTGCTGGTCATGGGGCACTTCGATCTGCCGTTGAAGCTCGTGGTGGTACACCGACCCGGCCGTCATCCACGAACTAGAGGCGATGCGATCGCCGTCATAGACGGCGATGCACGTGGAACGCTGCCGATGGAAATGATCCAGGTCGCTCCGCTCCAGGTGGGGGTTGGTAGCAAGGATCAGATCAAAGCGATCCGGACCGAGTAGTTCCGTTCGGTAATCTACTCGGCGCCTTGGGGGTACGTGGCTGCCCGCCGACGCCCCGAGCCGCCTCATAACCACCTTGCGATACACCGCCTTGCGATACACCAAGCGAACCGCTTGCCGAGGAGACACCCCTTTCAATTGGTCGCGCCTTGCCGCCAAACGGCTCACGACCCTGCCCGCCGTCCATATTCGATCTTCCAGAGCACCGGCCGAGAATAGCCGGGTATCGCCTCCTTCACGGACCGATGCGATCCCGACTCCTCGTCAGCACCAGGTTGGGTCGCTTCGTCCAGCAAGAGACGCTTCGGGTACCGTTTGCTTGTGGCACTCAGATACCCCTCGAAGGCGCGGGACTCTCGCCGGTCCAGCGGGGGGCTCAGTGACAATTGGTCGGACTTGGAGAACTTCTTGCCTGATCGCAGCGGGTTCAAGGTGGCTGCTGTCGGCGGCTTGTCCTTCGTCGGCGGCCTTGCCGAGTCAACGGTGCTGGTATTGCTAACCCTCACCGCCGACGGGCTGATCCGAAACGCTGACACAGTGCAAATCATTGGTGTGGCGTTAGCAAGGAGAAATGCCGTCCTGCTGGCGCTCGTGATGGTAGCAATACGGATCGTAACGATCATGGGTAGCGCCGTTGTCTCAGCTCGTTTTACTGCTGAAGTCACGGCAATCGCTCAGCACAAAGTAATGGCTAGATACCTTGAGGGGTCGTATGTAGCGCGAAGTTCTCGGCCACCCGGAGACATGAACGCTGTCGTGACCGGCCACGCACAGCTCACCGGCGGCCTCGCCAACGGGTTTACCGTGGTGGCGGCGAGTGTGTGCGGCCTACTGGCGTTCGGCGGGGCGTCACTGATCGTCAATCCGATTGCGACCCTTGGAATCGCTGTAATCGGGCTGATAGTGCTCGGCCTCATGCGGCCACTTCGAGCGCGGAGCCGCGCCTACGCTCGGGAGCTAGCCGATTCGACCCGATTGCTCGGGCAAGAGGTCTCGGAGATTGAGCTGCTTCACCGGGAGATCGAACTCTTTCAGGTCGCCGAACGGGCGCTTGGCCGAGTGAACCTACAGATCACCTCGTTCACGGACTCCATTCGACGGATCAGGATTCTTTCGACGGCTACACCTCAGCTGTTCCAGACCGCCATGCTCGCTGCAGCTGTGATCAGCCTGTTGCTAATAGTCGAGAGCGTCGACGGTGCACGATTGGCATCAGTAGGTGCGGTTGTTCTACTTCTGATCAGGTCAATGTCCGCAGCTCAACAGTACGTGACGGCCAATCAGCGAGTTATCGACAACGCCGCTTACGCCCAATCGGTAAGCGAACTGATCAACACGTTGTCGGTCAACCCAAACGCGTTCGGAAACGAGCGGCCTGCTTCCATGACCCCGATCCGGTTGGACCAGCTTTGTTTCAACTATGGAGATGACAGCAATGTTCTGACCAATATCCAAATCGAGTTACAAGAAGGCCAACTGGTGGGCGTGGTCGGGCCCTCCGGAGCGGGGAAGTCCACTTTGGTCGAACTGCTGTTGCGCTTGCGTGAGCCAACCAACGGACGGATCTTAGGGGGGAGTACCGAGTGGCAATCCATCGACCCAGGAGAATTCGCCAAGCGCGTCGCATTCGTGCCGCAGCAGTCAGTGCTGATCGCTGGCACCGTGGCGGAGAACGTCGATCTCTTCCGCGGCCTTCCCCACGACCGCATCGTTCAGGCAATTAAAGAGGCCCACCTCGAGAAAGAAATTTCCGAACTTCCGGACGGAATCAATACTCGCCTCGGGACTGATGGCCGGGCGCTCTCCGGCGGCCAACGACAACGGCTTACCATCGCACGGGCTTTGGCAGGCGATCCAGAGGTTCTAATCCTCGATGAACCGACAAGTGCGCTCGACGCACTCTCAGAAGCTGCAATCCGCCAGACCCTTGAAGTGCTGCCCGCGGGGCGGTTGGTGATTGTGGTCGCTCATAGGTTCTCCACCTTGCGATCCTGCAACCGAATCGTTGCACTCAACGAAGGTCGCATTGAGATCGATGCTTCACCCGAAGAAGTGCTTGAAAAATCCGACTTCTTCCGCGCAATGGTCAACGACGGTGTTCGAAATCCATAAGGAACCCAAGGAAATCGAAGCTTCCAATAGATCTGACGATGCGCCCCCTGCTGAAAAGCTACAAACGCGCAACCGCTTGGAAACGACGTTGAAACGGCTGGAGACGCAGTGAGGCGCCTATTTCGGAGTCGGAAACACCCGTCAGGACAAGCGATGCAGCTGACGGTTCTCACGCCAGAGTGGGCTCGCACTGCGCCACACCTATCTGAACTCTATATTTCGATGGCCGAGCAAGGGGTGTCGGTTCGGACCAGCACTCTTCGGGCATGGGCCCTAACTCCGGCCCGGACGATGCCGCGGTGTGAGGTGTTTCACCTCAACTGGCTGGATCACCTCGCCGGTCGGCAGCAAGCTACACAGCGAGCTGCCTGGCTGATGAGGCTGATCGGACTTCTGGTGCTTGGCCGTGGTCGCGGACGGCGCGTGTGGTGGACCGTCCACAACGTAGAACCTCACGATCGGCCCAACTCCAGAATCTTTGCCGTGGCAATGGCCCTTACCTTCACCCTGGCCAATACGGTGCAGTTCCTCTCGTCGTCCGCCGAGAAGGCGTTCTTCCTCAAGTACCCTTGGCTACATCGGTTGCGTGGTAAGGCGATAGTGACGCCGCTGCCCGCCGTGTCGACGGAGTCAGCCATCAGGGAGCAGCCCGACTCTCACGACCGCCAGCCTACATCCGATCACGTTGCCACCTTCCTGCTTTTCGGAATCCTCCGACGGGCCAAGAATGTGGTCGAGACGATTCGTTCGTTTGCGGCGCACAGCCCCGACCTCCACCTTCGACGACTTGTCGTGGCCGGTCAAGCCGTCGACTTGAACTACGAGGCGGCCATCATTGATGCCGCTGCAAATTCAGGGTCCGTTGAGCTCCGGCTTTGGCGACACTCCGACGAGGACCTGGCTTCTCTGCTCTGGTCTGCCGACTGGAGCGTCTTCTTCTACGAGCGAACCTCAAACAGCGGCGCACTCATCACATCGCTTGGCGAGGGTCTTCCGGCGATCGCCTCCGATCTTCCCTACTTTAACGAAATCGCAGCGGTCTCCGCAGGCGCTGTTCTGCTGACAGCACCGGCAGACCTAGTCACGCCAGAGATGTGGGACCGGTGGGCGGCACAACGTGGCTCCGAGTCACATCTAGCGGCCCGGCGTCAGGCCCTAGCCACCGCAGAACGACACCGCGCTGACGTGGTGGCGACGAGAATGATCGAACGATTGGTTGGTCCCGGACCGATTAGGTTCCGTGGAATCATGATTTCGAAATGGATACGCTGTCGTGCCCAGTCCCTATTGGACTTAGCGTCTCAGCTGACGTTCGTGTCATCCGCACGAGCTCAGCGCTTCGCGCTGACAAAGTCCAAGGGACCGGAGCCGGAACTCCGGCTTGTCATGGCACGATGCGGGGACCAAGCCTTCGTCGATGTTGGCGCCAATGCTGGCTTGTACACCGCCATTGCGCTCAAATCTGGAGCCCGATCGGTGGTGGCTGTGGAACCACTCCCTGAACTTGCTGCGCGGCTCCGCGCCACCTTTGGTCGACGGATTGAAGTTGTGGTTCGCGCGCTCTCGTCTACGACTGGAATGGCCACCTTGACCGTTCCGGCGGTGCAAGGAGTGGACCGACGGACCCGAGCCACACTTGATGGAGGGGCGAAAGGTCGGGAGCTGACGGTGCCGTTAGGTACCCTCGACGACCTCGGTATAGAAGCAGGTACAATGGTCAAGATCGATGTTGAGGGACACGAGTTGGAGGTTTTGGCTGGCGCAGAGGCAACGCTTGAGAGCCAGCGGGTCCAAACCTGGCTAATCGAGGCAGAGGTCCGCAATAATCCATCAGCGGTGTCGGACCTGATCGATCTGATGGGGACACATGGCTACAAAGGATGGGCTGTTCTGTCCGACAGCTTGGTGCCCGCATCCCACTTCGATGCCGAGATCCACCAGTCGGCAGCCGACCAGACCCGAATTGTTGGTGGCGGTCAGCGACCGCCCGGTTACGCCAACAACTTCTGCTTTGTTCTCCAGGCTGACGAACAAACGTTTATCGCATCGGCTCGGAAGGCTGGGTTCCACCTTCCCACGCCGGACTGAGGCGACTGGGCCGCCGGATGTCTGCCCGCTGGCTTGTTGATCGCTTTCAAGACCGTCCCCGCATCACGGCCTCCAGCGGACATCGCGCCCACGCGAAGCCGGAGGTTCTGGATGCAACATCACCATCATACTGGTAGCACGCCCCCGTTTCACCCTCAACTCGTTCCGGCCAAACCCACGCATATTGCTCACATTCCTGTTAAGTCCTACGGTTGATCCGAGGCAACGAAAGCTCCTAGGAGTCCGATCTTGCAAACGACACGTCCGACACGCGCCGCCCGAGTCCACCGCCTGCTTGACCGGCCCGGAGGCCGGGCGGGTCTCGGACTGTTTCATTCGGCGAGGCATCTGGTGAAACATCGAGAATGGGTCTCTGTTCGTTGGCGCCGCCAAGGGTACTGGGAACTGAACTTCCCTGACGCGGTCGTGGCTCAGCCGTACCCGTACCTAGCGGAATACCGTGAGAAGGAAGAGATCGCTCGGGACGCGTATTTCCATCGCTACGTGCCCAAGGCTGGCGACACGGTGATGCACATCGGCGCTGGAGCTGGTTGGGAAGTCAATCTGCTCTCGCGAAGCGTCGGCCCCACCGGTCATGTGCTCGTGATCGAGGCCCAGCCCCGGACGTTCGAATGGCTGGCCAAGCGAGTTGAGGCAAGCAAACTGTCGAACGTGACCCCTATTTGCGTCGCAGTGGCTGACCACGAGGGGGTGGTGTCGATATCGGACATGGACCGGCACCAATTGAACCGTGTGTTCGAAGGCGTCGGAGGCGGTGGCGTCGAGGTCGAATGCAAGTCCATCCCGCAGATCCTCGACGACCACGATGTCGATCACTTGGACCTGCTGACCATCAACATCGAGGGCGGCGAGCGCGCTGCGATTCGTGGACTTGGTAGCACGGACCATTCGATCCGGCGGATAGCGGTCAGTTGCCACGATTTCCTTGCCGATCGTGGCGGGGACGAGGGGACTAGAACGCGCGAGGACGTTTGGGCAATGCTGCTCGATCTTGGCTTCGATGTGCAACGGCGTGATCAGAGCGATCCTCGCGATTGGGCTCGGGACTACCTGTATGCCGAGAGGGCATAGCGCCAGCTGTTAGGCGCCACCTCGAAACTCCTGACCGGTGACGTCAATCACGCTGGAGTAGAGCGCCGCGAGTTCGGAGCCGACGCGGTCAAACGACCAGTGGCCACGAGCGGCCTGAGCAATTGCGTCGCGATCGTACGTGGTGGCCACGACTTCAAGGACCGCTTCCGCCAGACTGGGCGCGTCGGCCTCAGGTACAAGACGGCCGTTGCTTGAGTCGATGAGTTCTGCAAGACCGCCCACTGCTGGCGCAACGGCAGGAACCCCGAGGCAGAGCGCTTCCGCAACCGCGGTCCCGAACATTTCTGACAGCGTCCCCGTCACGAAAGCGGCTGCTGGTGCCGCGACCTCAGCCACTCGTTCACGGCTGAGTGGGCCGTGAAACCGAACAGCCGACCCAAGTCCCAGCCGGTCGGCGTGGGCCCGCAGCTCATGCTCAAGGGGCCCTCCACCAACGATGTCCAGTTCGAGTTTGGGTTCGATTCCCCTTGCCAACGCCAGTGCACCGAGCACGAGGTCGACGCGCTTCTCTGGGGACAGCCGACCTACCGTGACGAGCCTTGGTGGGGAAGAGGGTGGACGCACGAGATGGCCGGTCATCTCGGGATCGATCGGACAGGGAATGACCTGGATGGGGCCAGGGACCCCGTGCCTCATCATCTGATCCGCCAAGTACCGGCACACCGCGATGACGCCCTGCGCCCCCGCTGCGCCCTTGATAGCGACCTTGAGGCCTGCCTTCGACAGGCGATAGTGGGCGGCGCTGCCGAGGTCAAGCGCTGCGAATGCAGCGCTGTGCTCTGTGTGCACATGCGCCGGGCGGCCTCTCATGTGCAGAATTGGCCCCATCTCACGGTAGAAATGCGTGTGAATAATGTCGACTCGGCGACGCTTGCGCACTTCCTCGATGACCCGGGCGATGCGTCGACCAAGGATCCAGTCAGACAGCGGCCGGAACACACGATCGGGGCGGATTTGAACCCGCTCGATTTGGAAGTGGTCATCAGATCCGGCAACGCCGGCCGCGATCCTTGGTCCAACCGCGTGCGGAACCACCTCGACCTCGACGACGTCAGCACCTCCAGCCCGTGCGGCGACGGCCCAATCCTTGCCAAAGGGATACCTGGACTCCATCACCATCACGACAAGCACGCGATCCAACTCCTCGTCCGTCGACCCATCGAGCGAATGTGCGCACCGGGGGCAACCCGAACGCTCACGATACTTGAGAATGCCTGGGCACCATGCTGGAGGAACGACTGCACCACCGGCGGCGGTGGCGAGTACCACTTCAAGCTGCAGCCTCCGTGCCGGTCGTGGTGGGCGGGGTCGCATTAGTCAAGGTACTTCTTACGCTCCACTGGGGGTGGTGCCTTGCTCAAGTAGTATCGACCATGTGACCGATCAGATGCCGACACGACTGACCACTGTGCGAAATGTCGCACGCAACGCGCTCCGACCTCGATATGGCATCGAGATGGTTCGCAAGGTCAGCGATCGTGTGAAAGAGGCAGGCAACCGCACCGATCGTGAGGCGGTTAAACGATGGTGCCGGGCACAAGAGGAGAGCGCCGATGATCTCTTTGGGTCGCTGGATCCAGTTCTGTGGGCGGAGGCCGTTGGGTTCGCAGCCGAGTTCACCGCTGCTGCACGTTCGAAACTGGATCGCCTGGGGGTCGACATGGGCGGCGGAGGTGACTACCGCATTCTCTACTTCCTGACCCGCTATCTGAGGCCGGAAGTCGTGCTCGAAACAGGAGTCGCCGCCGGGTTTACGTCGTCCTCCGTGCTCACGGCGATGGATCGCAACGGCTCGGGTCACCTATGGTCCAGCGACTTTCCTTACTTCCGGCATGCCAACCCGGAAGCTGACATCGGGGTCCTCGTGGACCCCGGCCTCAAGGACCGTTGGACCCTGCTCACGCAAGGCGACAGAGCAAACCTCCCGCAGATTCTCAACGAGTGCGGCCCGATCCAACTTCTGCACTACGACTCCGACAAGACGGCTTCTGGTCGCGCCTTCGCGCTCGATGCTGTATCGAGCCACCTGACCGACGATTGCGTGGTCATCTTCGATGACGTCGACGACGACTTCCACTTTCGCGACTGGTCCGCCGAGCTCTCGCATGGGAGCCACGTATTCCAATTTGGCGGCAAGCACCTTGGCGTGGCCTGCTTGGGCGGTCCGCTCAGCGAGCTGCCACCCGCAGCGCCCTCCGCTTCTGGATGACGGCCACGAGCACCAGTTGTCAGGCGGCCCTTCCCTGCTCTGCCCACACGGAGAACATGATGACGTCCCAGAGTTCATATGCGTTGTTGCGATTACCCGATTGGTGGTCGTTCCATGCCCGGCTGATTGGAGCTTCAGCGAGATGCTGGGAGGAGACACTTCCGAAGAGATGGTCTTCCGACCACTCTTTGAGAGGGCCTCGCAGCCACTCCTCGATCGGAACCCCGAAGCCGGACTTTGGTCGATCCATGTCCGCCGTCGGAACGTACCGATCGATCACTTGCCGGAGCGGCCATTTGGCGGTGCCGTTCCGCACTTTGAACTCCGCTGGCAGCGAAGCTGCAAACTCGACGATGTCTCGGTCGAGGAAAGGGATCCGGCCCTCCAGCGACACCGACATGGTGGCCCGGTCGACTTTGCAGAGGATGTCGTCGGGCAGATAAGTGACGGCGTCGACGGCGGACATGTGCTCGACGATGCCCGGTACGTTGGGCCAGCGTTCGCTGTCGGTGTGCAGAGTTGGAGGTTCAGTGCTTCCCGGCACGAGCTCCGTCGGCCGATGCCAGTGGCTGACCAACCGGTTGTACACCTCGTAGGCCGAGGACGCATCGGCCACGCCTGCGACCTTGCCGACCTTCATCCCGAACATTCGGGGACGCCGGGAGGCCGGAATGAGCTGTGCGGCCTGGTCCCATCTGTTCGGCGGCACGGCAGCCAGTGCTGCGGCACCGCGGCGCCGCAGCGCCATCGGAGTTCGCTCAAGCTGCTTCCAGATGCCGGGCACCCACGCATACCGGTTGTAGCCGACGAACAGCTCGTCTCCCCCGTCGCCGGACAACGCGACCGTGACGTCCTTGCGGGCCAGCTCGGCGACCAGCCGGGTCGGCACCTGGGACGAGTCGGCAAAAGGCTCGTCGTGGATGGTGCCGAGCTGTTCGACCACTCGGAGAGCGTCGGCGTCGGTGACGATCAGTTCGGTGTGGTCGGTCCCCAGTTGCGCCGCTACCGAGCGAGCGTCCGAGGACTCGTCGTAGTCCCGAGCCGTCGAGCCGATGGTGAAGGTTTTCACCGGGCTTGTAGCGACCTGCTGGGCGACGGCGACGACCGCGGTGCTATCGATCCCTCCGGACAGGAATGCACCTACTGGCACGTCGGCCACCATGCGCCGTTCTACCGATCGACGCAGCAGACGGTCCAGCTCGTCGACGGCCTCCTCGGCCGTACCGGCGAAGGTTGCACCACGCTCGACAACGTCGTAGTAGGACCAGTACTGCTCGGGCTCCCCCACCGCGCCGTCGGGTGCGATCTCAACAGTGCAGCCGGGTTCCAGCTTGAAGATGCCCTCGCGGATCGTCCACGGCGCCGGCACGTACTTGTGCCGGAAGTACAGCGCCAGGGCGTTGCGATCGACCGGCCGGTCGAAGCCTGGATGGGCCGCCAGCACGTCCAGGGTGGAGCCGAACAGCACCTCTCCGTTGCCGATGGTGCCGTAGTAGATGGGCTTCTCCCCCATCCGGTCCCGTACCAGGGTGAGCGTGCGCTCCTCACGGTCCCACAGCCCAAACGCGTACATCCCGTCGATTCGGTCCAGCGTTGAGTCCAGCCCCCACCGCGCGATCGCCTCGATGAGCACCTCGGTGTCGGAGTGCCCCTTGAGCTTCACCCCGGCCGACTTCAGGTAGGCAGCAAGTTCCCGGTGGTTGTAGATCTCGCCGTTGTAGGTGATCGTCCACCTGCCGTCGGCGGAGACCATCGGCTGCGCCCCGTGCTCGCTGAGATCGAGGATCGACAGCCGTCGATGGCCGAAGCCAATGCCGGCCTGCTCGTCGACCCACGAACCGGAGCCGTCAGGACCGCGAGAACGCATCGGCTCGGCCATCGACTCGAGCAGCCGCTCGGTATCTTCCGACGGGCGGCGCCGACGGGGATCGAGGACGCCGACGATCCCGCACATCAGGCGGACCTCTGCATGGTGCGCCTACCCGGCCTCTGACCTGCGCTCATGAACGAATCCGTACCTCTCAGCCGGTGTTGCTACCGCCGTGATTCTGACAGACTTTGCAATCGTGCCAACTATCCCCTCCATCGCTGCCGCTGGCGCCCAACGGCTGGCCTGATGCGCATCTTGCAGGTCGCCACCAGCAGCCTTCGACGGGGCGCCGAGGTGTTCGCCGCCCAGCTTGGCTCCGAGCTGGGTCGACGCGGCCATGAGGTGACGACGATCTCGTTGGAACACCGAAACGGCGAGCATGGCCTGGCATTCGAAGAGCTAGCGGTGCCTGGGCGAGGGCCCCGGGCAGTGCTCGAGTTGGCCCGCAGGGCACGGGCGTGCGATGTGCTGATCGCTCACGGCGGCTCGACGCTGTTGCCGGTGGCCATCGCTGCCAAGCTGGCACGACGCCCGTTCGTGTACCGAAACATCGGCGACCCCTCATTTTGGGGACGGTCCCGCGGGGCCGCGCTGCGAATCGGCGCGCCGCTGCGGTCCGCCGCGCAGGTGGTGGCGCTCTACCCTGACGCCGCCGACTACATGCGGGAGCACTACCGACTGCCAGACGAGCGGCTGGTCGTTGCGCCCAACGCCGTCGATGTCGACCGCTTTGCCGCCGCCACTTCGGCGCAGCGCCGATCGGTGCGTGCCGAGCTCAGCCTGCCGCCAACCCAGATCGTGCTCGGCTACCTCGGCAACCTGTCCGAGGAGAAGCGTCCGGGGTGGGCGCTGGCCACGGTTGAGGCGCTCGAGGACGCCACGCTGCTGATGGCCGGGGATGGTCCGCTCCGGGCCGAGCTGGACCAACGGGCCCGATCGCTCGGCACACGAGAGAGCACGCCGGCGTGTCGACTGCTGGGGCCGGTTTCGGATCCGCAGCGTTTTCTGGCTGCGATCGACGTGCTGCTGCTGCCCAGCGCCACCGAGGGCATCCCCGGGGTGCTGGTCGAGGCCGCACTCGTCGGCGTTCCGACCGTTGCAACCGATGTTGGCGGTGTGCGTGATGCGCTCACGACGATGAGTGCCGGCGTCTGTGTTCCAGTCGACGACTTCGACGGCTTTGTTGCGGCCGTTCGAGGCGTGGCCGCCGATCCGGGCGGGTACCGGCCCGATCGGGACGCCGCGCTCGAGCACCACGCCATCGAGGCAGTGGCCGATCGGTGGGAGCAGGTGGTGTTGCAGGTCGGCGGGTAACGGCCGCCTTAAAAGAGTTCGATGTCGCCGAGACCCAGGGCGAGCTGATCCAACGTCGGCACCATCGGGTGAGCGACCGGACGCCAGGTGAGGATCGGGCCCAACGCCGGGACCGGCACAAACCCCTGGCGGGCATCGGCGAGATGCAACCGCCCTTGAGTGGCCGAGCCCTTGAGTAGGTAGTCGACCCCCGAGCCTTTGAGCGCCTTCCACGCTGTTCTCGTGGACGTTCCCTTGGGGACGAGCACCTCGCAGATGGTGGCTTCGGTCGCCGTCCCCCGCCGTCGAACCCGGAACACCACCAGGCCGTCCTCGACACCTCGCCCAAGGCTGACAGCCCGATAACGGAGCGCGGCAAAGCGGTAGCGCCAGTGCAGAAACTCGGGGGTTCGGTCGGTGCTGATGCGAGACCCGTTACCAATCCGGGTGAGCAGGGCTTCGACCCCGTCGCGATCTGCGAGCACTTCGTCGGCCGGAAGGCCCACCGAGGACTCGTCCGACCACATCGCAGCGGCGGTGCGCGCACCGGCCAGCTTCGGGATCGACCGCAACCCGGTCAGGCGGACCGACACCGGGACCTTGCCGACCTCGTGCCAGCCCATCTTGAGGTAGCCGGGGCGGCTCTTGTCGTTGGGCGTGTTGAACACACAGTCCACGCCGTCGTCTCGGAGGTCGTCGAGTGCCCCCAGCGTCAGCCGGCTGAAGATGCCACGGCCCTGCCAGTCGGGGTGAGTGGCGGTGTCGACGGCACGCACGGCGTTGATCGTGGTGCCGTCAGGCCGACGGAAACGCCAACGCAGGAAGGTGCGCAGCCCAACCAGCGTGCCGTTGTCATCCTCGGCAACCCAGGTGGGCGACGGCCCAAACGGATTGTGGTCATGCTTCCACTCGAAGAACGCTTCGTTGGGGTCGCCGGCCTTCCAACCGAGCGACTGCCGACAGAGCTCGATGATCGCCGGGCGGTCGTCGGCTGTAGCACGGCGAAGTCGCAGGTCGATGGGCGCGTCCTTAGGGGTGTTCACGGCCCGAGGATACCGGAGAAGGTTGTTCGGCGACTCAGGCCGATCGCCTCATCAACCGGTTCTTGAGAGCAAAGACGGCCGAGTGAGCGCCGCTGGCGATGGCGGCCGTGCGCTCGATTGATGCGTCGCTGTCGAGCCGGAGCCGGGAGATGCTGAACGGGTCGCCCTTGATGTCCGCCAACCGATGGTCGAACTCGACGGCGAGCTCGTAGCCAAGCTCCTTCAGTACCTGGCGGGTGGCCGATGCGATGTTGCCGTTGGGGTAAGCGAACATCGTCGGCGCTGCACCCAGGGTCTGTTCCAGGTAGCGGTGGGCACGCTCGATCTGGGTACGCTGCGATTCGGGGCTGCACTGGTCGAGCATCGGGTGGTCCCAGGTGTGATTGCCCAGCTCCATACCGGCGTCGATCCAACGGCGGAGACCGGGTTCATCGAGGGGCTGGTCGAGCGGATCCGGTGCCGGCGTTGGCAGCGTTGCGACGAACTCCCGCCGGGCGGCGTCAGGGACCGTCTTGAGGTGCCGGACGAGTGACTCATCTACCCACGCTCGTCCTTGAAAGCTCACTGACCTTCTTCCTACTGCCGCTGCAACCACCGACCACCAGAACGGCTGCGACTCGGCGATGAGCCCCGGGCATACAAACATCGTCGCCACCGCTCCGAGCCGCTCCAGCACTGGGAGGCCGTGCTCGACCACACTTCGTTGTCCGTCATCGAAGGTGATCCACAATGCCCGGTCTGGGAGTTCCGCTCCCCCTCGCACCGCCGTGACGACCTCAGCACCACTGACGAGCGCATATCTCTCCGTGAGGTAGGCCAGCTGACGCCCGAAATGATCCTGATCGGATACACCGTGATAGGCGAGCACTCGCAGCTTCCGTCGGGTCAACCTCACGGTGAAACGAGTAATCGGCTGAGTTCCGAGGATGCTCTGGAACGTTGTCATCAGGTCACGTCTCCGACGAGTTCTCTGACCAACGCCAGGTGCGCCCGCCCCATCCGCTCAAGGTCGAACCGGCCTCGGGCTCTGGCCGCTCGTTCCTCTCGTTCCACTGGTTCATCAAGCGCGACGCACAGCGCATGAAAGAGCGCCTCCACATTGCCTCTGGGCACCAACCGCCCGTCGCGGGGGTCCTCCAGCAGATCAACAACACCGCCGGCCTCTGTCGCAACGACGGGCGTCCCGGCCAACAACGCCTCGATCAGGGCGAGAGGCATGCCTCCTTCGCTGTCGGAAGTGTTGAGCACTATGTCCGCCTCAGTAAGCAGCGGCGCTGGATCCCCCACATGACCCAGGAAGTGAATCCAGCCCTCCAAGTCACGACGTTGAGCATCAGCGAGTAGGGCACCGAACTCCGGGCCGTCTCCGCAAATGACGAACCGCACGGGTCGATTCGCAGCCTTCACCTTCTCGATCACTTCAAGCACCAGGTCCAGGCGTTTCACCGACACCAAACGACTCAGCGTCATCACGATGGACTCGTCCGCCTGGACGTCCAAGGCTGCGCGCAGGTCCGGCGCCCCGAGGTCAGCGAACGAGACGCCGGTCCGATCTGTAGCAACCGGCATGCAGAGCGACGTGCCCGCTGGCACGCCAACTGCCCGGTCGAGGGCCAGCCGAAGCGAGGGGACGTTGGTGACCAGCCGAATCCGGTTACGCATGGTGAGGATACGGGCCAGAAGACGGTCCTGAACGTGGAACGCGTCGGGCGACGGTTCCACGTGGGCGGTGGCAACGACCTTTGGTCGAGCAAAACGGCGATCGCCCAGCAGCCACAACCAGCCCATCGGTGCGTGCACCACGTCGGCGTCAAGCGATGCGATGAGCCGACCAACCCGGCGAACCGACCGAAGCCGGTCGGTGATCGACGTTCCCACGTCCGGAAGATCGTGGAGCGTGCACCGCAAACCGAACTGTTCGACCGTCGCCAAACCGACGTCCAGCCGGTATCTCACCAGCACGTCGATGGTGAGTTCGTCGGACGTGGTCACCATCTCCAGACCGCGCACCAACTCACGCGACCAACGGGCCAACCCAGCGGACGGCGCCAGCGACGAGGTCAACAACACCACCCTGTTGGGGCCCGAGCGACGACTCAACGGTTGACCTGGACGGCAAATAACATGGACTTCAACGGTACCTGTTCTCCGAGATCCACATGGCCATCGACACCGACCTTCTACGGTGATTTAAAGCCCTACACTTGACCAGTGTCCGAAGCCCGACCCAATCCCCCGGCCGCTCCACCGATGGGGCCTCCCGACGTTCTCTGGCACTCGCCACCCCCCTGGAGTGTCGGAGGCTACTCCGGCCAAGCATCCTTGGTCACAATGTCTATGCTGGAGTCGGGGTATCGAGTCGACCTGTCGGGCTCGATGGATCAAGGCGTTTTCAAGCACGGACCCTTTAGGGTCTGGCCCTCGGACGACCTGTCGGCCAGGTCGCTCGTCTTGAATGCCACGGCGGCGTTTGAGGGTTCCGACGGCCCTCCACGCGTGATTGCGCTAACCGACGCCCTCAGGTTGGGGCGCCACGACATGTCCGACATTGAGGTGGCATGGTGGCTGCCATTCAACTTCGACCCAGTACCGGACCAGGTCATCGACGCACTGGCATGCGGCGTTGACCACGTTCTCGCCTTGTCGAAATGGGCCCAGGACGCCCTCGCTCGTCGAGACGTCGAGAGCCGCTACATGCCCCACGGCGTGGATGCGACCGTCTTCACGCCAGCTGACGCTGCAACAAAGGTCCAAGCCCGAGAACGCCTTGGGCTCCCCGCCGATTCCTTCGTGGTTGGCATGGTGGCGGCCAACAACGAATGGATCACCAGCCGCAAGAGCTTCCCCGAAGCGTTCTGTGCCTTCGCTGAATTGCGAAGCGTCCACTCCGACGCCCTCCTCTACGTCCATTCGAGCCTTGATGGACACCCGGGTGACGGGATGAATCTTGTCCGACTCGCTGAGAGCGCAGGCATTCCAAGCGGGGCGATCGCAATGACCAACCCAGCGCGTTACCGTTTGGGATTCGACAGTGAGCAGCTTGTCGCGCTCTACCGATCGTTTGACGTGCTTCTGGCTCCGTCCGCTGGAGAAGGGTTCGGGGTTCCCGTGATCGAGGCGCAGGCCTGCGGTGTTCCGGTGATCGTTTCCGACTTTTCGGCACAGCCTGAGCTCGTCGGAGACGGCTGGATCGTCGGCGGGCAGCGACGGTGGATTCCACCCGTCGGGTCTTGGCAGTTCACCCCGGACGTCAACGAGATCGGCGCGGCCCTCTTGGAGGCCTACAAACGCCCAGCCCCACCGTCACAGTTGGCTGTCGACTTCGCTCTTCGGTTCGACCATTCAGAGTTGTACGATGAGCTTTGGCGCCCGTTCCTTGCGGACTGGCTGGCGTAGGTTCTGCCTGGCGCCGAGGCGATCCGGTTACCCAACGCCAGACTGCGGGCCGAGCAACTCCAACATGTCGTCCACGATTGCCGCAAGGCCGGCAGCAGGAGAGACCAGACGATGGCTCCCCACAACGCCGAGTACCGACTCCATCGCAGCACGACGAGAACCGTCATCATCGGAGCGAAGGTGACCCAGCAGCCCTGCGGCAGTGGAACTGGCCAACGAGCCGGGCTCCGGTGACCACGACACGAGACCTGCAATCTCCAACGGCGCCTCGACAACCGTAAGATCGAGAAGTCCCACATCGGGTAGAACTATGTGCCCACCGGTCAACACGTAACGACGCGCAGGATAGGGCGTGATACCCGCACGACGAGCGGACCTGAGGAGCGCAGGGTTCGCCGCCACCTCCCGATCAATGAGCACCACCCGGTTCTCGAAACCGAACCCACTGGCGATGAGGGGCACACCACGGGCTCTCGCCGGAGTGAGCGCAGTGAGCATGGCGTCGATACTGGCGGCGGCTCCGATGAAATCGTCGGCCAGAGCAAACAGCTCGCCTGCGCCGTCAAAGAGTCGGGTCTTGCCTTCGGAGCCGTCGTTCCGTGTGGTGCACACGGAGAACACTTCGACGGGACCCTCGGGACGGCCAATGGGCGCGCATGCCCGCAACATGGCGGCCAACCGGGCGGAGTTGGTTTGAACACCGACGCTTCGCGACCCGAGATCGATGTAGACCGACTCACCGCGTCTTGCCGAGTCGATCCGCTTGCCCACACACGAGTCGGCGTCCACCAACTCTCCCAGTGATCGTTCAGAATCAGCGAATTCAGTGGTCAGGGTCCGTCGTTCGACCTCCGAAGGGCCGGGCTCGGGTTCGGCGTCGGGGTCCGACAGAATGGACAACGTGAATTGGCCAGGCCCGGCTATTCCCACCCGGGTATCGAACTGGTTCGCCGAGAGATCCGTCCCGCGGTTTGTCTCGACCCCCGGGTCGTGGCCGCTGAGGAGCCCGCGGGACAACATGAGGCCAAGCTCACTCAGACACCGCGTCCAGGTACCCTCACCAGCCTCATCAATCACGTCTCGGGCCACCTCGGCGAGCGCTACGGTGCCCGTCAGGTACGGGACCAGGGCAGCAGTCATGCTGGACACCAGCAACACGGGCGCGCCGCGCCCCCACGCGAGTGCGTGGGTATCGACGGTTGCCACAGCCAAGCCGGGTGCAGCTACGAGCAGACCCGAGTCGCCATAGGCGTCGCTCATGGCAACATGTTGTCGCTGGGGCGCGGAGCCGGGCGGGCCACGTCGGCCCAGCCAGCCGACAAGAATGCGGTGATGGCATCCCGTCCGTCACCGTCGTCAAGTGCTTCAAGCTCCGCCAGCGTGAACCGGCGCCCAGAGAGCAACAGGGCAACAGCCTCGATCATGGTGTTGCGCACACTGAGGATCTTGCCGTCCCCGGCCACATGTGCCCGCTCCTCGCCACGACCAAGCACCGCAGCTCCCAGGGGAATGGTCCCGACAAACTCGAGTCGGTCGAGCTGGTCGGCAGTCGACGTCAACGCCACGGTAGCCCAGCGGCCCGAGCCACCGACCGAGCACATCAGCCGACGTTGAAGGTCTGCTTCGAACAGAATTTCCTCAGGGTCGAGCCGGTCCAGTTCCGCTGCCAGGAATTCCACCGTGTTCGACAAGGCCGCCTGCCCGTAGTGCGACACGGGTTCGTGGACGTCGAAGGGAACATCGGAGCGCAGCATGGGCGAATGGGCGCCCTTCAGCGCCGCATACCGTTTTGCGTCATGTTCAGATAGCGGAAGAGGGGTAAGGACGACCCCGACGAACTCCGATGACCCCTGAATCTGGACGTGGCCGTCGACAACGACTGCTGTACCGGCCTCGATGCTCAGGGGGAAGTGGCCGTGCTTGGATGCCTGCGCTTCGAACACTTCGGCCGTTCCCCCCAAAGGCACCAGCAACCGAGGAACGGACACCTCATCTGGCCGGAGATCCGTGGAGACGCCGACCAGCCCGACGACTGTGACTGCGCAACCAAGGAGGGCGGACGCAGCAACGCACAGGTCGTCCGCAATCGAGGACCACGCATCCAGCCGGCGCAAGAGCCCACCGGCGGTGGCAGAGTCGGCCCGGGTCTCGGGCACAAGCACCGGATGTGGTCCAGGCGCGTTCTCAATGTGGTGGCGCTCAACGATCGGGTTGCCGGAGATGCCACTCTCGTTGCCCGAGAAGAGCGTCAACTCGGGAGCCCGCAGCGACACTGCCCGGCCCATCGCCCGCTGGACGTCAACGTCCAACATCTGCGCCAGGTCGCCCCCGTCACAACCCTCGACGGTCGACGGCCCGGCACCGGTCGACACCAGACACAGGACGTCGGAAAGCGCACCGAGCGTTCGCTCAGCGATACGCTTGTGCTCGCTCATCGCAGCGGTGAACGACTTGGGTACCGTGGCTCCTACGGTCAGCTGGGTGTCATCGAACCAACCGACGAATGTCACCGAAGGGTCTGTTCCCCTGAGCGTCGTCATAGCTGGTTCCGGGTTGACGTCTGGTGCGTGTTCATGTTCACCCGGTACCATACTGGAAGCACCCCGCACGCAAGCTGAAGGAGACCAGTGGGTAGCAATGATGAGGCGGCTAGACCCGCAGATACTGGCGAAAGTCATAGTTCGACGCAGGTAGATCGCCGGAGTGCTATCCGCAAGGCGGCAATCGGCGCCGGGACGGCAGGCGCTGTATGGGTCGCCCCCCGGGTCGACGGTCTGTCGGTCGTGCCCGACTATGCGTCGGCTGGAACCGACAATAACGTAGCGTTGAATCTGAGATTTGATGCCGCTTATGACGACGGCACGCATGGAAACGGTTGTTCCATCTACGACGACTACCTCTTTTTCAACGATTCGTTCAACACGGGTTGGGGCGGCGGGAGCGGTGCCCGAGCTGAGAACGCGATCATCACTCGTAGCGCCAACCTGGGCAATGCGGGAAGCGTCACGTTCAACACTCCAGACGATGTGCCGATGGACGGCGACGCCAACAACACTGCAGTGGTTCTCACGTTCAACGTCGACCCTCCGTTCAACAACTGTCGCGTGTCGAGCGCAAACATCACCGATTGCGCCAGCGGTGACCCCGCTGAGGCTGAGTCGACCCCGCTGACCACCACGACAACGCCAAATACCTCCAGCCCGTTTACTCAAACTGTTGGTGTCAAGAACAGTGGGCCCACCACTCCAGACTGGGCGAGGCTCGACATCTCCATCGTGTGCGACTGACGCAGCCAGCCGACGGCGTTCCGCTGCGCTTGTCGGCCTCGACCGATCCTGAACAGGTTCTGTGTGACGCAGCGGCCGCTGGCCGGGAACTGGCGATCAGACGACTCGCGTCCTGGTTTCCGGAGCTCAACCTTGACGCACTCGCCCGCAGCGCTGACGGCGACGGTGCGGCGCTCCTGACGATCGGGCGAGACTCCAACTCCAGCCCCATGCTGGACGAGTTTGATGCTCTCGTGGCACGGGTTGCTGCGCTCGGACCTCGGGTGCGGGCATCGAAGGACGCCCGCGCCGATGCGCCTGGACTCTTGGAGGCCATGAGCCAACGGGGGCGCGGCGGGCAACCGGTGCTCGACCCGGTCCGGGCTGCGGCCGAACTCAGCGAGGGTACAACGCTGACGCTCAACGACGTTGGTGCGGACCTGGCTTCCCTACACGGGATCTGCAATGATCTGCAACGTGCCCTCGTTGCCGGAGTGCAGGTCAACGTGTACCTGAGCGAGGCCGACGCGCCCGGTTTCGGCCAGCATTGGGACGATCACGACGTGATCATTTTGCAGGCGAAGGGCAGCAAGTATTGGGAGATCTTCTGGCCAGGGGCGCTCAACCCGTCCAAGGGGCTCGTCAGCAGGGAAGCGTCGGGGGCCAGTGTCTGGGCCGGAGTCCTCCATCCTGCGCAGGCCCTCTACATTCCGAGAGGTTGGCCGCATTCAGTCAAGGGATTCACCGGCGACGTCTCCGCTCATTTCACCATCGGCATTCACCGTACGAAGCTGGTGGACCTCCTGCCTGCGCTCTTCAACTCGGACCCCGGCGAGTGGTCCACCGATCCCATCAACGTCGAGTCGGCGCTGGCTGCCAAGCGTCGCGAGCTGGTTCCCTACCGCTCCTCCGGCGTGGTCGCCGCAGCCACAGCGCTTTCTGGAAACGGCGTGGTGACGATGGACCTGCCCGGTGGTGCCATCTTTGCTGACGCCGACCAAAGCGCGGGATGCGACGGAGCGTTGGGCGGCCCCGGTGGCATGGTGCAGTTCACCAAGGCGGACTTGCCAGTACTCAGCCATTTGGCAGCGGGAGAGACGGCCTATTCGGAGGCTCACACGGCGCCCGAAGGACCAACGATCAGCAACGACGATCTTGCGGTGTTGTCGGCGGCCGGACTCGTGCAGTGCCATCGCGATGGATGACCACCTCGGCGACGAGGCCGCGCTGGCAAGCGAACGCCAACGCTATCTGACCGATGGTTACGCCCTGATGGAGGCAGTTGTTCCGCCCGACCTGGTGGGGTTTCTCACCAACTACGTCCACACCCTCAGCGAAGCCGGACGGCTGATGGCCGACGGCAGGGTGGATGGGTCAGCCAGCCTGTACGGCGACCCGGCATTCGACACGATCCTCGCCGCGATGGCCCCCCTGGTCCGGGCACTGACTAGGCGCCGAGTTGACCCAACCTACAGTTTCGTGCGCCTGTACATGAGAAACTCAAATTTGCACAAACACATTGATCGTCCGGCGTGCGAGCACAGCGTGTCGGTGCACCTGGCCTCCTCAGACCCGGCCACGCACTGGCCGCTTCACATGTCCTTGAGTGACGGCAAACACACAGAGATCGCGCTTCGGCCTGGAGATGGTGTGCTCTACAAGGGGGTGGAGCGACCGCACTGGCGAGACGATTGCCCGGTCGACTGGTGTGTCCAGCTCTTTTTGCACTTCGTCGATGTTGACGGGCCCCACAAGGACGAGAGGTTCGACCGTCGCCCGACGCTCGGTGTGCCTCGAGGAGAAACGGAGACTCACGCGTGACCCGTTGGGCCTTGCTTCCACCTGCTAACGCATCGCTGATGTCCGTGATCACCCGCGAACTCCTCAACCCGCAGGAAGCCAGTGATGCAATCACGACAGCACAGTCGATGGACAGCGCTGAGTGGCGACACGCAGGGGTCTCGGGGCGCGACGGCTCGGGCGTGGTCGACCCGACGGTTCGAAGCGTGCAGCAACTCAGTTTGGGAGCCCCATTCCACCGGCTGCGAGATCGCATACTCCAAGGCGTCGCCGAAGTGAACAGCGAGACGTTCGAGTTCGATCTGTGGGGCACCGCAGAAGGCGACGACACCTCGATCTTGAGGTACCAATCCGACGCACAAGACCACTACCGACCACATCGGGATTACGGCCCCAGCACACCGACGCGGAAGCTCACCTTCGTGGTACAGCTCTCGACGCCGGACTCCTACATCGGCGGGGACCTCGTCTTCCCCGACGAGAACACCAGGGCACCTCGCGACCGAGGGACCCTGATCGTGTTTCCAACGTTTCTCCGTCACACCGTGACGCCCGTGGTTGCGGGCACCCGGTACGCCGTCGTCGGCTGGGTCCACGGTCCGACGTTCAAGTGATAGAAACCAAGGTTCGCGAGCAGCGGGAGTCATTGCAATGGCGGGGATGATCGTCGACAGAATGCCGTTGGCAGGCAATCCTCACGTGGTTGGTCTGGCACAGGCTGGACTGCCTGCCGTGATCGGTGCTGACTCCGGGGTAATTTCGATCACCACCCTCCATCAACGTCTTCGGGAGGACGCTGCTTCAGTTCCGGAGTTCGACTCGGTTCTGGCAACCATCATCACTCAGGCGAACTCCGAGTTCTTCAGGTTCGACGTCTCCGAACTGCACGAGGACGGTGGTCCGTCGACCACACGCCTGCACAGCGGTCCGCAGGGGGCTACGCCCCTTCCAACCAGCGTCCTCTCCGCTGATGCGGCGACCCGCAAGCTCACCGTTATGTATCTCCTTGACGAGGCGTTGCCCGACGCTGCGACGATACGCTTGCCTCTTGTCGGCAAGCGCCGGCCGCTGACGCCCGGCAGCGTGTATGTGTGGCCCGCCTTTCTCGAATCGGAGATCACGGGGGTGCAAGATGTCGAGGTGTACGTCACCCACGCGTGCGGCAGATCGTTCCGGTAGGTCCTTGTGGCTCCGACGCGCTGATGAGGGTCCATGCTGGGCGAACCGAACTGCTCTTGGCCGGTGCCGCATCGGCGGCCACCCGCTGGGCCGTCCAGGACCTGACGATGCCCCTTCGTGCCCCCGATCGGGAGGTCGTGTGCGATCTCAAGGCTGATGGCGGCGTACTCGCCTGGCACGCTCCGATCGCACGAAATGTTGGGGATCCTTCTGCGGCTACCGACGTTCTTGTTGCGGCGCTCACCCGGATGGAGCTGGACGAGACCCCTGAGCTACTCCACTTGCATGCGGGCGCAGTTGAAGACGGCGGATCGGGCGTTCTCATCGTTGGGCCTCGTGAAGCAGGCAAGACCAGTCTCGTCTTTACCCTCATCAGCTCTGGGGCTCGTTACCTCACCGACGAGATGGTCTCGGTGTCGACCGACGGTACCCTGAGCGGATACCCGAAACCACTGACACTCAAAGGGGCCACAGAAAACTGGACCACCTTGGAACTTGAGGTATCCCCGACAGGGCGGGCGGCGCTTCCAGCAAGTTCTGTTTCCGACCTAGCTCCGGAGACCGCTTGCCATTTGATCGTTCTGCCGAAGTACGACCCGACGCTTCGACGCTGCAAGGCCGAACCAGTCCACCCGCGTGACGCGCTCCATGTTCTAGTTGGTGAGACGTTCGATCTCCGGCGTTACGGGCCCGCTGCGCTGGCCGTACTCAGCCGACTTGTCGGGTCGGTGCCGGTCGTGCGGCTCGGCTACAGCAACCGCCATGAGGCCGTCCGAGCGCTACGGGCCGTCCGAAGCTCGGACTACTACCCACACTCGGTTGCTGTTGACGAAAGTGAGGCAGGAGTCAACATATGGTTCGATGACGGCTACGGCGTTTTCCTCGATACGGCATGCACCCAACTTCGAAATCTAACCCACCGATCCGGCGGGTGCGGAACATGAGGTTCTTCTTGGCTGGACCATTCCACGCGGTCGCGCTTGTGCTGATCGTCGCCGGGATCTCCAAGTTGACGCGGCTCGGATCAACTACGTCTGCGTTGCGAGCGTTGTCGATTCCAGCTCCTCGATCTGCTGAGATCGGACTACTTGGATTCGAGATTGCCGTGGGGTCGGGGATGCTCATCATCAGCGGGCGCGTGTTTGCCACAGCCGCCGCATTCCTCTACGGAACGTTCATCGTGGTTGTCCAGTTTCTACGTACTCGGTCCCCGCAGGTGTCGTGTGGCTGCTTCGGCGTCGCGTCCGGAAAGCCCGGCTCGATCCAACTCTGGCTCAACTGTATGGGGTTCGCGACCACACTTTTGTTTGTGTGGTTTGGGGCGCCCAACTTCGCCGACGCTGCAGTTCAGGCCCAGGAGAGCGCTAGGTTGGGGGGCATTCAGTACGGGGCACTGGTGGTATCGGCGGTAGCGTTGATGATGTTGCTTGATACGGTGCTGGCCCCATCGAGTTCCGACTCGGCCCGTCGGCTTCGCTTTGCAAGCGACGCCACGATTGCGACAGGGCGGAGGTCCTAATGGAGGTCCTCGTAGGGGCGCTCTCGTTCGGTGTGGTCCTGTTGACAGCTGCGGTGGCGGTCCTCGCCCGCTCGCAGCGGCAGATGTTGGATGCCATTCCAAGTCCTCCACATCACGTTCCAGGCGCGCTGGGTGAATCGGTCTCCGCTCAGCGCTCCGCCGAGGAACTCCCACAATCGCCCCACGATGGCGACACCGCAGACCGGCAGCAGTACTTTCTGGACGGCCTCGACTTGAATGGGAGCCCGATCACCGTAGCCATCGATGTCTCACAGCCGATCCTGCTTGCATTTCTTACCGCTGGGTGTTCCACCTGCGCGCGATTCTGGGACCTCTTCGCTTCGGAGTCGGGTGTGCCGAACGGCGTGAGTCTCGTCGTGATCGCTCATGGCGGAGACCTGGACAATGCCGAGCAACTACGGGGGCTAGCCGCTCCGCACTATCCCTTGCTGCGATCATCGGACTATTGGGACGACTTTGATGTGCCCGTGGGCCCCCACTTTGTCATCGTTGATCCCGCTATGAACCAGGTGGTCGACGAAGGTCGAGCAGTTTCGGCCACCGACCTTGACCACCTCCTCCGCCGTGCCGGTGTAGGCGATTGATCTCCATCAACAGCCCCGCTGTTGCTGTGCCCGACGCCTTTTGGCGTAACGCGTTCGGTCAGTACCCAGGCTTGCCGGAACCGGCTTGGTAGCCTGCACCCATGGAGCTCGCGAGGTGGTGGGGCGTGGCAGAGGACGGCGCCGTCGTTGAGTGTCGTGCGCCAGCTCGTATGGACCAGGGCTGCGCCAGCTGCATGGGACCACTTGGGAGGGGTCGTTGAGGTCGGCGGGGTGATGATGGCGGGTGGCGCGGTCGACGTCAAGAGTGGGTCGGTTCGACCGCCGTCCCGGTCCCGGCGTGTAGCCGCTGATGGACCCGCTGTTGGCCCCGGCCGGATGGTCCGGGGAGGGTCAGATTCATCCGAGTGGGAGGGGCGGTTCGGTCCAGACGGTTTGGGTGTCGGGGTCCCAACGATGATGCCGGTAGTGGCGGTGGGCGGCTTGGCGGGTGATGCTGAGAGCGTCGCCGATGTCGGCCCAGCTGGCGCCCCAGTGGAGGGCCCGGGCGACCGCTGTGTCGAGGGTGTGTTGGGCAGCCTGTTTGGCGGATGCGGCGTGGACGGTGGCGGTGAGTGCGTCGGTGCGGAGTCGTTCGGTGCGGTCCATCAGGGGTGTCACCTTAGGGTGACGCGATGATGCCTGTCAGCATGTGCTGACAGGCATCATCGGTTGGGGCTGGGAAGGTTGGGTTTTGGTCAGTTGGTTGGTGGTGTCAGTTGCGGTTTCTGGCGGTCCCGGTAGGACTCCCCGTCGATGACCAGCTCGAACGCGGCGGAGGAGAACCGGTCGATCGCGGACTGGGCGAGGAGCTGGTCACCGAGGAGCGCCAACCATTCGGACGGGTCACGGTTTGACGTGATCACCGTCGACGCCCGCCGGTGCCGCTCAACGATCAGGTCGTAGAAGTCGCTGGTCGCCGCAGCGTCCGACGCGGTGAGCGCGTAGTCATCAATGATCAACAGGTCGACCCGGAGGAGTTTGCGGAGCTCGGCGTCGAGGGTGTTGTCGAGCCTTGCGATCCGGAGTCGTTTGAACAGCTGGTCGGACCGTTCGAAGTGGACCGACCGGCCCCGCCGGATCGCTGTGTGCCCGAGCGCGACAGCGAGGAACGTTTTGCCGACTCCGACCGGTCCGATGATCAACGCGTTCTGTCCGGCGTCCACGAACCGGAGGCTCGCCAGCTCGTCGAGGACGGCCTGGTCGTAGGTGACGTTCGCGGTTGCGTCCCAGTGCTCGAGACGCATCCGCCGGTCGAGCCCGGCGGCTTTGGCTTTGCGGGCAGCCGAGGTGGTGTCACGTCGGGAGACCTCGTCGGCCAACAACAGCTGCAGGAACTCGGCGTGAGACATCTTCGAGGTCTTCGCCAACGCGAGGCGTTCGGGGAGCGTGTCAACGAGTTGACCGAGCTTCAAACGGCGCAGTGTTGCGGTCAACTCGGGGGTCACCGAAGGGGTCACCGAAGGTGTGAGGGTGCCGGTGGTGGTGGTCATCGTGTCACCTTCCGGCCGGCGGCGAAGTGGGATGCGTCGCGGGCGAACCGGCCGATGATCACGTTGTCAGGTGGCGCCGGTTCGGCTGTCGCCTGGTCGGCTTCGAGCGCCCGTTCGACCATCCCGACGACGGTGACCACCGACGTTGCCCCAGCGTCAACAGCCCGCTCGCAAGCGGTGTTTACGCGGTCGGGCCCGTAACGGTCACAGGTGCGCAACAGCTTGTAGACGTGACGCATCCTTGTCCATGGCAGCGGTCCGTCCAGGATCACCTCGGCGAACACCCCAACGTGTTGCCCGTGGGCGTATGCCCGGCGGATCTGGTCGTCGATGTTCCGCATCGCGTAGCCGGTGAGCTCCGACGGCAGATCGGCCGGGTCGGTGATCCTCGCCCCCGCCTTCTGGCGGGGATGAACCTTCACCAACTGACCGCCCGAGAAGATCTTCACCAGCGCCGTATCGGCCCGCACGTCGACAGACGTGCCGATCAGATCGCCGGGCACCGAATACAACGATTTGGCGACCTGGATGTGATGGTCCCGGTGGACCTTGGCTGTCTTGTAGAGCGGCACGTCGTAACGCTCTGTCGGTGCGGGCAGCAGCACCGGTGCTTCGACCTCGGCGAAGGTCACCGCCGGCTGGGCTTGGGTTGTCCCGTGGGTGCGGAGCCCCGCCCGCGAACGGCACCACAGCTCTGCTGCTGTCTGCGCCTCGGCCAAACAGCCGAAGTCCTCACCCGCCCAAAACGAGGTTTGGACGAACTGGACAGCCCGCTCCACCCGCCCTTTGTCCTGAGGCGAACGCACGCGTGCGGGGTCGATCAGGAACCCACGCGATTGGGCGTATTCGACGAACGCCACGTTCAACACCGGGTCCAACGCGTCGGCCTTCGTCACCACCGTCGCCATGTTGTCGGGGACCAACACACGGAACACTCCGCCGAAGAACTGCCACGCCGCTTCGCACCCGTCGATCACCGTCGCCAGGTTCTGGTTGAACGACAACCACACAAACGTGTGGCGCGACACCCCAGCGGTGAACACCAACGCCCACACCCGACGTTTCTTGCCGGTCTCCTCGTCGAACATCCGGCCCAGCTCACCGAAATCGACCTGCAACTCCACCCCCGGCTCACCATCGACGACCGGGACCGTCGACCGCTCCGGTGACCCGAACTCCGCAGCCAGATAACGGTTCAACGTTCGCTCCGGGACAACCACCCCATCGCGCTTCAACAACTCGACCATCTTCTTCGCTGGCACGTCGTCGTTCCGCCAGCCCTCCAGCTTCTCCCGATGGCCGACCAGCACGTTCCACGCCTCACCGTGACGATCCGGGACCTTCGGGGCCAACTCCGCCATCACCCCACCCACAAAATCGTCGGTCAACCGATCCGGACTGTCGGTCTGGACCAGCCCGTGGCCTTCAGCGATCCGAACGATCTTCGTCACCGTCTTCCGGTCGCACCGCACCATCTCTGCGATCCTCCGGAACGCCAGCAAAGCCAGCCACAACCTCAACACCTCGCGCACTTCAAACACCGCAACCTCCCGGTATGCCATTGACGCGCCGCCTTTCGGGTCGTGGACGCAACGACGGCAGTTCAGCGTCTACGACACCGACCCCAGAAAACCCCCCACCAAGTGGTCCCTTTCAGCTGGCGCAAGGGTGGTCCATACCAGGTGGCGCAACACCCCCAAAGTGGTCCCTACCAACTGGCGCACGACATTGAGGTCGCGCTGGCACCGTCGCTCGTCGTCGAACTCGACCGGCGCTGGCCACCAGTTGGTCTGAGGCGCCAGGTCATGCCGGCCGAGCCAATCGAAGCCAGGTTCGGGTTATCTGACGAGTGGATGATCGTGCCAGACGTTGAAGCATCCGGCGACTCGCCAACGTCAGCCGCGTGGGACCTCCTCGAGTCTGAACTCACCCTCTTCTCGGTGAGGCGGCTGACACGGCTTGTGCCAGTGCACGCCGCTGCGATCTCGAACAAGGGGAACGTGCTCATGGTTCCCGCCCCTTCAGAGGGCGGCAAGAGCACGCTCGCTATCGCTGCCGCATCTGCGGGTGCAACCGTGCTCAGCGACGAGTACACACTGATCGACCCTCAAACGGGGTGCGTTGAGGGATGGCGGCGCCCGGTGCGTCGACGACGGCCCGATGGCAGCACCGAACGACTTGACCTCGCCAGGCCCACCGGCCCCTTGCCGGTTGGGCTCATCGCTGCGGTCTCGTACGACCCCGGAAGCGAGGGTGAGTGGAATGAGCTCTCCCCTGCAGAAGCGACTGCTGAGGTGCTCTCACAAACGATCTGTGCGAGGAGTAGACCCGACGACGCACTCGACGCCGTTTTATTGATCACTCGTGCAGCTCGGGCAATTGGGGGCACCCGACCGGATGCCGACACCGCCATCGCCAGGCTCTTCGCCATCATGGACGGACACGATTGATGAAACCGTCACGCAGATGAATAAGGGCGTCCGTCCATGCCTTCAGTCCAGACCGAGCGCCTCGCTGAGCGCGTTCACGTAGTCGGCTTCGGAGTCGTACCACAGCCCGAACCCGTGAACATCTTCGAAGAGATTGCCGAGCTGCCGGAGCCGAGTTGAGGCATCTCCGGAGTTCTCCACAAATGAGAGCGTTGCAGCCGCTGATTCAGCTACCGAAAAGCGGGAGACGGGCGCGGGCGACGGATGCATCACTCCCCAGCCGATCAATGGGTACCGACCTGGCAGAACGGGCGTCAGCTCGGTCGTCGTGCCAGTGAAACTGTCGCTGGACCCGATCACGGCTGGATTGTGGTCGATCGTCAGTTCGGGAATCACGACCTCACGGGAGATCAGGTCCAACTCTGGGTATGGGACATCTGCCAGCGCGACGCCTCGGCGGGCGAGCAATGCTTGGAGGCGCTCACCGAGCACGAAGAGTCCCGGTTGAAGGAGCACCATCTCGGAGCCGATTCGAGCAGCCGTGGCCCGGACGCGAAGCCGACCGGGGTTCGAATCGAATCCGATGATCTGATCCTGAAGGTTCCACAACAATGCTCGCAAGACTCTTGCGGCTGACCGGCTTCGAACCCGCAGGTCGCTTCCTTGTAGCAACAGATTCAGCTCGTTGACCGGTCCACCCCCGGGCGATGCTGATGGCAACGCAACCGAAAAACTGTGCCCAGCCCGTGGATCTGAGACTGGCGGGTCGCCAAACAGCGCGTCGAGACAGTCGCGTGCGGCATCATCGCCGTAGCGAACACCAACATGGAAGTCGTTGAGCCGATAGACCCTTGTGCCAAGCCAGCGATTCGAGAGCTCCGCCCCGTCCCCCTGTGCGCATTGCCCGCCGGTCTCCAACAGATAGCGGACCCTGGCAGATCCATCACCGCGTCCCACCGTTTCAAACTGACTTTGTTCAACGCCCGATAGCCGTGAGACCAAAGCAGGTACGTCGACGTTCCCGTACGCCGGTGGATCGATGAGGCGAAGGTCCGAGTCGAGATGGAACGCTGCCGGAGTCCCAATTCCAGGAAAGGGGCCGAACTCGTCAACCCCTCTCAAGAGGACGTCAGCTTCGAGTCCCGCCAACTCAAGCAACTCGCGGTTTGCTTGAGCCGTCCCGGATGCAAGCAGAACAAGCCGCACTCCGGCCGCCGAAAGCGGATCTCGGCACTCGGCGAGCACGTCCGCAATCGACGCGCAGTACCCGCAATTCGGATTCCAGTTGATGAGGAGCGCTTCCGTGCCTATGAGTTCATCGAGTTCGAACTTGGAGCCATCCAGGTCGACCGCCTGGAATGGAGGAAGGGAGGCGCCAACCTCGTCGAATTCCGAGAAGGGTTCGAATGTGATGCCGCTAGTCAGGTCGTCAGGAGGTCGGACACCTTCGAGGAGCCCTATTGCGCCGACCTGTTGAGCGAAGGCGACAACCTCGGCGGCCACCATGCTTCGGTCGACCCCGAAGAGTTCAGTCAGTTGGGTGATGACCTGATCAATGGTTGTGCGTCCATTCAACGAAGACCAGATTGTCGCGCTGGTCGAGTTGAGAACCGTCGCAGTCGCCCAGCCGTTGAGGAGAACCGTTTCGCCACTCACTGAGATCGCCTCAACTGACGCAACGGCCTGAGGAACGAAGTTTAAGTCAGCTCTACTCGATGGCTTCAACGCAGGACGCCGGACACGAATCGGGTTCTTCCGTAATACGTGGCGGCGATCAGGAAGAACACCCGGCCCTACTGGTTTGGAGCCGGATGCACTGGACGAGAGCCACGTTCAGATTCCCACCCAGACTTCGCCTCGGGCTCCGTTAGCGCCACTAAAAGGCCCCTGGGTGATGCGGGATGCACCGCCGCCACCACCACCCCCGGGAGCAAAGCCGGGCATCCCGTTTCCGTCCTTGATGCCGTCGCCGCCTGCGCCGCCGTCGATAACGCCACCACCACCGCCGCTTCCGCCGCCTCCACCGGAGGCATTTCCGCTATTCCCTTGGGTGCCGCTGCTGCCATTGGCGGCATCACTTCCGCCTCCACCGCCACCGCCACCGCTGTTGCCGGTCGCGCCGCGCTTCCCTCCGGCGCCACCGCTCTTGGTGTTGGTTCCGACGGACGCCCCAGCGGTACCCGCGCTACCACCCCCATTGCCGCCACCAATGATTCCCCCAATGCCGCCACCACCGCCTTGGGCAGAAAGCGTGGCATCGTCCAAGAACGAAGAGGTGCCGCCATACGCCCCATCATTGCCCTTGTTGCCTACAGCAGCCGTTCTGGCAACCCCTCCGGTGCCCCCTGCAGCCACCGTCACTGAGTACATCTTGCACGGGCTTACCGTGAGAGTCGACGAAGCGTATGCCCCGCCCCCACCGCCACCTCCCGGGTAATAGCCTCCGCCGGTATTGATGCCGCCACCTCCACCGCCGCCGCCGCCCCAAGCGCGAACAAGGACCGATGTTTGGCCGGACCGAGTCGTGTACGGGTCCGACGCAGCGTACTTCTTGCCAACCCCTGTTCGGTCGGTCGGCACGATTCCAGGCCCGCAGCCTGACGCTGCCGCTGCCGGATCAGTAAGTGCGAAGGTCGTAACGGTTGCAGCGGTGAACGCCGCACCGCCGGTTGCCAACGCTCGACGCCGAGACCACACCCGCGGATCTACTGTCACGCCCGCCGCGACCAATCCGTCAACAGCGTCAACCAGTTCTCCGGGCACAGCACTGAGATGGAGGCCACCGCAGATCAGATCCAGTGCCTCCACTCCGTCGCCCACCACACGATGCAACTCGCCGGACGGATCGAAGATGATCGCCTCGTCACCGACATGCTCGACTCGCAATCCGCTCCGAAGTTCAATTATTGGTTCCGGCATGCCGTTATCTCCAGTGTGTCCAATCCCCGGCAGAATTCCGGGCCTTCGCAACGATTCCCGAACCCCGAATCATACATTCCAAGCCTTCCCTGACGCCAAAGGTTGCCAGGGGTGCACCCAAGGGGCCGAGGATCTTGTGGATCCCCGCGATCAGATAGACCTGATCGTCGCCGTCGAGGCATCAACCCCTCGCCCGGAACCACCGCTCCCGACATCGTTGACAACATCGTCGACTACGAAATGGCCGAGCGGGCCGGTCGGCACTGGTATGACAAGTCTGTCCTCGACATCAGCGAACTTCTGGTGATCGAGATGGACGGCCGGTTGCAGGTCGCTGACCCAAGAGGCCCTCGGCTTGGCCGACCGGGGTGAGAGCCACCACTTGATCCACAATCCACACCGCCGGCACCACCTGCGGCGACGCTACTGTGGTTGACCACTCCGGAGGGCCAATCCTGCAGGGACGACCGCTGAGGTCGGTGAATCACGGCTGGGCTTCGAGGTTTGTGACACCAGTTCCGTCGTGATCTCGTTGGATATGCCATAGATCCATAGCATTCGGGCATCGACGAACAGCCGGGAGGGGTGATGTTGGCGGTCTCTTCGGTCACTTCAGACTCCTCTGGGGGCGGGCGATTAGCAGGGCGGGATGGTAGCAAGCGGTCACGAACCCAACTCAATTCGTGGCCGTGACTTGGATCACACGCACCCGCTCGCCAGAGCCGCAAGCACGGCGCCGCCGTCGGTCTACTGGTTCGTCACCACGGCCAGAGATCTGGTTGGTCGTCAGCCGCTCGGTCGAACCACGGCTTCGAGGACCATTCGAGCACTACTCTCGTGGAGGTGAACACACCGATCGAAGCACCGACCGTGTCACTCGATGTCGCCGTCGACGTCAACCAGTTATTCGCCACCCCGGTGTGGAGCGCCCACCTTGGTTTCATGGATCGTCATGTCGACGCCATGCTCCGCGATATCACCGCCTTGTACAAGGATCCCGGACCGGCCCCTGGCTATCCCGTCGGTGACCACACCATGCCGGTGCTGCAGGACCTGCCCGGGGACCACTGGCGAGACTTCTTCGCAGCGTTGGTCAACGTCACCGAGGCGGTCTCCCCCGAACGCGACGAGCGGTGGTCGTTGAAGAGCTGGGCCCTGCGCCATCCGGTGCCCGAGACCGAGCTGCGCACCGAAGATGAGGCAATCGGACAGGTCCATCACCACTCGCCTGCGATGTTCTCGTCGGTCTTCTACCTTCAGCTACCCACCAGCGGCTACACACCCGAACAACTTGGCACAGTGTTTCGCCATCCCGTGCCCGGTGCCGGCGACCTCTTCAGCCCCAACCTGGTGACTTTCCCTGCCTACGACCTGGACCTGTTGTTGTTTCCGGGCAACGTCGACCACGCGTCGAAGAAGCCGTTCGTTGGCGTCGAGGGGCCCGACCGGATCGTGGTGGTCACCGACGTGTTTCTTACCCACGGCAATGACGGCTGGGCACCGCGCCGCAAGGTTGGTTGACCTGACGCTGGCGGCCTAGGGCGAGGCCGGCACCCAGGTCGCCTCCAGCCAGCCGTGGGTGCCGCCGACGTCCACCAGCTCGGCGGCCAACGACCGGTCGCCGCCGAACAGCCTGATGAGGTCGGCGAAGCTGACCGGCTCACCTGCGAGCACGACGGCCAACGGGTAGACCCGCCGCCGCGAAACCGACACCAGCCGTCCTGCGATCGCCACGAGCAGCGAGGTGTCAGTCACCTCGCACAGCACCACTCCGCCCGGGGCGCAACACCGCACCGTCAGCGGGTCGGGCCGATCGGTCCGGGTGCTTGGAGGAGCCGGGGCTGTCCCCCACCGGGCTCGGCGAGCCGGCTCGAACGACGCAATGGGCTCCCGCCGCAGGTCGACCGACGCCTGCCACCCGTCGATGGCCGCGGTGATGTTGGCGATGGTCTCACCATCGCTACCGGTTGGACGGCCGCGGGCCAGGATGACCGTGCCCCACGGCGAGACGGTATCGAGCTGGGCGGGTGTGCCGGCCCGAAGCGAGGCCGCCATGCCCGGATACAGCACGCTGGCCTCGCCATCGACTTCCAGCGTGGACGAGCCGGTCACCTGGGCAACGATTTGAGGTCCGTCGGCGTCGAGTGACCTGCTGGCACCCTCCCTGGCGACCGCCACCTCGACCGTGGTTGGGAGCCCGAAGACCCGCTCGGTGGGCTCGGCGATGCGCCGGCCCAAGCCCTCGTGCCGGGCGAACCCAATCGTCTCAACCCAACCACAATCTGCAATGACATCCCGCCACCCGGTCACGGGTCGTTCAGGAAGGAACGACCCGATCGTTTCGTCATCTGCCACACTCAGATCGAAGCCGAGTGGCTCACCGCTGATACGGACATCAGAGTCGGGAGTAAACGTCGCACCAAACCCGATCTGGTGCACCTGACGTTGCGACTCGTCGAAGCAGGCGGAGGCCGAGTCGGCCAACCACTGCGCATCCTCACTGGGATGGTCGCGAGGCATCGTCAAGGTGAGCTCGCTGTCGGCCGGCCCGACGTCGGTAACGGCCCGGGGCCGCCTGGACGCCTCCATTAACGAAAGCTTGGCCCGTGCATCCAACCGACCAACGCCAACCGCTCCCCTGCGGTCACCGGTGTCACGCGGTGCCAAAAAAAGCTGGGAAAGATCGTCATCGAGCCCACCTCTCGGTTGGTGGGCCCGAAGCCCTGCACCTCGAGGTCGCCCCCCTCGTAGCTGTCGGCCTCCGACAGCTGCAACGTGAACGTGAGCTTTCGCAGGGGGCTCGTCGTGGCCGCGTCCGGGTGCCAGCCATAGTGACCCTGGCCCGGCCGGTACAGCACGAGCACCGGCGGATCGTCGTCGACCACCCCGAAGAGGTCGCAGCGAAAGTGCAGATCGTTGACCGCATTCAGCGTGCCGACGATCTTGTCCAAAAACTCCGGCTGAGCTGAGAAGTCGATGCCCAGCACCTGGACATCGCGCACCAGCTCCCCATCCCGCTCCATCGTGACCGGTTCGAACGCGTCGACGTCGATCGAGTCTCGAAGCGCGGCGCACTCCTCTGACGAGGAGAACTCGGCGGCGGCGACGGTGAAAGCACCCGGATTACCTACTTGCCCCTGAAATAGTGGTTGGGTTGGCCGGTTTGAGCGGTGAACTGCCCTCGTGGTGAGGGGTGTTCGGGTTGGTAGGCGCGGCCGGTCAGAGCGGCGTGGATGATGTTCGGGGTCGTGACCTTGGGGTGGGTCAGTGGGTGAGGCCGGCGATCTTGACCAGGTTGTGGGACAGGACGCCCCATCCGCACCAGATCCGTGCGCCTTCGAGTCCGCGGTTGCGGGCTCGTTCCCAACCGTGTTGCCGTTTCAGGGTGGCTATGCGCCCTTCGGAACCGGTGCGCCACTTGACCAACTCGACGAACCGGTCCTCGGATTGGGCGTCGCGGCGCGCAGTGCCGGGTTGACCTTTGCGGGGAATCGCCACCAGGTCGACACCGAGATCTTCGAGCTGGGTGTCGACCGATGCGAGGCCGTAACCGCGGTCTGCTGTGACAGCATCAGGAGTTGCTCCGACCGCTGCGATGATCCTCTCGATCGCCGGTCCGAGGCGGGGGCCGTCGGGTGGGATCCCCGCTTCGAGTTCGTAGTCCAACACGATCCCGTCTGGGTTGTCGGTGACTTGGCCGGTGTAACCAAACTGGGTCGGCTTCGCAAGGGATCCTTTCCGGATCGGGCGTGCGTCACCGTCGAAGAGCGACACCCGTCGTGTCTTCGACTCCGGCATGACTCCAGCGAGCCGGAGCCGTGTCTGAGCGATGATCTGTTCGACCGCGTCGATGAGATGTTCGAGATCGGCGAGCATTGAGCGCAGACGTCGCACCGGCCGATCCTCGACTCGTTTGGCGTTCTTCAGGACCCGTTTGGCCTGTGCCACCACCGATTCGGCCAGATCGGCCAGCTCGCCGGTGACCGCCAACACCTCGCCTTTGGCTTCGGCTGTGCGCTTGCGGAGCTTGGAGGCAACCCGGTGTGCGTGACGTCGGGCGGCTTCGGTCGGGTCATCAAAGGCGGTCCGTGGTGCCACCCCGACGTCTCGGATCCGGCCCACCAGCCGTGCCAGCGATGCACAGCCTTTGGTCAGCATCCCCGAATCGGTTGGGTACTTGATGTCGGCCGGCACGACGGTGGTGTCGGCCCGCAACCAGCACACATCTACGACTCCTGCCTCGACGGCCTTCCCGACCAAAGCAACGTTCAGTTCTTCGATCGTGGACGGACCGATCCGTTTGGTGATCTTCATCAACGTGGACGGGTGAGGTGCCCGCTGCCCGAGCGGGATCCGACAGAATCGAAGCCAGCTCAACGAGTCCGACACCTCAGCGCACAACGTCTCGAACCCGAGCCGATACCGGTATTTCAAGAACATCAACCGCAAGAACGTCTCCATCGGGATCGACGGTCGACCAAAGTCCGGGTCGAACCACCCACGGAACGGCTCAAAGAACCTCGGGTCGTCCAACAGGCGATCAACCGAGACCAGTTCCGGGGCCATCACCAAAGCCTCCGGTGGCAACATCGATTCCCACAACGTCGGCTGAGGACATACGGTACGTAACACGATGATGGCTCCGATCTTCAGGGCTTCACTTCTGTGATCGGAGCCATCATCGCGTGTCGGATTCCCGCACGCGAATCGACCCACCCCAACACTGAACGACATATCTCACGACTATTTCAGGGGCAAGTACCTAACGGACGGCAGATGCGGTCGACCATCAAAACATCGTAGACCGTTCAACAGGTGTCCCGAGCGGTTCGGTTATCACCGGGCACCGCCGCTGCCGGGGATCATCGCTATGCCAAATGGTGCTTGATCCAGTCTGCGATCTCGCCGTCATCCTGGCTGACGAACGACGTGGCCTCGGCCGCGATCCGAACCAAACAATCGAAGGAGTCGTGAACGTCGAGCCCATCCTTGAGCTGAAGGTGCCGCTGGCACAGCGCCGCACACAGGCGAGCCTCGCTGGCCTCCCCCAGCCCGGCAAAGATCACGGCGCCGATCTGCGGCTCGGCCACCACCGGCGGTTGAGCGATCTGGGGCTGCAGCGGCCCCCTGAGCAGGGCGCGGCCCGTGTGGAGATCGACCTCGGTGATCATCGAGTCGACCATGCTCCAACCCGCTCGGTCGAGGGCGCGCATCACCCGGATCGAGTCGGCGACCGGCGCTTGGATCAAGACTACCTGCCCAGACCGCACCGCTACCCGAAAATCGAGGAAGGTCCGGATGCGGGAGGGATCGGGCAGCAACGGCGACAGCAACCCGAGCAGACGACGCTCGACCTCTTCGCGGGAGCGTGCGCGGGCCAGGCGCACGCCGGTGAGGTCGAAGAGGTCAAACGACGTCGGTCCGAAGCCGCGGAGGGTCTTGTTGGTGACGATCGACATGCCGAGCGCCCGGTAGCTCGGCGTCAGATGTGGGGCCAACACGGTGCGCAGCCGCTCGTAGAGGAGGTCGTCGTCGACCGCCACCGCAATGCGGTGGAACGGGATGTCCAAGTCAAGGAAGCGCGCCTCACCGAGGCGCAGGCGTTTGCCCAGTCAAGTATCGACCGGTGGCAGCGGCCGCCCGTCGGGGGCGAAGGTGCCGGTGGGCTCCACCTCGTTGGGTGGCGGCCCCGCGCTTGTGACGCCGAGAGGCGGGGTTTCGGCCGACGTTCCGTCGGCCGGTTCCAGCACCCCGAGGTGCACAAACTGGTTGTACGCATTTGGGATGTAACGGGCCACTTCGGCCGGCGGGATCCGGTTGGTCTGTGAGACCGAGTCGATGATCGACCGCACCGGGGTGACGCCGTCGACCGCGGCCAGCAGCATGCCTGCGGCAGCATTCATTTGCGCCGACTCCCCGTTGGGCCGAAGAACGACCGCCTCATCGGCGAGCAACGCCAGCCGGGTTCCCGTCGTGCGTCGTGGGATCACATCGAGGTCCCACGGCATCAGCAACAGGTCCTCGACCGCCTTCCAGTCACTGATAGTGGAGCTGTCCATCGCCTGCCTTCGTGAGATGGGTTCGCAAGACTATTCCAGGAACTCGACTGGCTCCACCAGGCCGAGACGGCTCAACATCGCCACCGCCCGCTCCCCAGCAGCGAGGCCGGCCCAGGACCCGCTGGTCACCTGGTCGCCTTCGAGCAGACCAGCCAGTGGCTCGATGTCGGCCGGGCCGATGGTGAACACGTGACCGGCGGCGCCAACGGTCAACCGGGCTGCCGAAGACCCGCCGTCACCTGTCGCCGGGCCGTCGTGATCGACCGCCACGCAGAGCCCTCCCGGGGCGCACCATCTCACCGAGACCGCCGCAGGACGAGCCATGGCGAGTCGCACCGCCCCCACCGATGCGCTGCGAACGACCGGAAGACCAAACCGGTACCGGGCCAAGGCCCGCTCCACCGAGGTTGGGTCGAGGTGGTGAAGCGCCCGTTCGGTGCAGTCGTTGGTGATCGCGTCGTTGAACGACGCGGCACCGCAGGCGAGCGCCGCCGGCACGTCGGCCCGAAACCCTTTGGGCAGGTCCACGCCGATCCAGGTGGCCACGTCGGCCCATGCCGGTCGCCGGGCGCCGACCGACACGTGAACCGACAGGCTGCCGTTGGGGATGGGACGATGCACCGTGCCCCGGGGCAGGTGCAGCCCATCGCCGGCTTCGAGGGTCCCGGCCCAGTCGATCCGGCCGAGGTCGCGATCTCCCCCGCTCCCCGGCTGGGGCACGTGGAGGCTCCGACCGCACTCCCAGCCTTTCGAACCGGCGAGCTGCACCATGAAGACGTCGTGGGAATCGACGTGGGCGCGAAGCCCGGGCGCCGTCGATCCGCTGAGGTACACGTTGGCGTTCGGGAGGGTGGCGAGGGCGAAGGACACCTGCCGACAGAGGTCGTCGACCTGCGGCAGGCGTGGCTGGACCCCGTTGATCCTGATCGTGAGCCCCGCAGCGAGCGCTTCCTCCAGCCTGGCCGAGTCGATCTGGGCGCCGACCAACGTCGACGGATCCGATGCGAAGATGGCGTCGATCGCCTGTTGGGAGCCATCATAAAACCCCTCGGTTCGACCGATCAGATCCTGGCCCGACAGCACCTCGTCGATGCCGGCCATCGTCGCCGCGAGGTCGATCCCCACCTGGCGATGGTGAGACGGCAGGCCGTGACCGGCATCGACGGTGGCGGTGTCGAGGCCCGGAAAGTACCGGGCGATCTGCTCCAACGAACGACGATGGCGCCGTGCCTGGGCTCGGGCCAAACGCTGTTCGCCCTCGTCGGCCTGTCCGGTGACCTCCCCGGTGTGCCCCAGCGGGCGGACGACGACGCTCCTAACGTCGCTCAGTTCCACGGCAAGACGCCCTGCCAGTGCCCGGCGGGGCTCAACGCAAGCCACCGATCAGTGACCCGGACAGATTCAGCATCCCTGCGAGCTCGGCGCCACGAAAGAACTCGATCGCCGACGGGGTGGGCACGTTGCCCTCGCAGGCCAGCCGCTGGACGGTGCTGCGGCCGTCGGCTCGGTCGAGCAGGCGAAGCGCCCACGTTTGCGTCACCAGGTATCCGCGCTCGGCGCGATCGAAGAGGAGCATGGTGCCGTCGTCGAACTCGATCGCCGTCGCTGACGGCGCCCTGAGCGGGAACGACATCGCGCCGTGAGCCATCCTCGAGTCGACCGCCCGGTCGTCGCTCACCGGCGAAAACTCAACGTCGGTGCCCGCGATCGGTGCGGGCTCTCGATCCAGCCATTCGGTCAGCGCGCCTTCGGTGCCGGCCAGGTCGCCGATGTCCACGCGTGCCATCGGCACGGTTGCCACCAACCGTCGGACCTTGTCCAGCGCGTCGCCCGCCTCGAAGAAGTTGGTCTGGTTGGCGAGGAGCGCCGCCGCACGGTCAGCGCCTGTCATCGCCGACGCGCGTGGGACGCTCCCGTCGGCGTCGGCTCGGCTGAGCACGGCGATCGCCCCGAGCCGACATGCGGTGGTGCTGGTGGTGCCGCCCAAATGCTCCGCGCTGTAGGCACCCCATCGCTGGGTCCCAGACACCTCCGATCCATCCTCGCCAGTGTCGATCACCGCGCTCCGACCACGCTCGGCCTCGATCATGCTCAGCGAGGCGACGCTGAGGTTCATCGGCTTCGGGAACGCCCGCACTCGGGCGCCCCCGGGTTCGATCCTGGCCAGCTCGTCGGAGAGGTATTCCCATCCCCTGCTCACCAGATAGCCGGTGAGGGTGGACTTGCCGGTGCCCGAGGGGGCCATCAGGGCGAGCGCGGTGCCGTTGAGCGCCACGCACCCGGCGTGCAGCGTCCACTCATCGCTGCGGCTGAGCACTGTCAGCCGGTTGCACAACACCCGAACGCTTTCGGCGACCGCCGCCGGCGAGGCGGTCCGCAACAACTCCCGCTCGATGCCCCCCTCGACCAGGTGGCCGCCCTCGACCCGCGTGACGACGACGTCGTAGCGTTCGGTGAGGGCGACGGTGCGCTCGACCGTTGGGTCGACGGCCAGGGCATCGCACACCGCTTCGGGCGCCAGCACGTCGAAACGGACATCGCCGTAGTGGATGGCGACTGACTTGCGCTCCACGTGATCGGCCTCGATGGAAGCCTTACGCCTCGGCCTCGTAGCTGCCGGTGACGGTGACCGTGCAGTTGACGGTGACCTGGCCGCTGGCCGAGCCGCTGAGCGCTGCGCTGCACCCCCCGGCGCCAGTCCGCCAGCACGCGTTGTCGTTGGCGATGCCGAGCGGGGGGCATGACAACACGTCCATCAACGTCACGTTGCAGGCGACGGAGGTGACCACCGAGTCGGAGCACACCGTGGTGCTGGGCGGAGGCGCCCATGTAGCGCTCGGGACACCGGCGACCGACGCCACCGTATGGAGGCACGGGTTATCGATGTTTCCCTGTGGCTGTTTGGCCGAAACGTTGATCGTGGCCGTTCCGCCGGCGACGGCGACCGGCACCACGTTTGGGCCCATGGTGTCGCCCTTCCATGCGGCAGGATCGGAGCAGCCCCCGCTGTCGGAGCTGAACGGCCCGAAGATGGTGTTGGCCGACGCAGTGCCGCTGACGTTCACCGTGTTGGTCGCCGAGCAGGCCGCGGCGCCCGCTGGTGACACCCCCATGCCGGTGATCACCGGGACGGTCCAGGCTCCGGCGACGACTGCCGCTGCGGTGCCGCCCTTTCGCAGTGCGTCACGGCGGCTCTGAATCTGCTCGCCCGTCGTTTCAACCGACGTCTCTTCGGTGTTCACTTCGTTCTCCTCATATCGCGAACCGCTGGAGGTTCGACCCATCTGCGAAGCGACGGACCATATCTCATTCACGGCAACAGCGTGAACGATCTCACCGTATGACCGTCGAACGCGACGGTCTACCATCGGTGATT
Source organism: Candidatus Microthrix parvicella Bio17-1 (assembly GCF_000299415.1). Taxonomy (NCBI): domain Bacteria; kingdom Bacillati; phylum Actinomycetota; class Acidimicrobiia; order Acidimicrobiales; family Microthrixaceae; genus Candidatus Neomicrothrix; species Candidatus Neomicrothrix parvicella. The sequence goes on from NZ_AMPG01000002.1 coordinate 1,044,171, forward strand.
GAAGCGATGGGAGGCCCAGATGGTGGGGTGTGACGCGACGTTCCGCTCCGAAGCAGACCGGTGGTTCACAAGCGCTGTCGAGGCCGAGGACACGCGCGACCGCACAGCCGCCCGCCTTCACGCACAACGGGCGGTGCACAGCGATCCGCAACACACCGGCGCCCTTGCCCTGCTTGGACTGTGCCAGATTCGCGACGGTGATCGTCACTCGGGACGTGTCAGCCAGCACCTGGCCGCCCAGCTCGCTCCGGACGACCCGAACGTTCTGCACTTCGTCGGCGTCGGCAGCTGGGAGTGCGAGGACGGCCACCAAGCCATCGAGACCCTGTCGCGAGCGGTCGAGCTGGAGTCGCCCCACCCGAGCAGCGTGCCGGTGCTGGCCCAAATCCTCGAGCTGTCCAACCGCACCGCCGAGGCGCAGACCCTGCTCGACCGTTTCGCGGTGTCCGACCCGGCGTCGCAGCTGTTGCGGGCCCGCCTCCTCCGGCGCTCGGGCGCCTGCGGCGAGGCCCTCGAGGTGTTGGACCGGATCGACCCGAGCGCCGAAGGTGCCGACCCGAGGCTGATCCACGCCGAGCGGGCACGGTGCTTCGACTTGGGCGACCATGCTGAGGAGGCCTGGGAGCAGGTCACGTTCGCCAACGAGATCGCCGCACAACGCAGTCACCACTCGCCGATCAGCCCATGGTTCGACCGGCTGTCCACCGTGCAACGCCGGCGAGGTCCGCGGCGTGGCTCAGCAGCGACCGACGCCGAGCCACTTGAGGCAGGTTCGTGGGCAGGCCCGACGGCCTTCGTCGTCGGCTTTCCCCGCTCGGGCACCACGCTGATCGAGAGTCTGCTGACGTCCGCTCCCGGGGTCACTTCGACTCGCGAGGTTGAGGCGATCGGACAGGCGGTGGCCCAGGTGTGCGCAGCGACCGGTCGGGGATACCTGCAGCTGCTGAGCGCGACGCAACCTTCTGACCCCGAGGCGATTCGTACCGCTTACCAGCGGGTGATCGACGCGCAGCTTGTCGATCGCTCATCGCTGGTCATCGACAAGCTGCCGCTCAACGTGATGTACCTCGGGGTGATCGAGCTGGCATTTCCCGACACGGCGGTGATCGTCGCCCGACGGCACCCTGCCGACGCGGTGCTCAGCGCCTATGTCGAGCAGTTCGCTGACAACCCTGGCACGGCGCAGCTCAACTCGCTCGACGGCGCTGCCCAGCTCTACAACAGCGTTATCGGCCTCTGGGAGGCCGTTCGGGACGTCACCACCCTCCGTTGGATCGAGGTGGACTACGAGCAACTCGTCACCAGCCCGGAGTCCGAAACCACCAAAATATCGAACTTCCTCGGCCTTGGGTTGGATCCGACCGCCCTGCTCTCCACCCGCGCTACATCAGCCCGTATCAACACCCCCAGCTACACCCACGCCAGCGAACCGGCGCACCTGCGCTCGGTTGGCCGTTGGCGGCGCTACCGCCAACAGTTGGCTCCGGTGCTCGGCACGCTCGGCATCACACCCTGACCTTCGGCGCCAAACGGGCCAGCGCGTCACCGCAGGCCTCGCTCAGCCGTCGGCTTGTCTCCCGGTTCACGTGGAAGACGTCAGAGAAATCGTCGTCGTCGTTCGCCAGCGGCCGAAAGTCCACTACTTCGAACGACTGGTCGGTAGCGGCCTCAATCAACTCGTCGGCGCCAGGGTAGGCCTCCGGCCCGCCGAGCGACGTCGACGGGCTGGCAGATAGACGAAGCGGCGGGATTACTGCGATCGGATGGATCCCATCACAACGAAGCTCATCGAGGAAACGCAGATACGGGTCGACGTCCGGTGGAGTATGCGGATCAAACCCGATGTACTCGTACCAATCGTTGGGCAGCATCCGAAGCCCGTCGGCGAGCGGTACGTCCAAGAACGCCTCCAAGAAGCCGTCGGGCCGGTGTCGCTGCATTAACGCCAGGTGCTGCCCATTTGTGGTCTTATGCGAGTGGGGTTCGGGCTCGCCTCGCCGATTCAGCGCACCGATCAACTCTCGTCGCCAACGCCACAGGGCGAGGGGGTACGCGCTCGACGGAGGTTCGTAGGCGGCCTCAAGAGCGGTCACATCACGAATGACCGAGTTGGCGTAACGCCCAGGAGGAAGAAACATCATGGGCTGGGCACCGACGAGCACTACCTCGGGAGCGACCTCGCGTTTCCACATCTCACGCCACCTGCGCAGGACGGGAACCGTCGCGCCAATCAGGCAGGCGTTGAATACCCGGCCGGTCACCCCGCGACTTGAGATGGCGGCTGGGTCAAGGCAGGTACCGCTGGGTGACGCGCCGACGATCAGCACTCGGGGACTGTGGCCGCTGCGACGCAGCTCCCGCAGGCGTCCCAGCTTGAACGCGGCTTCGGTTTCGCCGGGCGGCAAGGCCGGCAACAACCTCGGCCCCAGGCGGTCGGCGGCCAGCTCGGCCGCCATTGCCACAGCCACCGCCGCACCCACATTCCTGAGTTGCATCGTTCGCAGCGTAGCGAGCTGTCCCAAGTGGAACGTCCGTCGTCACACGTGGATCAAACCGGACGCATCGGCTCCGACGACCCCCACGGGGCTCTCCGCCCGTCGGTTCACCTCGACACCCGCATCCTGCACGGATGAACGACGACATGGCGGGGCATGCGGTCGCTAACGTCGGGGCAGGGGGAAGCGACATGAGCAAGCACAACGAGCGGGTCTTCGTGATCGGCGTCGGGATGACCAAGTTTGAGAAGCCCGGAGCCCGCGAGGGCTGGGACTACCCGCAGATGGTGAAGGAGTCGGGAACCGAAGCGCTTGAGGACGCGGGCGTCGGCTACGACCGGGTCGAGCAGGTGCACGCCGGCTACGTGTACGGCGACTCCACCTGCGGTGAACGGGCCGTCTACGAGCTGGGCATGACCGGCATCCCAATCACCAACGTCAACAACAACTGCTCCACCGGGTCGACCGCCCTGTATCTGAGCGCCGAAGCGATCCGCGGCGGTCGTGCCGACTGCGTGATGGCGGTGGGCTTCGAGAAGATGGAGAAGGGCTCGTTGGCGATCGGCGCGGAGGACCGCGAGCAGCCGCTGATGAAGCACATGATGGCCCTCGGCGAACTGTACGAGTTCGCCATGCCGCCGGCGCCCTACATGTTCGGCGCTGCCGGTCGCGAGCACATGGAGAAGTACGGCTCGACACCGGAGCACTTCGCCAAGATCGGCGAGAAGAACCATCGACACTCGGCCAACAACCCCTACGCCCAGTTCCAGGACGTCTACACGCTCCAGGAGATCCTCGACGCCAAGATGGTGTACCCGCCGCTCACCCGGCTGCAGTGCTCCCCCACCTCCGATGGCTCCGGCGCTGCGGTGCTCGCCAGCGAGGAGGTCGTCGACGTCAACGGCCTGGCCGACCAGGCGGTCGAGATCGTCGGGCAGACCATCGTCACCGACCTGGCCAGCACGTTCGAAGCCGGCACCGCGGCTGCCCTCGTCGGCTACGACATGACCAAGGAGGCCGGCCGTCAGGTGTTCGAGCAGGCCGGCCTGGGCATCGACGACTTCCAGGTGATCGAACTGCACGACTGCTTCCCCACTAACGAGCTGCTCACCTACGAGGCACTGGGCCTGGCCGCCGAGGGCGAAGGCCACAAGCTGATCGACAACGACGACACCACCTACGGCGGCCGCTGGGTGGTCAACCCCTCCGGCGGGCTGATCTCCAAAGGCCACCCGCTGGGCGCCACCGGGCTGGCCCAGGGCTCAGAACTGGTCTGGCAACTGCGCGGCACCGCCGAAGCACGGCAGGTCGACGACGTCACGGCCGGCCTGCAACACAACATCGGCCTGGGCGGCGCCGCCGTCGTCACCGCCTACCAACGCGCCGACCGCTGACAAGGAGCCACACCATGCCTACGATCGATGGCGCACTGCGCGCCACCGCCCGCCGCATCCCCGACGCCGAAGCGCTCAAGTTTGGCGATATCGACTTGACCTACGCCCAACTCGATGAGGCGGTCGACCGCGCCGCCCGTGCCCTGGCAGGCCTCGGCCTGAACAAGGGCGACCGGGTGGCGTTGATGTCGACGATGCGTTGATCCTCTACACGACGGGGGCGACCGGCAAACCGAAGGGTGCCCTGTTCGACCACCACCGCATCATGTGGGTGGGCGTCAACGTCATCGCCACCTGCGGCATGCGAGTGGAGGCAGTCCTCCATTTGTCGCACGACCGTCGTGGCGTACCCCCGGTCGGGATCGGTCGACCTCACCAGCGTGCTCGAGCCGGTCTGCGCTTTCCTCAGCGGTTGACACGTCCGACCGCCAGAGCCCAGCTCAGCTTGGCTTGACCGTCACTGCCCGTTCGTATGGTGAATCAACCCACCCAGCGATTCGGAGGCATATGCCATGACGATGACCGAGCACGACCGGTACCATCTTCACCAGCAGCTCGAAGAAGTACTCGACGAGCGAGGAGCCAACACCATGATGGAACTGCTTCCACCCGTGGGATGGGCCGACGTCACCACCAAACGCGACCTCGACCAACTCGAAGAACGCATGGACCTGCGCTTTCAGAACGTGGACCTCCGATTCGACAACGTCGACTCGCGGCTGGACGAAATTTCCGAAATCACAGGTCTCCGTTTCAACCAGGCCACCGACAGCACAAATCTTCGTTTCAACCAGGCCGCCGACAGCACAAATCTTCGTTTCGACAAGGCCGCCGAAAGCACAAATCTCCGCTTTGAGAAGGTCGAGAAACGAATCGACGCACAAGCCGACCGGATCATCAGCAAGCTTCTGACAATCCTGGTGCCCGTCATCGCGGTAGCCGTAGCGTTCCTGACCGCCATGTCGGTGTGGGGCCCAGGCTGATCACCGAGTCCACCGGCGGGCCACATCGACACGCGATGCCAGCGGCTCACGGTGGTGGCCACCTTGGTCTCGATCGCCACAACACACCCGTCATCACGCTCGACGATCAGGTCCACCTCATGGTCGCCCCGGTGGGTTCGGAGATGACCGACCGACGCTTCACGAACTGCAGCGGAACGACCGCCTGCACCTGGCCCCTTCACCCGCATCGAAGCGCAGGAGTTCCACCGGGGCGGTATGCCATTCCTGTGGGCTAACTTCCACACATGCGTTTGCACATAACATTGGACGACGAACTTGTCGAAGAGCTCGACCGTCGCGCCGGGACTCGCCAACGAAGCGCGTACATCGAAGCAGCGGTGCGCCAGACCCTCGACGACGAACGACGTTGGGACGATGTGGAATCGGCCCTCGGCTCCCTCGCCGATTCGGGGCACGCATGGGACGACGACCCGGCCACATGGGTGCGCGCACAACGTGAAGCCGACAGCCGGCGCACCGGATAGTGGCCCGCCTACTCCTCGACTCGACCGTGCTCATCGACGCGCTTCGAGGGCGCCCGGCCGCCGACCGGGTCGCCGGCTTGCGACGCCTGGGAACTCAGCCGTGGGTGTGCGCCATCTCGGTCGAGGAGATCTGGCGTGGGCTCCACCCCGACGAGGAAAACCATGCGGTGAGACTGTTTCGCGGCCTTCAATTGGCACCGCTCGGCGTCCCCGAAGGCCGCCTCGCCGGAACCTGGCGCCGCGACTTTGCCGCAGCGGGAACCACACTGCACCAAGCCGACTGTCTCATCGCTGCGGCAGCAGTTGGGATCTCCGCTTCCCTCGCCACCGCAAACGTGCAGGACTTCCCCATGAGCGAGGTCCGGGTCGAAGCCTGGTAGCGCTGCTTCGCTTGGCATCGACTCGTTGAGGCTCCTCACACCGTGTGACGCAACCGCGTCATGTCCACCGAACCCGTGCGAGCTGTCCTGTGGCCGAAGGATCGGCCCCTGGTCGCCGTGCAGCAGCGATGCAGGACGAGGCTGAGCGGGCGCAAACGCACCTTCACGATCCTCGCGGCGCCACTATCTACTTGCCCCTGAAATAGTGGTTGGGTTGGCCGGTTTGAGCGGTGAACTGCCCTCGTGGTGAGGGGTGTTCGGGTTGGTAGGCGCGGCCGGTCAGAGCGGCGTGGATGATGTTCGGGGTCGTGACCTTGGGGTGGGTCAGTGGGTGAGGCCGGCGATCTTGACCAGGTTGTGGGACAGGACGCCCCATCCGCACCAGATCCGTGCGCCTTCGAGTCCGCGGTTGCGGGCTCGTTCCCAACCGTGTTGCCGTTTCAGGGTGGCTATGCGCCCTTCGGAACCGGTGCGCCACTTGACCAACTCGACGAACCGGTCCTCGGATTGGGCGTCGCGGCGCGCAGTGCCGGGTTGACCTTTGCGGGGAATCGCCACCAGGTCGACACCGAGATCTTCGAGCTGGGTGTCGACCGATGCGAGGCCGTAACCGCGGTCTGCTGTGACAGCATCAGGAGTTGCTCCGACCGCTGCGATGATCCTCTCGATCGCCGGTCCGAGGCGGGGGCCGTCGGGTGGGATCCCCGCTTCGAGTTCGTAGTCCAACACGATCCCGTCTGGGTTGTCGGTGACTTGGCCGGTGTAACCAAACTGGGTCGGCTTCGCAAGGGATCCTTTCCGGATCGGGCGTGCGTCACCGTCGAAGAGCGACACCCGTCGTGTCTTCGACTCCGGCATGACTCCAGCGAGCCGGAGCCGTGTCTGAGCGATGATCTGTTCGACCGCGTCGATGAGATGTTCGAGATCGGCGAGCATTGAGCGCAGACGTCGCACCGGCCGATCCTCGACTCGTTTGGCGTTCTTCAGGACCCGTTTGGCCTGTGCCACCACCGATTCGGCCAGATCGGCCAGCTCGCCGGTGACCGCCAACACCTCGCCTTTGGCTTCGGCTGTGCGCTTGCGGAGCTTGGAGGCAACCCGGTGTGCGTGACGTCGGGCGGCTTCGGTCGGGTCATCAAAGGCGGTCCGTGGTGCCACCCCGACGTCTCGGATCCGGCCCACCAGCCGTGCCAGCGATGCACAGCCTTTGGTCAGCATCCCCGAATCGGTTGGGTACTTGATGTCGGCCGGCACGACGGTGGTGTCGGCCCGCAACCAGCACACATCTACGACTCCTGCCTCGACGGCCTTCCCGACCAAAGCAACGTTCAGTTCTTCGATCGTGGACGGACCGATCCGTTTGGTGATCTTCATCAACGTGGACGGGTGAGGTGCCCGCTGCCCGAGCGGGATCCGACAGAATCGAAGCCAGCTCAACGAGTCCGACACCTCAGCGCACAACGTCTCGAACCCGAGCCGATACCGGTATTTCAAGAACATCAACCGCAAGAACGTCTCCATCGGGATCGACGGTCGACCAAAGTCCGGGTCGAACCACCCACGGAACGGCTCAAAGAACCTCGGGTCGTCCAACAGGCGATCAACCGAGACCAGTTCCGGGGCCATCACCAAAGCCTCCGGTGGCAACATCGATTCCCACAACGTCGGCTGAGGACATACGGTACGTAACACGATGATGGCTCCGATCTTCAGGGCTTCACTTCTGTGATCGGAGCCATCATCGCGTGTCGGATTCCCGCACGCGAATCGACCCACCCCAACACTGAACGACATATCTCACGACTATTTCAGGGGCAAGTATCTAGGCCGGGACGGCCGCCTTGGCGGCCAGGTACAGACCAGCCGGAGAAAACTCCGCGCCATTCGAGAATCGAATCGTGCCGGACTCGGAATCGACCGTCACTTCGCAGAACGCCGGGTAGTCCTCCAGCAACCAGCCGAAGTCAGGTCCGGTCAGCCAATCCTCCAGGTCGATGACCTTCACCGATCCATCATCAAATGTCAGCTCGGTCACGTAACGAGACAGCACCCGCACATCGGTCACGTCGACCAGCACGTACTCGTCAGTGCCCATCATCCCATCCCCTTCTCATCGCCCGTCGCCTCGATCCAGCATTTCTTCCAGCGTACCTGGGAAGGCGTGGTCAAGGGTTGCATGGAATGCCATGGTCGCCAGCGAACGATGCGACGAGAGCAAATCTTGAACCTCTCGCAATACCTTCGGCGGCAACCGGCCAGCAAGCATCTGAGCCGGGGTGTCGTGTGACACGATCGCGTCACGTCCACCGAGTCCGTGCGAACCGTCCGCAACAACGTCTCCGACATCATTGGTCGAGTGCAGCAGCAGCACGAACGGATGGTCATCACCAAGACGGCACTCCGGCGGCTGTGCTGATCAGCCGCGAAGACCTGGACTCGATGGAGGAGGCGCTCCCGCGACACGGGCACTGCGGGAGCGGCCCCCCGAGGCGGTCGCGGCTGCGGCGATCGCATTCATCACGGGACCGTTGGCCGATAACCCCCAGCGAGTCGGGGGTCTCCTTCGTAGCTGGCGGGTCGATGGGGAGATCGCCACTGCCGCTCTCGGGCAGGTTGAGCGCCAATCAGCTGACAGGCGACTGCTCACGGGCCCAGCAGAGCCGCAGGCACCACCGCCACGCCGTCTTCGGGACGGCGGTACGCATAGCGCCCCGACGTCACCACCACGGCGTCGAGCAGGTCGTCGCCCAACCGGTCACGAAGCCAGCGGAGGTGCACGGTGTCGTCCTGGCTCACGGTGGTCGCCAGCTTGGTCTCGATCGCCACAACGCGTCCATCATCGCGTTTTACGATCAGGTCCACCTCATGGTCGCCGCGGTGGGTTCGGAGATGTCCAACCGACGCTTCCGCGCGCTGCGCGTACGTGCGGACCCCCAGGGTGACCAGCGACTCGAACAACGCCCCCAGCAACGATCCGTCCTGTGGTCGAGGCACCGGCCCCTGGTCGCCGTGCAGCAGCGATGCAGGTCCGAGACCGAGCAGGGTTGTGGCCAGCGCCGGATCGGTCAGGTGGTGCTTGGGAGCGGCTGCGAGCTGACGCAGGTGGCTCAGGGTGGGTTGCCAAGCCGGGAGCGGATCGAGGATGAACAGCCGTTCCAGCATGTTTCTGTACGGTTCGGTGGTGCTGCGGGCGGGCTTGTTGCCCTCCCCCGACGTTGCCGCATCCCTGATTTTCTCGTAGGAGGCAACGCTTGAGGTCGCAGCGGCGTACGCAGCCATCCAACGCCGCAGCGTCGCCTCCTTTCGGACCCTGAGTCCCGCCTCCACCATGTCGCGATCCACGACGCGATCCACGTAACCGCGCAGCTGAGCGCGCCGCACCCGATGTGGCAATCCCCGAATGCCGGGAAAGCCCGAACCGCAGATCTCGTCGACGTACTCCGGCAGCCCAACCGATGTCTCGCCGGACACATCAGGTTGGGTGCCGGTCAGGATGGCGGCGAGGGAGACCATCGGAGAACTCAGGCCACGTTCGGCGAGGCTGAGTGGGCGCATGCGCACCTTCAAGATCCTTCCGGCGCCACTATGACTACCCGGGCTGAACGACGAAGCCGAGCCGGTGAGCAGAAACTGGCCCGGAGCCGCACCGGCGTCCACCGCCCGCCGGACAACATCCCAGGTCATCGGCAGGTGTTGCCACTCGTCGATCAACACCGGCCCGGTGCCCCGCAGAAGTTCCGGCGCGGCGGCCACCGCTTCACGAACTGCAGGATCCTCCATGAGGAAGGTCCTGGTGGCACGCTCCGCTGCCGTGGCGCTCTTGCCCACGCCCTTGGCACCCTCAAGTGAGATGGCAGCCGCTCCTGTGAACAGCTCGTCCAGCTCACCGTCGACGGTCCGGGGCAGGTAGTGCTCAGCAGCGAGGGAGTGCGAACTCACAGCACCTACGCTACAGTTTCGGCGCGTCCTACGCTACAGTTTCGGTGGGTTCCACGCTACAGTTTCGGCGTGTCCAGGCTACGACGGCTCGACGCCGACGGGTACATGACGCTCACCGACCGCATCAAGGACATGATCATCACCGGCGGGCACAACGTCTACTCGATCGAGGTGGAGAACGCCCTGGCCGCACACCCCGACGTCGCCGACTGCGCCATCGTGGCGAGGCCGCACCTCACCTACGGCGAGAGCATCGTCGCAATCATCACCCCGGTCGAGGGTGCAACGATCACCCTCCCCCAGGTCCAGGAGTTCTGTCGGGAACGCCTCTCGCACTACAAGGTGCCCCACGACCTGATCGTCCGTCCGATCCCTCGCAACCCGTCCGGAAAGATCATGAAGCACGTCAGCCGAACCGAGATGGCCGACGCCGACTGATCGCCCGCTGTTATCCAGCCCTTCGCTGGCCACAGCGAAGGTGCAGGACTTCCGTTGAGCGAGCCGCGAGTAGAAGTTTGGTGGCGGCGGTTCGGCTGCCGGTCAGCAGTCCCCGAACGAGAAGGTGCCCAGCTGGACCCATTGTGTGCCCCGACCTCCGACGGTTGCGTACCGCATGGTGAACGACTTGAGGGGGCCAGGCATGGTCACCTCAACGTCCAACGGGACGTTGTTCGGCGCATATACAGCGTTGAGACCGATGAAGTAGTCCTGGTCGGTGGTACGACGAAGAGGATTAGAGAAGGTGCCGGAGCCGGTCAAGTTGGTTTGGTTGCCGCCGGTGACGGAAATGGAACGGTTGAAGCTGACCGCATCCCGGTAGATCCCGTTCCTGGGGGTGTACGGAGCGGAAGCATCGACGGTGTCCCCAGTGGTGTTCGCCCCATCCTCGGTGTTGGCGGTCAGATCGTTGATGTTGAAGCGCAGGTCGGTGATCACCGTGTTGAAGGTGAACGTCACCTCCTGATAGTTGGCGATCGAAGCTGCCGACGTGTTGCCGCCGCCAGCGTTGTTCTGGACCAGTACCAGGCCGGGCACATTGCACCCGCTGATCGTCCCCTGGCCTTGGAACGCCCGCGGGTTTGGAAGAAGGTTGCGATAGCCGTAATTCGCACCGGCACCGGCCGTCACCTGCGGGTTGATCAGCGACGGGGGCGTGGGTCCAACCTGCTGACCAACTACCGAATCCAGCTGGACAAGCGGCTCGTCGGTGGACTTCAGCGGATAGGTGATACGCGAGGCGGGTGAGTTCGGATTGTTGTTCGTCGTCGGCCAGACGATCGTGCCGCAGTAGATGTCATCGGGGTCGGGATCCGGTGGGATGGTCTCGATCGGACCACCACCACCGCCGCCGTCAGACCCCGCCGCAAACGCAGCGTTCTGTCCGAGGATGGCTGGGCCTGCCCACGCCGCGCCTGCCGCAGCGGCTCCGACGCCTGCTCGCTGGATGAACTTTCGGCGGTCAACTTCAGTCATTCTGGTGTCCCCTTCTACCTGAGAGCCGCAGCTCACCTCGCCTGCGCGTCGCAAATCGAGGTGGCGGATTACTACCACAGGAACGGAAACCTTTGGCACTATATGATATTCCACCGAAGCGAGGTATGAGATTCTCTCTACCGATGACGCTAATTCATCGCTGAATGAATTAGCGTCAAGGAACTTGGAGGGAGCGTTCGATCGCATCCACTGCATCGTTCAGGGTGCCGCGCCCCAAGCCGACAGCAGACGTTCGTTCGCACATGTACGCCATCGCTTGCAGGTGGGACCGGGTTGCCAAAGTTGACCCAAACGTGACTGGAAGCAATCTCATCAACGTGTCGGCTGGTGCAAGAGTCCGGCCGCCTACCGGATTCGACCACGATGGCGTTGGGTCGAGGAACACCATCAACTCAAGTCGCCCGCTGCTGCTCACCGAGCCCAGACGGTGCGGCAGCACTTTGTGCTTCACTGCCCCCAGGGCGGCGTCAGCCCCGTCGATCTCGAGAAGCTCGATCGAATTGGGGTGCAGGTCCAGTGCCTTCGGGTAGGGCAGAACCTCGAACGTGTTGGGATCTACCAGACCCACCTCGTCGGTGAGGTAGGCGAACGAATGTCGAAGCAGTGCTCCGGTCAATGTGCTCTTGCCACTGCCACTGTCGCCAAACACCATGACCACGCTGCCGTTTCGTTCCACAGCGCCCGCATGGAACGCCAGCAAGTCGGTGGCTTCAATGGCCACCTCGTCAACGTGGTGGAGGGCAAGCGCCACAGCGTCCTCCGGTCGATCTCGCCGACCCACCACGCGGCCGTCGGCGACGACCCGATATCGGCTCCGTCCGGCCCGTGGCTCAGCGGGCAGTCCAGCGCTGAGGGGAAGCGAGACAACGGCGATGCTGTGCGCCGCTGGTTGACCGCCGTCGGGGTGGGACGGCAGGGCCGACAGCAGCAGGCTCAGCAGCTTGCCGGTCGTCGGTTCATCCGACCTCACCCGCACTGACACGTTGGCGACCTGCACAGTTCTGCTGAAGCTCCACGTATGCCCGGCCAGAATCTGGTCAACTCGCTTCTGCCAGCGCTGGGGGCCCGCTGCCGGCGGATGATGAATGGCATGCAGCGGGTCCCCGACGTAGCGAAGCAAACCCTGGTCCAGTAACTCCTGCGTTCCGCAGCTATTTGGGGTTTCTAGGTGTCCGGGCGGTTGAAAGTGTTGATACGAAAGGGTTTTCGTTCCGGGAATCACAGAAACGCATAGACACACGCCTGACACTGTAAGCGCAATGGGCTAAACGGATGTGGGCTACGGTCCTAGGTGTCATGTATCTCCGCACCGTGAAACGCAAACGCTCCGACGGCACCCAGGTCGCCTACCTCCAACTGGCCCACAACGACTGGGACAGCGCCGCGGGGCATTCGGTGCCCCGAGTCGTCCACAGCTTCGGCCGGGCTGACACCGTCGACCGTGACGCGATCGCCCGCCTGATCGGGTCGCTCTCACGGCTGCTGCCCCCAGGCGACCATCTCGCCATGTCGGGGACCGACGACTTGGAGTTCGTCGAGTCACGGCCGATGGGCGCCAACTATGTACTCGACGGCGTGTGGTCCCAGCTCGGGATCGACAAAACGTTGCGGGGCTTGTTGAAAGGCCGACGCCTGGACCCCAAAATGGAACGGGTCCTCTTCGCTCTTGTCGCGAACCGGGCGGTCGACCCCGGCTCCAAACTCGCCGCCACCGGCTGGGTCACCGAACGAACCCACATCGACGGACTCACTGATCTTGATTCCGACAGCTGTTATCGGGCGATGGACTGGCTCCTCGAATGCGAAACCGAGCTCGCCGAATCCGTCTACTGGGCCACAGCCGATCTGTTGAACCTCGAAGTTGACCTGCTGTTCTTCGACACCACCTCCACCTACTTCGAGACACCCACAGCCGACCAGCCGGCCGACGGGGCCACCGTCGGGTTCCGGACGTGGGGCAAATCCAAAGACCACCGCAACGACCTCCCACAGATCGTGATCGGCATGGCTGTCACCCGCACCGGGATACCAATCCGGGTGTGGTCCTGGTCCGGAAACACCGGCGACCAGCCGCTGATCCGCCAGGTCAAAGACGACCTCGCCGACTGGCGGTTGGGGCACGTCATCTGGGTCGCGGACCGGGGGTTCTCCTCGGCTGAGAACCGCCGCTACCTCCAACGCGCCGGCGGGAACTACATCATCGGCGAGAAGATCAGGGGGAACACCGAAGCCGCCACAGCATTGGCCAGACCGGGCCGCTACCACGAGATCCGCCACAACATGCGGGTCAAAGAAGTCGGAATCGATGACGGTGCTGCACGGGACCGGTTCGTGATCTGTCACAACCCTGAACAAGCCGAACGCGACCAGACAATCCGAACCCAACTCGTCGAACGGCTCCAAACAGCGATCGACGGGACAGATCAAGCCACCCACGACGAACGTGTCGCCCTCGCGGCCGGGCTTCCCGCAGCGGTCCGCCGCTACCTCCGCACCACCAAAACCGGGCTCCTCCGTGTCGACAAGACAGCGATCCGCGCCGAGACCAAACTCGACGGCAAATACCTACTCCGCACCGCGGACCCGTCACTGTCAGCCGAGGACATCGCGCTCGGCTACAAACAACTCCTCGAAGTCGAACGAGGCTGGCGCGACATGAAATCCACCCTCGACCTCCGCCCCGTCTACCACCGGCTCGAAGACCGCATCAGAGCCCACGTCCTGTTGTGCTGGCTCGCCCTCCTCCACATCCGGATCGTCGAGTCCCGCACCAACCAGACGTGGACCAACCTCCGCCACCAACTCGACCAAATGCACCTCGGCACGTTCACCGGCCCCGCCGGCACCATCCGCAGGCGAACAGCAACCACCCCAGACCAGAAAGCGATCCTGGCAGCGGTCGGCCTCAAAGAACCCGCCGACTACACCAGCATCCAGCCCGCCACCCCAGCCTGAACCGCCCCGAACCGGCCACCCAGGACACCAAACCGCCTAGACACACGGCTCCCAGCACGCTGAGAGCCCAATTCCCGCGCCCAGACAGGCATCCAGGCACCTAGACCGCTCAACTAGCTGCGGAACCCAGGTAACTGCTCGATCACGTCCGGCGCGTTGGCCCGAAGCGAGGGGGAGTTGCCGCCCGTCTCGCCGGCCACCCGGTCGATCACCTCGCCGAACGAGGCAACCCCGTCGATGGCGGTGAGGATGAGCGCTGCCTCAGCGTTGAGAAGCACCCCGCTGCCCGAGCTCTGGTCCACGGCGACGAGGTGTCCGTCCACCTCCGCCGTCAGGGCGCCGACGGGAAGCTCCAGCACGTCCTCCATTGAGACCGATCGACGCTGCTGACCACTCACCCCTGACGCACCTCCCCGACGAGTGTACGAGCCTCCGCCCAGTCCGTTGCGCTGCTGGCTGCGTTGCCGAGGTCAGCCTCGAGGCGTTGGGTTCGGTCGCTGGGCGTGCCGGTCATGGACTGAGGCGGATCGGGTCATCGTCGTGGCAGCTACCGGTCCGCGTCATCAGAACAGGGATGGCCGCCAAAGCTGATCGTCGCCGCTCCCCTACCGCGTGCGCCTGAGGAACAAGCCACGGTCAGATACCAGTGCCTGTGGGCTAATTTGAGCACATGCGTCTGCACATATCGTTGGACGGCGACCTCGTCACAGAGCTCGACCGACGCGCTGGGACCCGCCAACGAAGCGCCTACATCGCGGCGGCACTTCGTCAAGCGCTCGAGGACGACCGGCGTTGGGAGGATGTGGAATCGGCCCTCGGTTCACGTCCCGATTCGGGGCACGCCTGGGACGACGACCCGGCCACATGGGTGCGCGCACAACGTGAAGCCGACGGCCGGCGCGCCGGATAGTGGCGCGAGTGTGCTCGACTCGACCGTGCTCATCCGCTTTCGTGACCACAGCAAACGTGCAGGACTTCCCCATGAGCGAGCTGCGGGTCGAAGCCTGGCAGAGGAGAACTCTTTCTGCGCAGCAAGGGGCCCTGTCTGCTGTCCAGCACGTCGCACTCCTTCAGCTTTGGAGCGCTACAATCTGCAGGAACGAGCCAACGAGCTGTTGGGAAAGAAGGGGGGCACGACCTTGATGGAACTGCTCCCACCGGTCGGTTGGGCCGATGTTGCAACCAAGAACGACCTCGACGTCCAGACCGCCTTGCTCGACGCCAAGCTCTCGCTGCTCCGCTCCGACCTCGACACCCAGCTCTCTGGGCTTCGGTCGGACCTGGAGACCAAAACCTCCGGGCTTCGGTCCGACCTCGAGCACAAGACGTCCGGGCTTCGGTCTGATTTTCAAGCGGAACTGGAGTCAGGACTCCGTCGACTTGAGAGCAGGATGTTCACCGCGTTCCTGATGCTGATCGGTGTGCTGGCCACGATGGCTGGGCTCTTGGTCGCCGTCCTGCTGCGGGCTTAGCTCGCAACCGACTCCGTCGCATCTACAGGCCGGCGCCCCAGTTAGACGAGCTGAGTACTGACACGTGCGACCGCCTGGTGGGCGTCGCCGTGGATCAACCGCTCGACCGGAACCGTTGCTGCCAGATCACACACCGCGTCCAGCGCCGCCTGCCCGGCTCGAGCCAAATTGAGCGTGTTGGCCAGCAACTCGACCACGGCCTCGTGGGGTTCCAAGCGCTGCACCGTCACCTCGGCACCCTCTTGATAGGTGGGTAGCACCACCCGGCTGATCGGGCCGACGTCGCCGTCCAAGCGGGTGACGTCGGCGTTGATATCGGCCGGATCGAGATCGGCGCTGTCGCTCTCGGGCAGGTTGAGCACCGCTCGGCTCGACGGGTCGATCGCCAGTCGCTTCGGGTAGCCGACCGCCACCAGCGAGCCGGGCCGCACGCCGATCGCCTCGTCGCCCAGGTAATCCCATCCGGCGGCCACAAATGCGCCGGTCAGCGTGGACTTGCCGTTGCCCGACGGTGCGGGCAGCAGCACCAGGTCCCCATCGGGCGAGCGCACGGCCCCGGCGTGAAACGCCGCACAACTATGGGTCCACACCGCGTACTCGTTGACCACCGACGTCAGCTGGCGCAGGCACGCCTCCCGGCTGGGAAAGCGCCACTCGTAGTCGGTGACCAGCACCAACTCTCCGTCCTCGGTCTCGTGTGCGTCGAAGAACATCGTCGGCTTCTCGGCATCGGTCCCAGTGCCGAGAAACGTGTCGAGGGCCTCCAACACGTCGGCGTCGGGGCCACGCAGCGCGATGTTGTGATCGATCACCGGGTGGACTCTGCCGGTCACCACGTTGTCGGTCACAGCGCCGTCGGGAGCGTCGTTGTCGGATGCGCTCTCGCCTTCGGCTTCGCCCTCGGTCGAACCGACCGGCGGCTTGGGAGCGTCGAAGGCCTCGTCCCGACCGACGAGCCCCAACTCGGTGAGCATGTCCAGGCCCGCCGTGACGTCGGCCGCCACATCGGCCCGGTCAACGCCGGCGCCGTCCGCCCAGTCGGTGACGGCGGCATCGACATCGGCCTCACCATCGCACGCCGCCAGCAAGGCGCCGGCGGTGGCGTTCAGCTGGTGGGCGGTCTCGGTGATCAGGTCGTAGGCCACAGCGCGGTCACCCATGGGGGACACCAGCACGCCGGGGGAACGCTGCGGGAACGTCGGCATCCGGGTGAGGCTAGTTGTCCTCTGGGCGAGCCCTGGATTGCGGCTGCTGGCCCGGGGCCACCGCCATGACGAGCAGCGCAGCGGTGAGGCCCATCGCCGACAGCATCACCGCCACCACCACGCTCTGACGCATGATCACCCGTGACAGCGGCACCGACAGCATCAGCTGCGTCGCCACCACCGCGCTCCAGCCGACCGGCGACAGCCTGGTGCGGCGAAACCCGTCCACGATCGGCGCGGCCGCCACCACGCCGATGGCGCTGACGGTGGCCAGCGCCGCACCCCACCCAGCCGAGCCCACCCACACCGAGCCGAGCACGGCGACCCCCAGTGCAACGGTGCCGGCCGGCCCGACCGGGCGTCGTCCCACTGCCAACGCCAGCGCCAGCGGGGCGAGCACTGCCCCCGCCGCCAGGGCCGGCTCGGTGTCGGGAACCGACGCCCACACCCCCACCAGGCTGACGACGGTCAGGGGAGCCGCCCACTCCCCCAGCGGATGGAGCCGGTCGGTGTCATCCGCCCACGCCACCACCAGCACAGCGACCACCAGCCAGGGCCACCGTCGGGGGTCGTTCCACGCACCGAGGACGGCTCCGGTCAGCCCGGCCAAAGCCACCAACCGGCGTTGCACGAGCGGCGGCGCCACGCGGCTGGCCAGCGCCCACACCAGCCCCGCTCCCACCGCCCACGCCGCCAGCACCAGGTGGTAGCGCTCGATCACCGTAAGCGGCCCAGCCAGAGGCTCTCGGCAAAGCTGAACAACGCGACGACGGCGACGAAGCTCACCACGCACACCAGCACGTACAGCGCTACCGTCTTCATCCTGCGAAACCCACCCGACAGCCACGGCCGCTGCAGCGGCTCGGCGTGCGGCTTGCCGGACGCATCTTCTTCAACCGGCATGGATCGGACCATACTCGCCCAGGCGCGTACCATCTTCGGCGTGACGCGCATCTTTCTTTCGGCCCCCGACGTTCGCCAACCCGAGAAAGACCTGCTGATGGCGGCGGTCGACTCCGGGTGGGCGGCACCGGCCGGACCCGATCTGGCCGCGTTCGAAAGCGAGATCGCTGCGGTCACCGGCGTCGGGCATGCCGTGGCACTCTCCAGCGGCACCGCTGCGCTGCACCTGGCGCTGCACGCCCTTGGGGTCGGCGAGGGCGACGAGGTGATCGTGTCGACCTTCACGTTCGCGGCATCCGCCAACGCCGTGGCCTACGTGGGGGCCACGCCGGTGTTCGTCGACTCCTCGGCCGCCGATTGGAACCTCGACCCCGAACTGCTCGAGCAGGCCCTGGCCGAGCGCGCCGCTGCGGATCGCCTGCCGGCCGCAGTGATCTCGGTCGATCTGTACGGCCAGCCCGCTGACTACCGGCGGATCGAGCCGATCTGCGAGCGCTACGGCGTGCCGCTGATCGAGGACGCCGCCGAGTCGCTCGGTTCATCGCTTGCCGGCCGCCCGGGCGGGTCGTTCGGCCGGGTTGCAGCGCTCTCCTTCAACGGCAACAAGCTGATCACCACCTCCGGGGGCGGCATGCTGGTCGGCGCCGACGAGACGCTGATCGAACGGGCACGGTTCCTCTCCACCCAGGCCAAGGAGCCGGCGCCTCACTACGAACACCACGAGATCGGGTTCAACTACCGGCTGTCCAACCTGCTGGCGGCCTTCGGGCGGGGTCAGCTGTCCACCCTGGACGAGCGCATCGCCCGGCGACGCTGGTACTTCGACCGCTACGTCGAGGTGCTGGGCAACGTGTCAGGGGTGACCTTCCAGCCGGAGATCGACGACGGGTTCTGCAACCGCTGGCTGACCTGTGCGTTGATCGACCCAGCGCTCGCCGGCTTCAGCTCCGCCGACCTGCGTGAGCACCTCGATGCCGACGAGATCGAGTCCCGGCCCACCTGGAAGCCGATGCACCAGCAGCGCTCGTTTGCCGGCGTCCCGACCGTGCTCAACGGCACGGCCGACCGGCTGTTCGACCACGGCATCTGCCTCCCCAGCGGCAGCGGCATGACCGACGACGACTTCGACCGGGTGCTGACCTCGATCGACACGTTCCTCACCCGCGTCTGACCAAACCCTGAAATTTTCGCAACTACCCGTTGACGGTCGAACGCATGTTCGTTATCATGGTGTGTAGGTCATCGCAGGACCGGTCAATCCCGTCGGGCTGAGATCGGGTGGGAAGCCACGGGATACGCAGGCCGTGATGGTTGGGGTGTTGTCCAAGCGGACGCTTGGGCGGCGCCGTCAAGGTGCGAAGCGCGCCCCTTCGTGTGGGGTTGCTGGCTCCTTTGGGGGAGGTGAACATCCATGGTCGAAACGATGACGGTAGACGGCTCGGCAGCCAACAGCTCCGCATGCACGGCGGGAGGCGGCAAAGGCGCTGGAGTCCGAGACGCTGGAGTCCGAGACGCTGGCTGTTTGTGCGGTGGCCTTTCGGTCGATTCGGTTGTGGCGGGGTTGGACGTGGCGGCGTTGAAGGCCGAGATCGCTGCGCTGTCCAGAGTGGACGCGTTGGTGGTGGCCCGCCGTTCGGCGGTGGTGGCCGAACTGGCTCGCCGCGACGGCGACGTGGCCGAACAGTTGCGCAAGTCGGGCAACATGTCGGGCCGGCAAGCCCGCAAGGCCGCCAAAACAGCCGGCGGTCTGGCACGCTTGCCGAAGACCCGTGAAGCGTTGGAACGCGGCGAGATCGGCGCCGGGCAGGCCGAAGCGTTGGCGTCTCGGATGGACAAGCCCGAACAGGCACGCAACGTTCGCGACAACGAGGACGCCCTCTTGGAGAAGGCCAAGTGCCAGGACGTCGACGAGTTCGCCCGCACGATGCGCCAAGAGGACATTGATGGGTCACCCGATGGTGGCAACACCCACGCTCAACGCCAGCGTCAGTCCCGTTAGGCGTCGATGTGGATCGACGACGACACCGGCATGCACCACCTGTTCGCCCAATTCGACCCGGTCACCGGCGCCCGCATCTCCACCCAACTCGCTGCGATGACCGACCAACTGTGGCGAGCCGAGCACCTGCCCGGCCGATCCCGACACAACAAGCGAGCGGTCGCCCAACGCCGCGCCGACGCCCTCGAAGCGCTCATCTGCCAAACTCTCGCCGCCACCAAAAATCGCACCACCAAGAACGGCAGCGCCAGCAACGGCAAGAACGGCAGCGCCAGCAACGGCAAGAACGGCAGCACCGGAAGCAGCCACAGCACCGGCGGCACGCACGGCACCACCACCAACTGCACTGGCGCCAGTGACTCGGCGACAAGCACGACCGCCTCGCCGCCCGAACCGCCCGATGCCCCAGGCGACACATCCGCCGGTCAGCCCAATCTCAACTCTGGTTCGACCGACGGACCGACACCCACCCCTCGGCGCGGCTCTGCCGCTTCCGCATGCCAGGCCGAAGCCTGCGCCTCAGCCGCATCGGGCACCCGACAGCACCCCACACCGCAGCCATGCGTCTCCTCCACGCCAGCGTCGACATCGCCACAATCGCCCTCTGGCTCGGACACGAAAGCATCGAAACAACCGGGATCTACCTCCACGCCCTATGCCGACCCCTCGACTATGCCGACTTGTGCTGTGCGCGGTCGGCGTTTCCCGGGTGGCAGGGGGTGTTTGATCTGGTGTGGGGTGTGGTGCTCGGCATAGTTGCGGTCTGACGTTGAGGCTTTCCCGGTCGGAGCCGTCCGGTTCCGTGGAACAAGGAGGAAGCCGATGGGCACCAATTCATGGACGTGTGGCGATTCGCCGCTGACATCGTTCGCCGCTGATTATCGGGAAGCGCTGGTCGGGTTGGGCTACAGGCCCGGCCCGGTTGAACAGCGCTTGGCGGAGATGGGGTGGCTGAGCTGCTGGATGGCCGACGAGGGCCTTGCCGTGGACGAGTTGACCGTGGGTCGGGTCGACGAGTTCGTTGACACCTGTGCTGGTCTGGGGCGTCGGATCCCGTCGAGGCGGCCGTTGCTGGAGGTGTTGGTCGTGTTGTTGCGTCGTGTCGGCTGTGCTCCTGAGGCGGCGGTGGCCGAACCGACACCGACGGAGGAACTGCTCGATCGTTACGCCGTCTATCTGACCCGAGAGCGTGGGCTGGCACCATCGACGGTGGACCGCTACGTGCGGATGGCCAAGGTCTTTCTGACCGAACGAGCGGCCCGTGTTGGGGGCACAGGGGCCGAGGGCCTCGAGGCAGCCGACGTGTTCACCTATCTGCTCGATTCGTGTGGTCGCCTCAGCGTGGCGTCGGCGAAACGCGAGGCGGGCGATCTTCGGTCGTTGCTGCGGTTCTTGTATTGGGACCGGATCATCGAGGTCGATTTGGGGACGGCCATGCCTCCCGTCGCGGGCTGGCGTAACACCGGGATTCCACAGAGCGTGTCACCGGTCGAGGTGAGGGCGTTGCTCGACGGCTGTGATCGGAGCAGGTCCGGCGGCCGGCGTGACTTCGCGATCTTGACGCTCGTTGCCCGTCTCGGGCTTCGCGCGTGCGAGGTCGCCCGTTTGGAGCTGGACGATATCGACTGGCGTGCCGGAGAGATCATGGTGCGGGGCAAGGGCCGTCGTGTCGACCGGCTACCGATTCCCGCCGATGTTGGGCAAGCACTGGTCGGATATCTCCAACAGGGCCGACCGGCCAGCAACGAGCGACACGTGTTCCTGACTGTGCGTGCGCCTCACGTGCCCATCCGTGCGTGCTTGCTCACCAAGGTTGTCTACCGGGCGTGCGGTCGTGCCGGGGTGAATCGGGTGGGTCCACACCGGCTACGACACGGTCTTGCCGCCGACCTGCTCGCCCATGGAGCCAAACTGGTTGAGGTCAGCCAGGTGTTACGTCACCGGGATCTGGCCACCACCGCCATCTACGCCAAAGTCGATTTCGTCAGGTTGGCTCAGGTCGCCCAGCCTTGGCCGGGAGCCCGACGATGAGCGCCTTGTCGGACATCGCAGATGAGTACCTGGCACTGCGCCGTTCGTTCGGCCATGACCTTGTCGAGGCACACCGGCTGCTGCCACGGTTTGTCGCCTACCTCGATTCGGTCGGTGAGCCGACCGTTACCGTGGCCGCCGCGCTGGCCTGGGCACAGGCCCCGGACGTATCACCCACCAGCACTGTTTGGTCCCATCGGATGATGGTGGCCCGAGGGTTCGCCCGCCACATGGCCGCCCTCGACGAGCGCACCGAAGTCCCACCGCCCGGTCTGATCCCGAACCATCAGCGGTGGCGGCCACCGTTCGTCTACAGCCCCGAGGACATCGCCGCGCTCATGGCCGAGACTCGCCGATGTCGTTGGCGGCTACCCGCGGCAACCTGGGAAACCGTGATCGGTCTTCTGGCCGCCACCGGCATGCGGGTCGGCGAGGTGATCGGGCTGAACCGCGACGACATCGCATGGGACGACGCCGTCCTCACCATCTCCACGGCCAAGTTCGGGAAGTCCCGCAACATCCCACTGCTGGGGTCCACCATGGCCGCGCTGGCGGACTACGCGGAGACCCGCGACCGGCTCTGCCTCCAACCGTCGACACCAGCATTCTTCGTTTCCATGCGGGGCACCAGGCTGCTCTACCAACCGTTCCGGCTGGCCTTCCGACGCTTCTGTGACCTCTCGGGGGTCGGAGCGGGATCGTCGATCCGGCCGAGAATTCATGATGTCAGACATACGTTCGCTGTCCGGACGTTGTTGAAGTGGTATCAGGAAGACGCAGACGTTGAGGCCCTCCTTCCGACCTTGTCGGTCTACTTGGGCCACGAAGATCCCCGCTCGACGTACTGGTATTTGTCCGCTGTCCCCGAACTGTTGGCGTTGGCCGTCACCCGTATGGACCTGAACCGGGAGGTGCTTTGCTAATGAGCCTGATCGCCCCCACCCTGGAAAGCTTCTTCACCGACCGGCTCGTCAAGCAACAACACGCAAGCCCGGCAACGATCGGTGGTGAGCCCCGCGTTTCTCGGACAGTGATCTGTGGCAGCCCTTACGCTGCCCGTGCCTTGTCGCGATAGCTGTCATGCACTTCAACCGGTGTCCGGTAACCGATCCCCGAATGAAGCCTGGAACGATTATACCAAATCTCGATCCAATGCGCAATACCCGAAACAGCCTTTCTTCGTGTCGGGAACACTGTCCGATAAACGAACTCGTTCTTCAACGAAGCAAAAAACGATTCCGCCATAGCATTATCCCAACACACCCCGGTCTTACCCATCGACCCAACCATGTCATTTGATGCAAGGAACGCTTTGAACTCCTCAGAGGTGTACTGCGCCCCATGATCCGAATGGAATATGGCATTCGACTGAATGCCACCAGCGTCGATCGCGGCCTGCAACGCGTCGGTCACCAGACCGGTGCGCATATGGTCGGCCATCGCGAACCCGACCACCATCTTCGAGAAACAATCGATCACCGTCGCCAAGTACACCCACCCTTCCCACGTGCGGATATAGGTGATATCACCGACCAGCTTCACGCCCGGCTCCGCGGCGGTGAAGTCCCGGTCGACCAAGTCCGCCGTGCTCGGCGTGCCGTCAGGGTCGGTCGTTCGCCTGTATGGCCTGGGCTGACAGGCAACCATGTCACCCTCGACCATCACCCGACGGACCAGTTCAAGGCCGGCAGCGATCTTCTTGCGGCCCAGCTCGGCATGGACCCGACGGTGCCCGTAGGTGCCATCGGATGCATCGAAGACCTTGCGGACATCGACCGCCAGTTCCTCGCGTCGTTCCGCGGTTGCTGACAGCGGACGTTTCCGCCAGTCGTAGTAGCCGGACTTCGACACGCCCGCCCACAAACACATCTTGGTGACCGGGTAGTTCGCCTTCTCGCCGTCGATGAACTCGTACTTCGAGATCACCGATACTCCTGGGCGAAGAAGGACGCCGCTTTTCCCAAGAACTCGTTTTTCATTCGGAGTTCGCGGTTCTCGGCTTGGAGTTCGCGGAATTGGATACGTTCGGCTGGGGTCAAAGGGTCCTCCTCGATCGGGTGGGCATCACGGTACTTGTTGACCCACACACCGAGTGTGCCCGGGTTGATGTCCAACTCGTTGGCGACCGTGGCGATCGGCCGGGAACCGTCGATCACCATTTTCACGGCCTCGGCCTTGAAAGTGTCAGAGTATTTTGTTCGTTTGCGTGTCATATTGGATTCCTTTGTGTCAGTGGATGTTATCAATCACCCACTGTCCGAAATCCTCGGGGCACCCCACGGCTCCTACCGTGATTCGTTGCGGATGCTCCTCACGTACGCACAGGAACACACCGGCAAGACCCCGGCCCGCCTTGACTGGGCCGACCTTGACGAGACACTGATCGGCGGTTTTCTCGACAGTCTCGAGACCGAACGTCACAACAGCCCCAGAACCCGGAACCTGCGTCTGACCGCTATCCGTTCACTGGTCAGCTACTCCTCCCTACAGCACCCCGAACACGCAGCAACGTTCCAACGCGTCCTGGCAATACCACCCAAACGCTTCGAACGGGCGCTGGTGTCGTTCCTCACCGCCGAGGAGATCGACGCGCTCGTTGACGCACCCGACCTGGACCGTTGGGAAGGCCGCAGAGACCGGTCGCTGCTCCTCGTCGAGGTCAGAACCGGTCTGCGTGTCTCCGAGCTCACCGGGTTGAACTGCGACAACGTCACCCTTGGCACCGGCGCGAGTGTCCACTGCGAGAACGGCAAAGGCCGCAAGCAACGAGCCGTGCCCCTCAACACCGGGACAGCGGCGACCCTCGCCGGTTGGATGGCAGAACGCGGCGGCCAACCCGGTGAACCGCTCTTCCCGACCCGCACAGGTCGACCGTTGAGCTCAGACGCTGTCCAGCGATTGGTCCGCAAACACGCCGATGTGGCCGCCGACCGGTGCCCGTCGCTGCGCAACAAACGGCTCCACCCCCACGCCCTGCGCCACAGCTGCGCCATGGCACTCCTCCAAGCCGGAGTCGACACCGCCGTCATCGCGCTCTGGCTCGGCCATGCCGACCTCCGCTCAACGAACGTCTACCTGCAGGCCGACATGACAACCAAACAAAGAGCACTCGAGCTGACCAAACCAGACTCAACACCGCCAGGGCGCTACCAGCCCCCCGACGCAGTGCTGGCGTTCCTCGAAAGCCTGTAACTATGCCGACCACACACACCTGGACAACACGCCACCACCAGCCACCCACCGAAAGGTCGGCATAGTCGCGGTGT